>CAYSRZ010000063.1:0-6077 GCA_964433615.1 uncultured Acidimicrobium sp. | reverse complement strand
CACGCGACTGACGTCTCGCCCGCTAGGCGGACGGACGTACGTTTTCACCTAAGGTACGTGGAACGCACCCGAGGAGGACCACGTGCCCCGCACACCCAACACCATTCCCTGCACCCACACCGGCAGCCTGCCCCGACCTGACGACCTCATCAAGCTGATGTGGGCAGTCGGCGACGGGATTCCCGTCGACCGCAAGGCCCTCGACGAGCGCGTCGTCGCGGCGATCAACGAAGTGGTGAAGCGCCAGGTCGATGCAGGGGTGACGATCATCAACGACGGCGAGATGTCGAAGCCCTCCTATGCCACCTACGTGAAGGACCGCCTGTCCGGCTTTGCCGGCGAGTCCGTGCAGTCGTATTTCTTCGAGGACTTGGTCGACTTCCCGCGCAGTGCAGAAGCCGTCGCCGGCAACCCTGGTCGACGCAAGCGGTCAGCCCCTGCCTGCACGGGACCGATCACGGTGATCGACCGCGAGGCTGCCGTCAAGGACATGGTGGAGTTGTCGGCGGCGGCCAAGAAACACGGCCACACGGACATCTTCACGAGTGCGGCGTCCCCGGGTGTCGTGTCGGTGTTCTTCGGCAACGACCACTACTCGACCCGCGAGGAGTACGTGTTTGCGATTGCCGAAGCGATGCGCTTCGAATATGAGGCGATCGCCGCAGCCGGCGCAGTGGTCCAGGTCGACTGCCCGGATCTTGCGATGGGTCGCCACTCGGCATATGCAACGTTGTCCCGTGACGAGTTCCGCGCCACGATCCGCACGAACATCGAGGCGTTGAACCATGCGGTGCGCAACATCCCCGCCGAACAGCTCCGCATGCACCTGTGCTGGGGGAACTATCCCGGACCGCACCACCACGACGTGCCGATCGAAGACATCATCGACATCGTCTGGACCGCCAAGCCCCAGACCGTGCTCTTCGAGGGCGCGAACCCGCGCCACAGCCACGAGTGGGCGGTGCTGAAGGAACTCGGCGTGCCCAAGGACAAGTTCATCTGCCCGGGCGTCATCGAACCGCAGTCCAACTACATCGAACACCCAGAGGTGATCGCCCAACGCCTCGCCCGCTGGGCCGAAGTGGTGCCACCCGATCGCCTGCTCGCCGGCGTCGACTGCGGATTCTCGGTGCACGTCGGCACGACGACGATCGACCCCGACGTCGCCTTCGCCAAGCTCGCCTCGCTCGCCAAGGGCTGCGAGCTCGCGGCGACTCGACTGTTCGCCTAGGTCGGTCGAACAAACGAAAAAGGCGCCCGACCCCATCGCTGGGTTCGGGCGCCTTCCTTCGTTATCGAACGAGCGTGACTAGTCGCTGTTCTTCGGCTGGTACAACAGACCGATCATCGCACCGTAGATGAGGTGCCAGATCAGGATGCCTGCCGGCAGCTTCCAACCATCAGGGCCGTCGAAGAGGAACAGGCCGTAGCCCTGCTCCGCCACGTAGGCGTACGGAACCAGGAGTCCCGCGCTGATGATCGTCATGACGATGCCGTAGATGAGGCCCTTGGCCACGTGTCCCTTCGCCGGAATCTGCTTGTGAGCAAAGATGCCGAAGAGCATCGCGAACACGATGCCGTTGACGAAGTGCAGCGCCTGCCCCGAGAAGAACAACCAACCGGCGTTGGTGCCGGCGATGGTGAAGTCCGCGTTGAAGTAGCTGCCCCAGCTTGGACCGTTGATGCCGAGCGCCAAGGCGCCGTTATACATCGGCCAAGGAAGCGTCGGAAGACCGACGGCCGGGAACACGTACCCGAAGTACGTGCCGAGTTGGGTGGCGATGACGCCGATGACGGCAAGGCCGCCAACGGGGTGATCCTCCACCCATTTGTGCCAACGCTGTGAAGCGCTGGGTGCTAGGTTGCCCATTTTTTTATTACCCCCATGTGATGGTTCAGCCGGTGTGTCCGACTAACGGACAAATTACCACTAGGCGGACCACCCCTTGGCGGACCATCCGGCGCCCCGAAAGGGCGAAAAACAAGGGGTCAGCGGGGTGGCTGGTAGTCGATGTTGCGGTCGACGTTCATGTAGATGTCGATCCCCACCGGGTGGGTCTGCTCCTCGACGATGTGGCCGAGCAGTCCGGCGCAGCGCGCCAACAACGCGACCCCGCGCATCACGCCCATCGGCAACCCCACGTCGGCGAGCACCGCCCCGCAGACTCCCGCCCCGTTCAACGGCAGCGTCTTGCCGAGCACCTGCGGATGCACGCGTCCGATTGCCTCGAAGAGCGCCAAATGTGCGCCGAAGGTGCCGTTGTCGCGGGCCAGTTGCATGAGCACCGGCGTGCGGGGATCACCCTGCTTGTGCACGGGATGACCGAGTCCGGGAACGAACTTGCCCTTCTCACGTTGCAGGCGCACGCTCTCGAGGGCGACCGCGTCCCACCCGTCGCTCGTCGTCGGGGTCTCCCCGATTCGGGCGAGCTCTGCGGCGAGGAAGTGGGCGCAGTCCTCGGTCACGCCCAAGAAGCGGGATCCGCCACCCAACAGTCCGGCGGCAAGCGCCCCTTGCAACGAGTCCGGTGCGCTCGCGTAGGTCAGTCGTGCGGCGATGGCGGTCGGCGTGAAGCCATGGTCGGCGAGTGCGGTGAGCACCGCCTCGAACATCACGAGCTGGCCCTTCGTCGGACGCTTCTTGGCGATGAGATAGAAGGCGAGTTCACCGAAGCTGATCTTGCCGAGCAGTTCGCTCGCCAGGTCGTGACCGAGCAACGTGATCGAGTCGGCATCCGAGGTGCCGAGTCCGGTGCGGTAGGTGGGTTGATCAGCCATGGTGGTCACTTCCCTTTCGTCAGCCACTCGCGGATCTCCTCGGTGTGTTCACCGAGGGCCGGAGGCGGCATCGTGTAGTTGAGTTCTCCCGTCGAGAACGTGATCGGGTTGCGCACGAGGTCGACCTTGCGGTCCCCTTCGCCGACCGACACCCGTGGTGCGAGTCCGAGTTTTTCGGCGAGCTCCACGCCGTCGCCGATCGAGTTGATCGGACCGCACGGCACACCGACGTCGTTCAGTGCGTAGAACAAGTCGTCCGAATTCCACTTGGCGAGGGCCTCCAGCAGGTGCGGACGCAGCTCCTCACGATTCTTGGTGCGATCGGCGTTGATCGCAAAGCGCGGGTCGTCGGCAAGGTGTTCGATGCCGAGCACCTTGCACAACGCGCGGAACTGCTTGTCGTTGCCGGCTGCGATGATCAGGTCGCGGTCTTTCGTCGGCATCGCCTCGTAGGGGAACAGGCTCGGGTGTGCGTTGCCCATGCGGAACGGCACGACTCCGGCGAGCGTGTAGGCCGCCGTCTGGTTGACGAGACCCGACATCGCCGAGGACAACAAGTTGACCTCGACGTGTTGACCCTTGCCCGTGTTCGACCGCTCGTTCAACGCCGCCAACACGCCGATCGTGCCGTGCAGACCGGCCATCACGTCGAACACGGAGATCCCGGCGCGGAAAGGAGGTCCGTCGGGCTCGCCCGTCAAGCTCATGAGACCGGACACCGCCTGCACGATCAAGTCGTAGCCGGGCAGCTTCGCACCCTCCTTGGTTCCGAAACCAGAGATCGAGAGATAGACGAGACCCGGGTTCGACGCCGACACGCTCTCGTAGTCGAGACCGAACTTGCGCAGTCCGCCGACCTTGAAGTTCTCCACGCAGATGTCGGCACGGGAGACGAGCTCGCGGGCGAGCACCAGGTCCTCTTCCTTGCCGAAGTCGAGCACGATCGACTTCTTGTTCCGGTTGATCGACATGTAATACGTGGCGACGCCGTCCTTGACGGGCGGAACCCACGTGCGGGTGTCGTCGCCGCCCGGACTTTCGACCTTGATCACGGTCGCACCCATGTCGGCGAGCAACATCGTGCAGTACGGTCCAGCGAGCACACGGGACAAATCGGCGACGAGGAGACCTTCGAGGGGACGTGCGTTGTCAGGCATGGCAGGGACTCCATTGGCTCGTGTTGGGGTGGATGTGCGACAGTTGGGACCGGAACTTTGCCATGGCCCAAGCATCTCGTGAACCGGACTTCGTCGAGGCCTTCGCCCGTGGTCTCGCCGTCATTCGGGCGTTTTCCGTCTCGCACCTCGCGCTCTCGGTGAGCGACGTGGCGGCAGCGACCAAGCTCGCCCGACCGACCACGCGACGGCTCCTGCTCACCCTCGAGAGCCTCGGATACGTGCGCTCCCTCGACGGCATGTACGAGCTCACGCCAAAGGTGCTCGAACTCGGTACCGCATACATCAATGCGCGGGGAATGTGGGACATCGCCCGGCCGCACCTCGAGTCACTCGTGTCCAAGACCAAGGAGTCGTCCTCGATGTCGCAACTCGACGGATCCGACATCGTGTACACCGCGCGCGTGGCGGTCCCCAAGATCATCGGGTTGTCGGTGCAGATCGGCACCCGGTTCCCCGCGTACGCCACGTCGATGGGTCGAGTGTTGTTGTCGGAACTGACGCCCAAGGAACTCGACGCGGTGGTCAAGAAGCCATCCGCATCGGGGGTCGTCCCACGAGCGAAGTTCTCGCGCAAGGAACTGGATGCGAGCCTGGCAGAGATCCGCAAGCGCGGATGGGCGATGTCGGACGAACAGCTCTCGCTCGGCATCCGTTCGATCGCCGCCCCAGTGCGCAATGGCAAGGGCTCGATCGTGGCGGCCGTCAACGTCACCGTGAACGCCTCCGAGACGTCGATCGCGACGCTGAAAGGCGAACACCTTCCCAAACTGCTCGCCACCGCCGCGGCCATCTCCGCGGACTTCGAGCGCATGGGCACGCTCCCCGTCTCGCCCCCGCTCGCCCGCTGAGTCACGAGCCGACCTCCGCAAGGTGGGTGTCGGCGATGAACTCCGCCGTCGCATCCGGAGCCGAAAAGAACGGCGAATGGTCGCAATCGATCTCGACGGAGTGTTTCGCCCATCCCGCACGCATCTTCTGCTGGTCGACGTTGACGGCCTTGTCGTCGAGACACACGAGGTAACTACTCGGCACGTTCAGCCACGCGGGCGACTCGAGCGGCACGGCTGGAATCTCACTCGTCATCGACCGACGACCTGCCATCGCCATGCGCGCGAGGTTCGCTGGCGTGCGGTTGAACAGGTAGTCGACCGCGCCGTCGCCGAGCGACATGGTGCCGTGTGCGTCGATCGAAAAACACGAACGAAACTCGGGGTTGCCCCAGTCCTTGTTCAGCTCAACCTGCGACTCACCGAGGGCCGGCATGCGCGCCGCGACGTAGACGAGGTGTGATGCGGCATGTCCTGCGATCGACAAGGTGATCCCCGTGTAGCTGTGGCACACGGCGGTCACCGGACCTTTTGCCGCCAACTTCTCGAGCCGCTCGCGCACGACGGTGACGTCGTCTGCGAGCGACGTGAAGGGCAACTCGACTGCATGACAGTCGAGTCCGCGACGGGTCAGCCGTTCGATCACGGGTAGCCACGTCCAGGCGGAGAAAAACGACCCGTGGACGAACAGGATCGACGAGTTGGCCATCGGGGGGTTGGCCGTCGACTAGCGGTAGGTGTTGTTGCTGGTGTGGTCGCCCGCGAGCCAACGCTTCAAGGTGGCGTGTGCGTCCTTGCGACGATCGGCGTTGATCTTGTCGGCGCCTGGGGCGTCACAGGTGAACTCGAGCAGCATGCCGTTCGGGTCCTCGGTGTACAGCGAGCGGCAGTAGCCGTGCTCGAGCACGTAGGTGCCTTCCGGCTTCCAGTTCGCCTTCTGCAGACGCTCGAAGATCGCGTCTTGGGTCTCCTTGGTCACGTTCAACGCAATGTGCCTGAACGGCGACGGCGTGAGGTCTGGATCGAACTGGTCCTGATCGGCCTTGTTGGCGAACTGGAAGAACGCGAGCGCGCTGCCGTCGGGCATCCCGAAGAAGCAGTGGCAGTAGACGCGGACTGCGCCGAACAGCTCGTCCGACTCGGACCACGTGGCCACGAGTGGCAGGCCGACGAGGTCTTCATAGAAGGCACGAGTCGCCTCGAGGTCCTTCGACAGATATGCGGTGTGGTGCAGTCTGAGTGGTGTGGTCGTGCTCATGTGTGTCCTCCAACGACGAAAAGGTACCGTGCGACA
>CAYSRZ010000062.1:0-6265 GCA_964433615.1 uncultured Acidimicrobium sp. | reverse complement strand
CCCGCCACCCTGAAATTCGCCTTTGTGCGCTTGTAAACTTGGGCACCTTGCGAATTCTTCTCATCGTCAATTCGTTCGCCTCCTCGGTGACCCCGAAAAACACCGTTCTGGTCCACCAGCACCTGGCACGCAACCACGACGTGCAGGTCGTCGAGACCAACGAGCGGGGTCATGCCACGCGCTTCGCCCAGGACGCGGCCGCCCGCGGGCTCGATGCCGTGGTCGCCTTCGGCGGCGACGGCACGTTGAACGAGGTCGCCACCGGTCTCGCGGGCAGCAATACCGCGCTCGCCATGCTTCCGGGTGGGTCCACCAACGTCTTCGTGCGCACCCTCGGGATCTCCAATGACCCGATGGTCGCGCTCACCCAGCTCGAGGGTGCCATCGAGCGCAATGAGATCGAGCGGGTCAGCCTCGGCAAGGCGAATGGTCGCTACTTCTGCTTCCACGCCGGGATCGGTTACGACGCCGCGGTCGTCGAACAAGTCGAGCGCCGTTCATCGTTCAAGCGCCTGATCGGACAGCCACTGTTCGCGTATGCAGCCTTCCAGCAGTGGTTCGTCGGCTACAGCCGCAAGTTCCCGCACTTCACCATGGACGTCGACGGACGCAAGATCCCGAACGGATTCTTCAGCGTCGTGCTGAACACCAATCCCTACACCTACGTGGGCAAGTACCCGATCCATCTGTCGAGTGCGGCATCGCTCGAAAAGAAGCTCGTTGCCGTCACGTTCCGCAAGATGACCACCCCGCTGATCCTGCGCACGCTGTATTCGGCGCTGCGTCGTGGCGGCCTTCGCCCGTCGGGTGGCATCGACATCGCAACCGACGTCGACCGCGTGAAGTTCACGTTCCCTGCGCCGTTCCCCTACCAGCTCGACGGGGACTACTTGGGCGAGACCACGACGCTCGAGATCGAGCACTGCGAGGATGCATTGCTCCTCGTTCGCCCACGCGGCGAGTTCTAGTTCCCCGCGATCTTCAGCGCGACGTCCGGCACGTTCGTGCAGATGCCGTCGATGTCCCAGGAGATGAGCTCTGCCATCCGAGCTGGGTCGTCACAGGTCCAGGTGTTGACGGCAAGACCATGACGATGCATGGTCTCGACGGTCTCACGGGTGAGCGTCTTCACGTACGGGTGGAGCGCCTGGTGACCTGAGGAGACGAGGTCCTTGGCGAGCGACGCAGGATCGTCGACGTCGACGACGAGGTACGCGGTTGAGAGTTCCGGCCACAAACGTGCGGTTTCGTCGATCGTCTCGCGGCGGAACGACGACACGAGCCACTGGTCTGGCGCACCACGTCGGCGCAGCAATTCGACGGTGTCCCGGGTGATCGATTCCGAGGCGTCGAAGTCGGGTTCGCTCGGGTCGTTCTTGATTTCCACGTTCACCCACATGCCTGCACACGCATCGAGTGCGGCATCGAGCGTCGGGATGTGTGACGGAAGATCTTTCAGCGAGTGTGCGGTGAGCGGCGAGCCGTCGTCGAGGACCGGATTGTGATGCACGACGAGTTCTCCGGAGCCACAGCGACGCACGTCGAGTTCGACCGCGTGGCTTCCCATCGTTCGTGCGACGGCAAATGCCATCACTGTGTTTTCACGCTCGGCCTTCGATGCACCGCGATGGGCCATGATCTGTGGGCGTTGTGCAGTTCCGTATGGCAACCAGCGGCCAGATGTCACACCCGCAGGGTAGCGGTCGATGCGTCACGAGATTGTCAGAAAAAGTTTGTGGCAACCTCTTGCAACCGAGGAGGTCCCCGCCTATCGTGACGGCGTCTTAGCCACCATCGTCAATCGGGGGATTGTCTTGTCGATACTTGCCACCAGCCTTGCTCTTGGATCAGCCGACTACGAATGGCGAAAGCAGGCTCTCTGCAGGGACACCGATCCCGAACTGTTCTTCCCCATCGGCACGACCGGTCAGGCGTTGCTGCAGATCAGCGAAGCCAAGAACGTGTGTCGCGAGTGCGGCGTGAAGAAGGAATGCCTCGACTTCGCGATCGAGACCAACCAGGACTGTGGCATCTGGGGCGGCACCTCCGAAGACGAGCGTCGTCAGATCCGCCGTCAGATGGCCGCCGAGCGTCGCGCGGCCCGCGCCACCGCCTAGTTCGTCAGCTCGCGTCCACCGGGACGCGCAGGTCGACCACCGTGCCGCGACCGGCACCGAGGTGTGCAAGACCGATTTCCTTCGCGTCGCCGTCGACTGCGGCGCGCATCGTGATCGTGCCGGCGAGCTCGGTCGTCACGAGGGTGCGCACGATCGACAGTCCGAGCCCGGTCGCGGTCGTGAAGTTGAAGTCCGGCTTGAGGGCGATGCCGTCGTTGCTCACCCGCACGTAGAGCGCGTCGTCGTCGTGCGACAACTGCACGAGCACGTTGCCGCCCTCGCTCCCTTCGGGAAATCCGTGGTCGACCGCGTTCTGCAAGAGCTCCAAGATGACGACCGACAGCGGGGTCGCCACGGTCGCCGGGAGACGCGCGCCGTCGCCCTTCACTTCGAAGCGCACGGGGCGATCCGTCGACTGGAGTCCCTCCTCCACGAGGCGCATCAGCGGCCGCACGATCTCGATGAAGGCGATGTCCTCGCCGGGCTCGCGCGAGAGCGTCTCGTGCACGAGGGCGATCGTGCGGATGCGACGCACGGACTCGCTGACTGCGTCCTTGGCCTCCTGTGACGTGAGTCGACGAGCCTGCAGGCGCAGCAGGGACGAAATCGTCTGCAGGTTGTTCTTCACGCGGTGGTGGATCTCGCGGATCGTGGCGTCCTTGGTCAACAGCAACCGGTCGCGGCGACGAAGTTCGGAGACGTCGCGCAGGAGCAACACCCCGCCCGTGATCTCGGGCGTCGAGCCCTTCTCCTTGAGCAGCGGAATGCAGCGAATCAACAACGTCACCTCGGCGGTCTGCTCGACTTCTTCGATCACCGGTTCGCGACGCTCGAAGGAGTGTCGCGCGACGCTCTCGGCGACGCCGAGTTCGGCGAGCGTCAGTCCGACCGCGTTCGTGCTCACGCCGACTCGATGGAGCGCGGACACCGCGTTCGGCGACGCGTAACGCACGCGCGTCTGGGCGTCGAGCACGACGACGCCGTCACCCACTCGCGGTGCGACGCCCGCGTCGGCGACGCCGCTCGCGAACGGATAGAGGCCGGCGGCGACCATCTCGGAGAGTCGCGTGAAGATGTCGGCATACGTGCTCTCGAGCTGACCGGGGCGACGGGCGTTGTCGGTCACCCACTCGCGTGTGAGGATCGCGATGATCGTGCCGTTGAAGCGCACCGGAATGGCGAGCATGTTCGCCGGTCCGCCGATGGCCTGCACGAAGATTTCGCCAGTGACGATCTCGCCCTCGGCAAGACAGCGATCGAGCACGAGACATTCGCTTTCGCTCGCCCAAGAATTCACGTAGTCGGCTTGATACAAGGTCTGACCGGTAGCTGCGCGCACTTGGGCGGAGGTCATCCACTTCCCCGACGCATCGCGCAGGTACAAGAGCATGTCGGCGAAGGAGAAGTCCGCGAGCATCCCCCACTCAGATACAAGTGTGGAGAGGTGATCGATCGCCTCGTCGTCGAGGTTCGTGTGTTCGTTGGCGAGTTCGACGAGGGTCGGCATACGGTTCCCCCAGTCTGCCCTACGTGCGCGTGACGCTTCGACCGAGGTCGACGAGGGATGCGACGTCGGTGATGTCCGAGCCCCTGAGACCCGAGATCCACACGTTCGCCCCGAGCGGTGTGAGTGCTGCTCGCAACTGCTCGAGCCTGCGTTCCTGGGTGCTTGCGACCGAATCGATCGCGGTCACACGATCGAGCGCACCGGCCACCACGCGACGCACGTCGACCGCGGTCGCCCCGGGATGCACGCCGAGGAGTTCTCCGACGACCGCCGAGTCCTGCGTCACCACACCGAGCCGATCGGCTGCGTCGCGGGCAGAAGAGACCACACCGTGGTCGATCACCCGATTGGCGACGACGCCACGAAGTCCGAACTTTCGCTTGGTCAACTCCGCGAGCAAGTACTGCGCTTCATACAGCGGTGCAGTCTCGAGCGTGGTGACGACGACGAAGGAGGTGCGCTCGTCCTGCAACGTGCGCTCCACGTCGGTTGCTCGCGCCACGAAACCCGCCTCCATGGAACGCAGCAACGTGAAGAATTCAGCGATGTCACCGAGGAAGCGCTGGCCGAGGATGCGATCGGCGATCTGGAAGAACGGTCTCGACGCAAGCGAGAGCACGCCCGTCGAGGTCGCCGTCGTGAGCAACTTGAGCAGGCGTGAGCCGAAGAACTCCCGCATGCGTCGTGGGGCGTCGAGGACGTCGAGCGCATTGCGCGACGGTGGCGTGTCGACGACGATCACGTCGTAGTTCCCCGACGAATACTCGGCGTACAGACGTTCCATGGCGATGTAGTCGTGTGAGTGCACGAAACGCTCGGTGAGGTTGCGATAGAGCGGATTGGCGAGCACACGATCGCGAATGTCCGGCGTTGGCGCGTGGCGATCGATGAGTGCATCCCAGCTCACCTTCGTGTCGATCATCGCAACGTGCAGCGATCCTCTGCCTGCGTGCGCGGCCAGATCGACGCGGACCGGTTCGTTGCCGATGCCGCTCAGTCCGAGCGCGTCTGCGAGCCTGCGGGCGGGATCGACGGTGAGCACCAAGACCCGCGAATCCCGCGTTGTCGCGAGCGCCGTACCGAGGGCAGCGGCCATCGTGGTCTTGCCCACCCCACCACTGCCGCACACGACGACGAGCGACGAATCACCGACGAGTGCTTCGGCGCCGTTCACGACAGTTCCTCTGCGAGTGCTTCGGTAAGCGCCTCGTTGATCTTCGTACTTGCCACACGCAGGTCGGAAACCACGGTGAGGGGAACCTTCCTCGCGGTCAGGTACGCAGACAACGTCGACAGATGTTCCTCTGCTCGCTCCCGGCGCTCGGCCGACAGCGTCGCCACGGCACCGATCGCTCGCACGTCACGAGCGAGTTGGGTGTCGAGGGTTGCGAGTGACGACAGCACGTCGCGCAGGAGTCGCCGGTCGTCCGGTGTCGTCACGTCGTCGTAGACGCGGTTGGCGACCACCCCAGCAACGGGCACGTTCGTCGTCGAGGTCAACGTGTCGATGAGCGACATCGTCTCGACGACGGGCATCTCCTCGGGGGTCGTCACGACCACCACACCGGTCGTGCGTGCATCGTGGAGGATCTCCTGCATCCAGCGCGTCTGATCACGGATGATGCCGACCTGCACGAGTCGCGCAAGTGAGGCCGGTGCGTCGACCTGGGCCACGATGTGCCCGGTTGCCTCGGCGTCCACGATGACGACGTCGTAGTGACGCTCGCGCACCTCCCAGCACAACTTCCCGACCGCGAGGATCTCTTTCACGCCTGGTGCTGCCTGTGCGACGAAGTCGAACATCTTGGCGAGCGGTCCGATACTGGTAATGAACGGAATGCGCACGAACAGCTTCAAGTACTCGCGCAGTGCGTCCTCGGTGTTCATCGCCATCGCGAACAGGTTCGGGGCGACCTCGCGTGGTGTGAAGGAGAGTTCGGATTGGTTCAGCGTTTGGGCGAGGGCGCCCTTGGCGTCCATCTCGACCACCAGCGTTCGCTTGCCCTCGTTCGCCGCGACGCGTGCGAGCGCACCAGCGATGCTCGACTTGCCCACCCCGCCCTTGCCTGTGACGAACAGGAGGCGGCGGTCGATGAGCCGCGGTGAGGTCAGCTTCCGAAGCCCAACTTGCGTGCGCCTTCTGGCGCGCCGAACTCGACGTAGGCGACCTTGGCGCTCGGCACCACGACTTCGCGACCCTTGTCGTCGGTGATCGACAGCATCTCACTCTTGCCATTCAGTGCGGCGGTGATCGCCTCACGGGCTTTGGCGACCAGGGCGTCATTCGAGACCTCGACCATCAACTCGCGGGCAACTTGCGTGATTCCGATGCGGATTTCCATGGCGACGTCCTTTACGTAGGTGACCGTGAGGCTAATTGACCTTGAGTGCCGCGCTGAATACCTTCTTCGGCTTCATCTCGACGGCGATCTTGTGTGCCAGGTTGGCGAAGGCCTTGCCGACCTCGCTGTCTGGTGCAACGGCTGCGATCGGCTTGCCGTCGTCGCCTCCTTCGCGCAGCGCAGTCATCAGTGGAATCTGGGCGAGCAACGGCACGTTCAGTTCATCGGCGAGCAACTGGCCACCACCCGAGCCGAACAGTTCGTACTTCTTGCCGTCATCGCCGGTGAACCACGACATG
>CAYSRZ010000061.1:0-6270 GCA_964433615.1 uncultured Acidimicrobium sp. | reverse complement strand
AATTACAACGGCGTTATTCTGCCAAATCCGCGTAGGAAATGCAAATAACCGACTTTGGGTGAGATGTCCTGCTCATCCAAGACCAAAGTCACACCCCTAGGCTGAGGTTCACCTATGAGATTTCGAAGGACGTTCATCTTCGTCGACCTCTCTGGATTCACGACCTTCACTGAAGAACATGGCGACGGCAATGCCGCGCAACTGTTGAGCAAGTTCCGCGCGGTTGCACGAGCAGTCGGCTCCCACCAAGGTGTCCGCATCGACAAATACCTCGGAGACGGTCTCATGGCCGTGGCCGTCGAGGCCCACGACGGGATCACCTTTGCGATGGAACTGCAGCGTCATGCGAGCGTCGCCTGCGCCCCGCTGTCGCTTCGAATCGGAATCGCCACGGGCGACACCATGCTCTTCGAGGGTCAGGACTACATCGGTTGGGCCCCCAACATGGCCGCCCGCCTTTGCGACGCGGCGCACGGAGTGGGGGCACTCATGCCCGCAGACCAGGCCGTAAACCTGCCCGTCGGACTGACCGCACTCGCCCACCCGGCCGTCGACTTGCCTGGATTCAATTCACCGATCAAGGTCGTTGCGCTTGCCGGTGAACCGCTCATCGACGGTCGCTACGACATCAACGAGGTGCTCCTTGGAGCACCGTTCGTCAGCTGACGATCTACTGACCCTTCGCAGACGCCTTCTTCAACTTGACCGTCTTTTTCGGTGTCACGGTCATCTTGCCTGTCTTGTCGACGATCACGATCTGGAATGACCGAGTGCCCTCCTCGGAGTTGGCGACTTTGATCGCACCAGCTGCCGCCGCAGGAACGCTCGCCACGAGCACACCGTCTCGATAGACGTGCACCGTCGACTGTGCAGGCGCTTTCGTCGACAGCACGACGTTGGAACCAGCGACCTTCGTCGTCACAGGGCGGGATGCGACTGCGACGGCTTGCGTCGGAATCGGTGACCCCAGAATTGGATTGAGCACCCTGTTTGTGCCTGCTGGTTGCGGGATGGATCGTGCAGTCCTGCTCGACGGGCGGGCCGCTTCGGGCGATGGCGACGCTGGAGCCGTCGCCGGAGCTGTCGTCGTGACAACCGAGGTGGTCGTCGGCAACGTCGTCGATGGGATGGTCGTCGTTGGGGCATCGTCAGGACCGCCACCACCGTCGTCTCCACCACCTCCACCACCACCCGAGTCGCCACCACCACCTGAACCGCCACCAGGAGTCTCGACCGGGGCAGCTTCGCGCGGTGCAACGCCCAAGCGTGAATAGAGCATCAAGTTGACCGAGCCACTGCCAACATCGGTGAGCGTCCCCGATGTCGCGGTGCTCGCAAGCCACGTGACCATCTGCGCAGGGGTCGTCGACGGTGCGGACTCGAGACCGAGCGCAACGACACCCGCGACGTGCGGGGAGGCCATCGACGTGCCTGACTTGATGGCACTTGCGGTCGAAGATCCGATCCATGCAGAGGTGACGTTGGATCCCGGGGCGAAGATGTCGACGCACGAGCCGTAGTTGGAGAAAGACGACCTCGCGTCAGCTGACGTCGTGGATCCCACCGTGATTGCAAGTGGCTCACCAGCAGGTGAAGTGAAGCATGCATTGGAGTTCGAATTTCCAGCTGCAACGACGAACGACACTCCGTCGGCGATACCACGCTGGACTGCGAGGTCCAGTGCCGACGATCGACCGCCACCGAGGCTCATGTTTGCCACGGCGGGCGAACCTGCGACGTGGTGGCTGACGACCCAATCGATGCCGGCAATGACGCCCGCGGTCGTACCGGAGCCCGTGCAGTCGAGCACGCGAACGGGAACGATCGCGACACTGGGCGCGACGCCGTAGTTGGTTCCGGCAATGGTGCCCGCGACGTGCGTGCCATGGCCGTTGCAATCTTCGGTGCCATATGAGTCACTGATGCTCGAATACCCGGCCAGCATGCGACCCGAAAACTCCGAGTGCGTCGACAGCACACCGGTGTCAATCACGTATGCGGTGACGCCTGTGCCGCTCGCCGTGCGCCCGTACCTTCCGTCGAGCGGCAGTGCGCGTTGGTCGATGCGGTCGAGGCCCCAGACCGCAGTCGTGACATCAGGGGTCGACGACGCACGCGGCACGACCGATTCAGACGGGCTAGACGCATCGCTCGTGCCGATCACGTTCGTGGCAGTGACGACGAAGGTGTATGACTCGCCGTTCGTCAGTCCGCGGATCGTGCACGTGAGCGCCCCAGTCGTCGTGCACACCTTTGCCCCAGGGCTCGACGTCACGGAGTACTGCGTGATCGCTCGATAGCCGTCCGACGTCGGCGCCTGCCAGTAGATCGTCGCGAGAGCATCGCCGGCGCTCGCCCTCACGTTGCGCGGAGCGCCCGGCACGCTTGGGTCTGGTGCTCGTGTGAACTCCCAATTCAACATGGTCGAGCCAGTTCGTCGGTTGTAACCGTCGATCGCCACGTAGTACGTGACACCAGCTTCCACCGAGATCGTCACCCGACTCCACGTCCCGCCGGGGGCGTCGTCGTTGGTCGCCACCGTCGTCAAGGAGTTGACGGCCGATCCGGTGTAGACACCGAGCAAGGTGTCGAACGAACTCGTACGCGTGTCGATGATCATCGAGCCCGACGCCGTTGCCGTGTAGCGATACCAGATGGACGCGCTCGGGTTGTATCCACCGTGGTTTGGCTCGCCGAGTTCACGGCTGGCCGCAATAGTCGAGCTCGCGGTGCTGCCGACCGAATCGACGAGCCTGACTGCTCCGGAGAACGCATCGTTGGCGAGCGGGGCCTGGACCACGACCGAGTTTGACGACGTCGATGCCGGACCGGTTCCCTTGGAGTTCGTCGCCTTCACCCGGAAGACGTGCGTGGTTCCCGCGACGAGACCGCGCAGCGCCGCGAGCGTTGATGTGCTCGTGCCGTCGGCGTACGTCGTCCACGTGGAACCGTCATCGGTCGAGTACTCGATCACGTAGTCCGTAATCGGGTCACCGCCATCGGATTCGGGACCGTCCCAGTCGAGGTCAACTTGCCCCGGGCGAGCGCTCGCCACAACGTTCAATGGAGCACCTGGCGCGACCGGGGTCCACGGCGTGTATGCATCGGACGTCGGTGAGGGTTCCGAGGTTCCGTGTGCGTTGCGTGCGCTGATGCGGAACTTGTGTGCAACTCCGTCAACGAGGCCGGTGATCGTGCGCGCCGTGCCGTTTCCGTGCGGTTCGGGCCACGTCGTCCATGTCGATCCGTCATCGGTCGTGTACTCGATCACGTAGTTGGTGATCGTCGCACCGCCGTCGTACTCGGGAGCCCCCCATCGAATCGCGACGTACCGCGGCCCGATGACCGTGTCATCGATGCAACACGGGGGTCCGGGCACTCCCGGAGCAACGGCGGACGGTGACGCCGACGCCGTTCCCTGACCAGCGCTGTTCACCGCGCTCACGCGGAACAGGTACCGAACGCCACTCGTGAGTCCGGTCACCGTCGCCGAGCGAACGGTGGAACGAACGTCGCTGAACGTCGTCCACGCTCCTCCAGAGTTGCTCGAATACTCGATCACGTAGTCGACGATCGCTCCACCTCCGTCGGTGGATGGTGCCGTCCAGGACAGGCCGATCGACGTCAGTTGAACCGACGTCACGGCAAGGTCGCGAGGCGCGCTCGGCGACAACACTTCCCACGGCACCGCAACGACGTGTGTCGACGGCGCACCGGTTCCAAGCGCATTCGACGCGCTCACCCTGAACCAATAGCTCGATCCGTTCGACAAACCGGTCACCGTCACCGAGGTCGAATTCGACGTGCCGTCGGCAAACGTCGTCCACGTTTCACCTGAATCGTCGGAGGTCTCGACGACGTAGTCCGAGAGAGGAGACCCACCGTTCTGCGTCGGTGCGGTCCACGTCAAGCGAACCGACGCCGCAAGTGGCGTCGCGGCGAGGTTCGTCGGAGCACCCGGCACACCGACGGGAGCGCTTGCCGTGAGTGACGCCTCTCCGGTTCCACCGGAGGACACCGCGCGGACACGGAACAGATACGTCCGACCATTGGTCAGTCCGGTCACGGTCGCAGTCGTCGACGTCGACGTTCCGTCAGCAAACGTGGTCCATGTGCTCGTCCCGACGACCGAATACTCGACGACGTAGTCCGTGATCGGTGAGCCGCCAGTCAACGTCGGCGCGGTCCACGACAATGCAGCAGACTCGACTCCACCGACAGCGGTCAGAGCAGTCGGCGCGGACGGTGCAACGGGACTCGGTGCCTCCCACGCACCACCAGTGAACGCGAGCAGGTTCGGTGAGTTCGTTCCGCGATTTGCGACGAGGTCAGGGGTTGCCGCATTGCGGATACGGGTGGCGATCGTCGACGGGCTCGCGGTCGGATCGGACTGCAGGTGCAGCGCAACGATGCCCGCGACGTGTGGCGAGGCCATCGACGTGCCAGACAACGACCGGATGGCCGTCGACGACGTCCTCCATGCAGATACAACACTCACGCCAGGCGCGAAGATGTCGAGGCACGATCCGAAGTTCGAAAATGAGGCACGAACATCAGTGCTGCCGGTCGCACCGACGGTGATGGCCGCCGATTCGGATGCCGGCGAATACGAGCAGGCGTCGCGATTGTTGTTTCCAGCGGCGACGACGAAGACGATGCCGTCGGCAACTCCGCGCGCGACGGCAGCATTCAACGCGGTGTTGCGCAGGCCACCGAGGCTCATATTCGCAACCGCGGGCGTTCCGGCGACGTGGTGCCCGACGGTCCAATCAATGCCGGCGATGACGCCGGACGTTGCACCGGATCCGGAGCAACTCAACACCCTGACTGCCACGAGCGAGACCGCTTTAGCGACGCCCCAGGTGGAGCCACCCACGGTTCCGGCGACGTGCGTGCCGTGTCCGTGACAGTCGGTCGTGCCATACGAGTCACGGATTGCGGTGTATCCCGACTCGACACGACCACCAAAGTCGACATGGTCACCGCGGATACCGGTATCGATCACGTATGCAGTCACTCCAGTGCCGGTCTCGTTGTAGCTGTAGCGCGAGTTGAGCGGCAGCGTGCGCTGGTCGATGCGATCGAGTCCCCACGGTGGAGAGGATTGATCGGCCTGCAACACGACGACCGTGTCCTCCTCGACGCTCGCAACGCGCGGGTCCTTGCGCAGGCGCTCCACGTCGGCGTCGGACAGTTCCGCCGCGAAGCCGTTGATGGTCTCGGTATAGACGTACAACACGTTGATACCGCCGTCCTTTTCATCGTCGGCGAGCGCGCGAGCGGAAACGTCGTCGTTCAGCGTGACGATGTATTGACCCCGAATCGGCGCCCCAAGCAAGTCGCCAAGGTCAGGTCCGATGTCCCCGTCATCTCCGTCGGCGCCGAGTGCGTCGACGTCGTCGAGGGAGATCGTGCGGTTCGCCTCGACCAAGAGGACGTCGCGGTCCTTCTTGAGCCGTGTGACGTCGCTCGGATCAAGTTCTGCAACGAATCCGTCGACGGCCGCGGTGAAGACGTCGCTGACGGAGTTGCCAAGTCCGGCCTCTTTGGCGACCTTGCGCTCGACGTTGGTGCCGTCCTTGAACACCACGATGTAGTCGTCGCTCGGCCCAACTGCAACCGCCTCGGTCGGCACTCCAAAACCAACCGGAAGAAAAACCCCACACACCACCAGTGCGGCGACGCGCGCCGTCCACGATCTCCGTCCCATGACCCGAGGTATCGGTCGCCGATCGGCGAACTTGAGGACTTTCTCGGTACTCACCGCGTTCACCGTATCCAAGGGCTGTTCGGGGGCCCCAGCCGAGGTTCCGCACACCCCATAACCTTGCCCAATGACCACACCATCGGGCCCAGTCACCGTCGTCACGGGTGCCAACTCCGGCATCGGACGCGCTACTGCACTCCACCTCGCCGAGCTCGGCCATCGGGTCTTTGGGACAGTGAGATCCCTCGACTCGGCGTCCAAGCTCCTTGCCGCATGTGCGCAACGCAACGTGAGTGTCGACCTCGTCGAGCTCGACGTCACGAACTCCGAATCCGTCGCTCGCGGGTTCGCCGACGTCCTTCGCGCAACGGGCCGCATCGACGTTCTCGTGAACAACGCAGGTATCGGTGGCAACGGCGTCGTCGAGGAGGCCTCGATCGAACAGTACGAGGCGTCCTTCGACGTGAACGTGTCAGGTGCGATCCGCTGCATCCAACAGGTGTTGCCGGGGATGCGCGAGCGCCGCTCGGGCACGATCGTCAACGTGACGAGCGTCGTCGGCC
>CAYSRZ010000060.1:0-6367 GCA_964433615.1 uncultured Acidimicrobium sp. | reverse complement strand
CGTGGTCATCGGCTGTGTTCGACCACCGAGGAAAACACCATCGCCCCGTCGTCGACGGGCGACTTGCGGAACAGTGCGATGTCGCGCTTGTAGTCCTGCGGGTTCAGCCATGGCTCGCGATCACCCTGCTTGGGCATGAGATGCATCACGCGGTTCATGTACCCAGGGGTGAATCCGTCCACCCACGGCCGCTGCGGCATGTTCTGTTCGCCGTCCCGCAACGTCGGCGTGCACACCTTCGCCCCGATCGAGTCCATGTGGTTGAGCAGACGACACACGTATTCACAGGTCAAGTCCGCTCGCAAGGTCCACGAGGCGTTGATGTACCCGAACGAGGTCGCGAGGTTGGGAACGCCCGAGTACGACATCCCCTTGTAGGTCCAGGTCTGGGAGAAGTCGATCGGCTCACCGTCGCGAAAGAAGTCGACCTCGCCGAGGGTGACGAGGTGCAGGCCGGTCGCCGTGACGATGACGTCTGCGTCCAGGCGTCCGCCGGAGTCGAGCTCGATCCCGCTCGCGTCGACTTGGCGGATCGTGTCGGTGACGATGGACGCCGAGCCGTCCTTCAACGCCTCGAAGAGGTCGCCGTTGGGCAGGAGACACAGGCGCTGGTCCCACGGGAAGTACGAGGGGTTGAAGTGACGATCGACGTCGACGTGCCCACCGACTGCCTCGCGCACGAATCCCATCAGGCGTTCCTTGGCCTGTTGCGGGTAGGCGCGCATGCGCTTGTAGAAGAACTGCTGCAGCGTCGTGTTCTTGGCGCGCACGATGCGATAGGCGAGCTTGTCCGGAAGCAGTTTGCGCAACCTGACCGCGAACGCATCCACGTCGGGTCGGGCCACGACGTAGGTCGGCGAGCGCTGCAGCATCGTCACGTGGGAGGCCGTGCGCGCCATCGCCGGCACGATCGTCATCGCCGTCGCACCGGAGCCGATGACGACGACGCGCTTGCCCGCGTAGTCGAGGCCCTCCGGCCAGAACTGTGGGTGCACGACGGTGCCACCGAAGTTGGACAACCCGGGAATCTCGGCCTCATGGGCCTTCGAATAGCGGTAGTAGCCGGTGCACATGAACAGGTAGTTGCAGGTGTAGCGCTGCGTCTCACCTGACGCTCGGCGCGCCGTCACCGTCCAGCGGGCCTCCTCGCTCGACCAGTCCGCTCGCGTGACGTGCAGCCCGTAGGAGATGTGACGGGCGAGGTCGAACTCGGCGACGGTCTCCTCGAGATACGACAGGATCGAGGGCCCGTCGGCGATCGCCTTGTCGGCGGTCCAGGGCTTGAAGCGGTAGCCGAGGGTGTGCATGTCGGAGTCCGAGCGCACCCCTGGATAGCGGAACAGGTCCCAGGTGCCCCCGAGGCGCTCCCGGCCCTCGATGACGGCGAAGCTTCGCTGGGGGCTCATCGTCTTCACGTGATAGGCCGCGCCGATGCCCGAGATTCCCGCCCCCACGATGAGCACGTCCACGTCGATCGTTTGCATCGGTCCCCCTGACTGCATGCCCAACCCTAATTCCCGCGGCTTTTCGCGCCCGATTCGGACGTTACGAACGCGCAACAACCCAATGCCCGTAGGGGGAACCGTTGCAATCGTGTGAAATCCACCACTCGCTCACCCGTCCTGCTTACGGTCGAATTCGTGGGCAACGACGCCCACAGAACTGGGGAACACATCATGTACACACTCGGATACCTCCTCCTGGCAGCGGCCCTGCTGGGCGCAGTCACGACCGTGGTTGATTCGGTGCTCGGCACCGTGCAGCTGTCGGGCATCATCCGCAAGATTCCGATCATCGGGTCCAACTGGAACCTGATCGTGGCGATCGCCATGGTCTGGGTCCTGGAAATGAACCCGATCTCGGGCTGGGGACTCACGTTCTCGGACGACTGGATGACCTACTGCGCCAACGGTGCGATCATTCTCGGAATGATCCCGCTGAAGGACGCCGTCATCTCGATGGTCAACCGCGGTCTTCGCGCCTAACCACCGACACCAGAAGTCGAAAAGGCCGCCGGCTCGTGCCGGCGGCCTTTTCTTTTTCCCGGGAACGCCCCGACCCCCGCCAGTAGCGTGGCGACCGTGCCACTGGATGCCACCACCGTCGAGACCTACCGGCGCGACGGCGTCGTCGTTCTCCCCGGTCTCGTCTCGCCGGAGGCGATCGCGGAGCTGGCCCGCGGGGTCGAGACCAACATGGCCTCTCCCGGCCCGTGGGCGAACGAGTACACCCCGCAGGGTGCGACCGGCCGGTTCTTCGACGACTACGTGAACTGGCAGCGCATCGAAGAATTCGCCCGACACGCCACGACCGGCCCGATCCCGCAGGCTGCCCGCGAACTGATGGGCTCGTCTGTGGCGAGGCTCTTCCACGAGCACGTCCTCGTGAAGGAAGCCGAGACGCGCGAGGTGACCCCGTGGCACCACGACGACCCGTACTACGGGATCGACGGGATGGACAACGTGAGCATCTGGATCCCACTCGATCCGATCCCTGACTCGGTCGCCCTGCGCTTCATCCCCGGGAGCCACCGCTGGAATCGTCGCTTCATCCCCCGCCGGTTCGCCGACCAGAGCGCGTACGTGGAGGCCGCGCACGACTTCGAGCACCTCCCGTCACCGGACGAACTCGATCGGGCCGCCACCGTGTCGACGCCGGTCCAGGTCGGCGACGCCGTGGCGTTCCACTACCGCACGTTGCACGCGGCCCCCGGCACCGTGGGCACCCAGGTGACGCGCAGGCGGGCGGTCAGTTTCCGCTACGTCGGCGACGACGCGCGATTCGCGACCCGACCCTGGCGCACCTCGCCCCCGCTCGAGGGCAACGGACTGCGACCAGGAGATCCGCTCGAAGATCCCCGCTTCCCGGTCGTCGCGCGGGCCTAGCGGCCGTCGCGCAACGGAGACGAAATCGGTCGCACCGCGTACTTGCGGAACACCTCGAGGTATCCGCCTTCGTACAGCAGGCCGCTTCGTCGCGCGCGCTCGACTGCGTCGACTCGCGTGACGAGCGAGGCGTAGTCGTACCACGGCACCCACGGCTCTTCGTGGTGGGCGACGTGCAGGTTGTTGTTCAACATGAGCAGACTCAACACCGGTCCCGCCATGATCATCGCGGTGCGCTCCTCGGAGCCCTCCAAGTACTTGTGTTCAGGGAATGGACGCAGGGCGTTCAACACGCGTCCGCCGTACATCGTGCCGAGGGCGAACTGCCACAGCGGCATGCCCGCAACTTCAGTGACGAACCAGACGACGGGGACGAGGCCGACGAGGTGCCAGGCGAGGGCCTGACGGCGACCGTGGGTGCCGGCTATCGCCTGGCGCACCACCATCGACAGGTACGTCACGGTGCTGACGACGACCCACACGAACATGCGAAACAGCAGGGTGCGATTCGCCCAGTACGCGGCTCGTCGAATGCGGCCGGATCGATCCCACGTTTCCTGGGACACGTAGTAGCTCTCGTTGTCGAGCTCGGGATTGGTCAGGTCCGCCTCGTGGTGTTCGAGGTGGTCGCGACGGAAACACAGGAACGGAATCCACAACGTGACGGGAATCGAGGCGACGAGTGCGTTCAACCGCGAACTACGAAATGGGTGTCCATGGACGATCTCGTGCTGCATGCTCAAGTGCCACGCACCGAACCAGGCGAGAAGGAGCACCGTCGGGACCGCACCCAGCCATTCATGTGCCAGCGTCGTGGCGAGCGTGCCGCCATAGACGGCAACGACCAACAACACGGTGCGCCAGTCCCCTGGCGCCGCCAACAAGCCCCGCTTGGCAGTTCGCGCGTCCGACATGCCCACATTCTACGATTTGTCGGTGAAGTCGCCCAGTCGCGCCCTGACGTTCGTGCCCGGAATCGGACTCACCCTGTTCATCACCTTCGTCGGGTTCGCCATCCACGAGCGCTTCGATGCGGTCTCCCCACTCGTCGCCTCGCTCGCCATCGGCGTGGCGCTCGGGAACCTCGGCGCGGTGCCCGCCGTGTGCGCACCGGGCGTCAAGTTCTCCGCCAAGAAGATCTTGCGCCTTGGCATCGTGCTCCTCGGCTCGCAGCTCGCCGTCTCCCAGGTGGTCGACCTCGGTGGCGCCGAGCTCGCGGTCGTCGTGGTCGTCGTTGCCACGACCTTCCTCGGCACGATGTGGCTGGGCCCACGTCTCGGCGTCTCTCGGCCACTGTCGCTCCTCGTCGCCACCGGCTTTTCGATCTGCGGGGCGTCAGCCGTGGCCGCGATGGAGGGGGTCGCCGAGGCCGACGAGGAAGAGGTGACCTATGCGATCGCCCTCGTCACCCTCTGCGGCAGCCTCGCCATCATTTTCCTGCCCGCACTGCGCAGCGCGGTCGGCCTGGACGCCGCAGAGATGTTCGGCGCATGGGTCGGTGCGAGCGTGCACGACGTCGCCCAGGTGATCGCGACGTCCTCGACCGGAGGCGACGCCGCGGTCCAGTCGGCCACCGTCGTCAAGTTGTCCCGCGTCGTCCTGCTCGCCCCGCTCGTGGCGATGGTCAGCGTCTGGTTGCGCACCCCACGCGCCGGTCTTGCCTCGAAGTCGACGACGTCGAAGGTCAGCGTCGTGCCGATCTTCGTCGTCGGCTTCATCGCCATGATCCTCGTGCGCACGACGGGCGTGCTCTCAGACGACGTGCTCTCGACGTTGAAGACGGTCGAACAATGGTGTCTCGCCTCGGCACTCGTCGGGCTCGGCGCCGAAGTTCGCCTGACGAAGCTGCTCCGCGTCGGGGGCAGGCCGCTCGCACTTGCCGGCATCAGTTGGGGCGCGATCGCCTCGCTGTCACTGCTCGGCGTGCACCTCGTGAACTAGAGCGAGCCCGAAACGACGCTTCCGCCGCGCACGACGGCACCGATCTGGGCGACCCCCGGGCGATAAGCGAGGTGGATGTGGCTTGCGGCGTCCAACACGACGAGGTCGGCGCGCGAACCCGCTCGCAACACTCCGACGTCGCTGCGGCGCAACGCGGCAGCGCCACCGGCAGTCGCGGCCCACAGCGCCTCGTCACAGGTCATCTTCATGGTGATGACACCGAGTGAGATCGCAAGCGGCATCGACGTGGTGTAGGACGACCCGGGGTTGCAGTCCGAGGCGAGCGCGACGGTCACCCCTGCGTCGATCAGCCGGCGCGCGTCGGGGAACGCAGATCGCGTACACAACTCGGCGGTCGGCAGGAGCGTCGCCACGGTCGTCGAACCGGCGAGCGCCTCGACGTCGGCATCGGTCGTGTGGGTGCAGTGGTCACAGGATGCAACGCCGAGCTCGACCCCGAGCTGGATCGCTCCCCCGTGTTGCAGTTGATTGGCGTGCACGCGCATGCCGAGACCACGGGCGGACCCGGCCGTCAGGATCTCGCGCGCCTGGTCGACGGAAAATGCTCCCCGGTCGCAGAACACGTCGATCCACTTGGCGTGCGGTGCGCACGCATCGAGCATCGCCCCCGTCACCTCGGCGACGTAGGCGTCGGGGTCGGTGTCCGGGGGGACGACGTGGGCGCCGAGGAAGGTGGTCTCGGTCGTCGCGCTCGACGCGGCGCGAAGCGAGCGCTCCTCGTCGCGCACCGAGAGCCCGTACCCGCTCTTCACCTCGATCGTCGTCGTGCCACTGGCGAGGGCCTCGCGTGCAAGGCGCCCGACGTTGGCGACCAATGCCTCGTCTGTTGCGCCGCGCGTGGCGGTCATGGTCGTGCGAATCCCGCCGGCCGAATAGGGGCGACCGGCCATGCGGGCCTCGAACTCGGCCGCGCGGTCGCCGGAGAACACGAGGTGCGTGTGGCTGTCGACGAAACCCGGGATCACCGCCCTGCCGCCCGCGTCATGCGGTGCGACGTCGGTGTGCGAGGCGACGTCGCGAGATGGTCCGACCCACGTGACGACTCCGGAGTCGTCCGCGACGAGCGCTGCGTCGTTGATGATTCCGAGCAGGCCGGAGTCACGCTCGGGGTCGTTGGTGACGAGCGAGCCGATGCCCGTCAGCGCGAACATCTACGAACCGTGTTTGGCGACGAGAGCCTTGGCCCGCTCGACGAAGGCGTCGTGGTGGAACTGGTTGAACGAGTCCCACGTGGTGAGCGTCGAGGGGTCGACGACCTTGTCCAAGAAGAGCAACCCGTCGAGGTGGTCGACTTCGTGCTGGTAGGTGCAGGCGGTCAGTCCGCGGATCTCGTGTTCGATGTCGTTGCCGTGACGGTCCCATGCCTTCACGTGGATGCGCGTGTGGCGGGCGACCTGGCCGCGGATTCCCGGAACGGAGAGGCAGCCCTCCATGTTGTCGAAGAAGTCGTCGTCGAGTGGCGTCAGCACCGGATTCACGAGGATCGTGAGCGGCACGCGCGGCTTGTAGGGATAGCGCGG
>CAYSRZ010000059.1:0-6451 GCA_964433615.1 uncultured Acidimicrobium sp. | reverse complement strand
CGGTGTAGTCGCCGAAGGCCTGGTAGCTCTCCATCATCGTGAACTCGGGGTTGTGGCGCGTCGAGATGCCCTCGTTGCGGAACACGCGGCCGATCTCATAGACGCGCTCCATGCCGCCGACGATCAGACGCTTCAGGTGCAACTCGAGGGCGATGCGCAGGAACAACTGCATGTCGAGTGCGTTGTGGTGCGTGATGAAGGGCCGCGCGTGTGCGCCGCCGGCCTCCATGTGCAACACCGGGGTCTCGACCTCGACGAAGCCCTGCCCGCCGAGGGTGCGGCGGAACGAGGAGATCGTGGCGTGACGGATCTCGAAGGTGCGCCGCGCCTCGTCGTTGATGATGAGGTCTGCATAGCGCTGGCGATATCGCGTGTCGACGTCGGTGAGGCCGTGCCACTTGTCGGGCAGCGGTCGCACCGCCTTGGCGAGCAACTCGGCGCGCTCGACCTTCACCGACAACTCGCCCTTGCGCGTCGTCATCACCGTGCCGTGCACGCCGACCCAGTCGCCCAGGTTGTAGTCGTTGATCGCCTCGAAGGCCTCGTCGCCGACGACGGACTTGGAGACGAAGAGCTGGACCTCGTCGCTGCGGTCACGCAGCGTGCAGAAGATGAGCTTGCCCTGGTCGCGCTTCAACATGATCCGCCCGGCGACCACCACCGCGTCGGTCGTCTCGGTGCCCGGCTCGAGGGAGCCGTGGCTGGCGCGGATCTCGGCGAGGGAGTGCGTGCGGTCGAAGCGGTAGGGATAGGGGTTCGTGCCCGACGCCCGCAGGGCCTCGATCTGGGCGATTCGGCGCTGGCGCTCGGCCTCGAGGCCACCCGCGGACGACGCGTCGTCCTGGGGCGTGTCGGGCTCGTTGGTCACGCAGACAAACTAGTCGCGCGCGCGGATGGGCGCTTATTCGATTACGACGAGCACGTCGCCGGCACCGACGGTGGAGCCTTGTGCGACGTTGACCTTGGCGACCGTGCCGGCCTTCTCGGCGGTGATCTGGTTCTCCATCTTCATCGCCTCGAGCACGACGACGGAGTCCCCGACGGCGACGCTCTGGCCGACGGTGACGTTGACCTTGACGATCGTTCCCTGCATCGGTGCGGTGACGTCGCCCGACCCTGCGCCCGAGCCCGACGACCCACCCGCGCGGGTCGGCTTCTTGGCCTTCTTGGCGACCGTGCCGACGACCTCTGGCACCCACATCTTCACGTCGAAGCGCTTGCCGTTGACCTCGACGGTCGTCGAGCGCTCGACGAGACCATCCTCCGGCGCGTCGGTCGAGCCCGTGCTCGACGACAGCGAGGAGAGGTCCAGCGTCTCTTCGACCCACTTGGTGGAGTGCGTGACGGCGGAGAAATCGGGGTGCTCGAGGATCGCGATGTCGGCCGGGATCGTGGTGTGCACGCCCTCGACGACCATCTCCTTGAGCGCACGAATCGTGCGGGCGATCGCGGTGTCGCGATCCTTGCCCCAGACGATCAACTTGCCGACGAGGTTGTCGTAGTACTGGCTCACGGTGTCGCCGGCTTCGTAGCCGCCGTCGAAGCGCGTGCCGAATCCGTCGGCCGTGACGAGCTTGGTGATCGTTCCCGGCGAGGGGAGGAACTTTCCGCCCGCGGGGTTCTCCGCGTTGATGCGCACCTCGATGCCGTGGCCGTTGCGACGCGCGGCGACCTGCTTCTGGGTCATCGGCAGCTTCTCGCCCGAGGCGACGCGGATCTGCCATTCGACCAAGTCGATGCCGGTGATCACCTCGGTGACGGGGTGCTCGACCTGCAGGCGCGTGTTCATCTCGAGGAAGAAGAAGTCGTTGTCCTGGTAGATGAACTCGACGGTGCCGGCGTTGTAGTAACCGACCGCCTTGGCCGCCTTCACCGCGGCCTCGCCCATCTTTTCCTCGACGCCGTCGGGCAGACCCGGGGCAGGGGCTTCCTCGATCAGCTTCTGGTGACGGCGCTGTGCGGAGCAGTCGCGCGTGGAGACCCACACGACGTTGCCGTGCGTGTCGCCGACGAGCTGCACCTCGATGTGTCGCGGCCAGGTCAGGTAGCGCTCGACGTAGATCTCGTCGCGGCCGAAGAACGCCTTCGACTCGCGCTGTGCGGAGTCCATCGCGTCCTGTACGGCATCGGCGGACTGCACGACCTTCATGCCGCGACCGCCGCCACCGAAGGCGGCCTTGATCGCCACCGGCCAACCGAATTCGTTGCCGAAGTCCACGATCTCCTTGGCCGTCGTCACGAACTCCGTCGTGCCCGGCACGATCGGTGCGCCACCGCGAAGCGCGGCCTTGCGCGAGGAGACCTTGTCGCCCATCTCGACGATCGCCGCGGGCGGGGGACCGATGAAGGCGACTCCCATCTCGGTGATCGCGCGGGCGAAGTCGGCGTTCTCGCTGAAGAACCCGTAACCCGGGTGCACGCCGTCGGCGCCGCTCTTGCGGATCGCGTCCAGGATCGCCTCGGTGTTCAGGTAGCTCTCGGCGGCGCTCTGTCCGCCGAGGGCGTAGGCCTCGTCGGCGAGGCGAACGTGCAGGGCGTTGCGGTCGAGTTCCGAATAGACGGCGACGGTGGCGATGCCCATCTCGCGCGCGGTGCGGATCACGCGTACGGCGATCTCGCCGCGATTGGCTATCAGGATCTTCTTCAGCACGACTGCCTAGTCTGTCGTAATGGTCGACGGTTCCGCCAACTTCCAAGGCCCACATGGCCCTTGGCCCGTCGGGTGGTGGGTGAGGAGGGTCGCCGAAACGGGCAGCACGAACGCCGATTTGCTCGCCGAAGGCACGGAAGGTGCCAAGCACCACACCGTGTTGATGGCCGACTTCCAGACCGCGGGCCGCGGCCGACTCGACCGCACGTGGGACGCGATCCGCGGAGCGAACCTGCTCGTGTCACTGCTCTTTCGCACCGACGACCGGCCGCTGCACCACTGGACGCAGATCGTCGGTCTCGCCGCACGCGAGGCACTGCGCGACGTGGCTGGCGCCGACGTCGAGATGAAGTGGCCGAACGACCTGCTCGCGCGCAACGCAAAGATCGCCGGCATCCTCGCCCAGGCCGGCGTCGGTTTCGTCGTCGTCGGCATCGGGGTGAACGTCGGATGGGCGCCCGAGGGCGCGGTGTGCGTGCGCGACGTGTCTCGATCGACGTGCACTCCCGTCGAGGTGTTGGCCGCGATGTTGCCGCACGTCGATCGACTCGAGGCGATGACGACGACGCAGTTGCACGAGCACTACGTCGCATCGCTCGCCACGATCGGCCAACGCGTGCGCGTCGAACTCGCCGATGCAGAGGTGATCGGCACCGCCGTCGGAGTCGGAGTCGACGGTCGATTGCACGTCGTGGATGACTGCGCACTGTCGCACCACGTCGACACCGGTGACGTGGTCCATTTGCGCGCCGTCTAACGACTACCGTTCGTAGTCGTGGCGACGAAACGACGACGCAAACGCTCGCCACTCGTCGCACTCGCCGTCTTCGTCGTCGCCGCGCTGGTGGTGGCGATCCCCGGTGCCGTCGGCATCGTGCGCGCGCTGAACTCGCGACTGGATGCGGTGGTGAGGGACGCGACGCTGACCGCCTCGCTGTCCGAGCCGAACCCGGGATTCGAGAACTACCTCCTCGTCGGCTCCGACTCGCGCGAAGGGGCGGACCCGAACGACCCCGACTACGCCAACGTCGGTGACGCAGCCGACATCGGCGGGCGGCGCAGCGACTCGATGATGGTGCTGCACCGAGACGCTGCGACGGGTGAAGTGGCGCTCATGTCGATTCCTCGCGACCTGTGGGTCGCAATCGGCGACGGCGAGGACAAGCAGCGCATCAACACCGCCTACCAGCTCGGTGCCGACGTGCTCATCCGCACCGTCCAGCGCGCGCTCGGCATCCCCATCCACCACTACGTGGAGATCAACTTCCAGGGATTCAAGACGATCGTCGATGCCGTCGGCGGGGTGACGATCTGCGTGCAGAACCAGTCCCGCGACAAGCACACCGGGTTGTTCATGCGCCGTGGATGCAACACCTTGGATGGCGTCGAAGGCCTCGCTTATGCGCGCAGCCGGTTCTTCGAACAAAAGATCGACGGCGAGTGGCAGGTGGACGGCTCGAGCGACATCGGCCGAACGAGCCGCCAGCGCGAGTTCGTGCAGGCACTCGTGAAGTCCGCCGTCGTCGGGGTGATCGACAACCCGTTCCGTTCCGGCAACGTGATCGCGGGCGGAATCTCCGCGGTCACCGTGGACGAACGACTGGACCTGATCGCCTTCGCCAAGAAGATGCGCCCCGCGGCATCGAGCGGGATCGCCTCGATGCACCTCGAGACCTACGGGGCGATGGCGGGCGAGAGCGAGGTGCTCAAGTTGTCCGAGGACGCAGCACCGCTCCTTGCATATTTCGCCGGTGTCGGGCCGCGACCCGAGCCGAGCTCCTAGGCCCGGCGTTCGACTGCGGCGCGCGAGGCCGTGACGAAGTCGTCTGCGACGACCGCCTCGCCGATGCGGTTGCCCTGCACGTAGTCGCAACCGAGCAGTCGCAGGCGCTGCGCCTGGTCGTCGGTCGTCACCCATTCGGCGACCACCGACATGTTCAGTGAGTGGGCGAGCTGGATGATGCTGCGCACGATCGGGTCGTCGCCGCCTTGCTGGCCGAGGTCGCGCACGAGCGAGCCGTCCAACTTGAGATAGTCGGCGGGGAAGTCGCGCAGGTGGGCGAGCGAGGAATATCCGGTGCCGAAGTCGTCGATCGCCACGCGCACGCCCGATCGCTTGAGCGCCGACAGCGCGCGTGACACCGCCGGGTTGTCGGCGAGCATCGTGGCCTCCGAGATCTCGAGCACGAGGTTGGTCGGCTCGAGCGAGGCGTCGCGCAGGCTGGCGAGCGTGCGGTCGACGAACTGGGCGTCCGAGAGTTGTCGCGCCGAGACGTTCACGTGCACGTGGAACGATCGCTCGACGCTGCCCGCGTCCATCCACGACTTGGCGTCCCTGCACGCGGTGCGCAGCACCCAGTCGCCGATCGGGGCGATCGCACCGGAGTCCTCGGCGAGTTCCAGGAAACTCGGTGGGGTGAGCACGCCGCGCAGCGGATGACGCCAGCGCAGGAGCGCCTCGGTGCCGACGACACGGGAGGTGTGCGAGGACACGACGGGCTGGTGCACGATGAACAATTCGCCGGCCGCGAGCGCCCGCTCGAGTTCCGCGGTGAGTGCGACGCGCTCGCGTGCATCGCGACGCATGTCCTCGGTGTAGAGCTCGCAGCGTCCGCGGCCCCTGCTCTTGGCCCGATACATCGCGGTGTCGGCGTTGCGCAACAACGTCACCGCCGCATCTGCTGGTGCCTCGTCGGCGAGCAGCGCGGGAGTCGAGAGCGCGATGCCGATGCTGGCCGAGGTGACGATCTCCATGCCTTGCAAGACGACCTGGCCGGTGACCGCCTGGCGCACGCGCTCTGCCACGTCCATCGCCACGTGTTCGTCCGACAGTCCGTCGCAGATGACGACGAACTCGTCACCGCTGATGCGCGCGACGAGGTCGGTCGGTCGTGTCGCGGATGCGATGCGCTTGGCGATCGTCGTGATCAGCTGGTCGCCGACGGAGTGGCCGACGGAGTCGTTCACGTGCTTCAACTTGTCGAGGTCGATGAACAGCAGTCCGACGCCGCGCTTGGTGGTGACGCTGCGCTCGAGGGCCTCCGACAACTTGCGCAGGGCCAACACGCGGTTGGGCAGTCCGGTGAGCGCGTCGTGGGTCGCCTGGCGCGACAACTCGTCTTGCATCTGTTTGGCCTCGGTGACGTCGCGGGCGATCGCCGAGTAGTGCGAGACCGCGCCGTCCTTGTGGCGCACGATCTGCAACACGATCGACATCGTGCGCATGATGCCGTCCGGGCTGCGGAAGGCGAGCTCGCCCTCCCAGCGGTTCGACGACGGCGTCGTGACCACCTCACGCGGCACCTGGTCGCGGATCGCCTGGATGAACAACTCCGCTGCTGCATCCCGCGTCGCCGTCGCGGACGCGATGCCGATGAGGTCTCGCGCGCCGTCGTTGCAGAACTCGAGTCGACCGTTGGCGTCGAACACGATCACGGCGTCGTGCGAGGTGTCGAGGATGCCGACGAGGCGCTCGCTCAGCATGCGCTTGGCGACCGACTCGGTGACGTCGACGGCGGTGCCCATGAATCCCGAGTGCTCACCGCGCACGACGATCGGTTGGGTCGACACGTGCACCCAGATCGTCTCGCCGTCGGCGCGCACCAGTTGGAATTCATGCGAAAACGGCGTCGCCATCTCGCGGGAGCGTTGCCACGCATCCTCGGCCGCCGCGCGATCCGCGGGCGTCGCGTTCACCCACGGCGCGGCACCGGGAGTGAGGGACGCACCACCGAGGGCGAGTTGGCGGAACGCGTCGTTGGCTGCCGTCAGGCGACCGTTCAGGTCGGTCTCGAACACCCC
>CAYSRZ010000058.1:4229-6523 GCA_964433615.1 uncultured Acidimicrobium sp. | reverse complement strand
CGCAACTTGCTCATTGCACGGGCCTCGATCTGACGGATGCGCTCACGGGTGAGGTTGAACGCCTCGCCGACTTCTTCCAGCGTGCGCGGCTCGCCGCGGTCGAGACCGAAGCGAAGGGCGAGAATCTCTCGCTCGCGCTGGTCGAGCGGTGCGAGCAGTCGTGAGATCTCCTCGGGCAAGAGGGCGGTGGCGGCGACTTCGAACGGCGACTCCGCGGCACGGTCTTCGACCACGTCGCCGAGTTCGGCGTCTCCGTCCTCGCGCAGTGGTTCCGACAGCGAGAGCGGCTCGGCGGCAAAGCGCAGTGCCTCGGTGACCTTGTCCTCGGGCATGTCGACCTCGGCCGACAACTCAGCGAGCGTTGCAGGGCGACCGAACTTCAACTCGAGGCGCGAGCGAGCCTTCTGCAGGCGGGCGAGCGTGTCACCTGCGTGCACCGGAAGCCGGATGGTGCGACCAGTGTTGGCGATGCCGCGGGTGATCGCCTGGCGAATCCACCACGTTGCATACGTCGAGAACTTGAATCCCTTGCGCCAGTCGAACTTCTCGACGGCGTGCATGAGGCCCAGGTTGCCTTCCTGGATGAGATCCAAAAGTGGCAGGCCGGACGCCTGGTACTTCTTGGCGATCGACACGACGAGGCGCAGGTTCGACTGCACGAACTGTCGCTCCGCCCGTGTTCCGTCGCGCTGGATCTTGCGCAACTCGCGGCGTCGGTTCGGGTTCAGCGACGCGTCGTTCTTTTCGAGTTCTGCGGTCGCGCTCTTGCCGGTCTCGATGGCCTTGGCGAGTCGGACTTCGTCGTCTTTGGTGAGGAGGGCGTACTGGCCGATGTCGGTGAGATAGAGACGTACGAGGTCTTCTTCGTCACGATCGATACGGTCTTTTGCCACAACGACTCCTTCAGGGGTGAACGGGCGTAACGATACCCACGGGGTCAGGCGTCACCACCGTGAAACGTCCATTTTTTGGGCGTTTGCGGTCACAGGGGGCGATCCCACGAGTGGGCGTTCGTCTCCTAACATTTCGTCCATGGCAAACCCTCTGTTGAACGAAAAGACCTTCGGACGAACCCCTGACCAAGCTGGCTGGGCGGCCCCGAGCTCATCGGGTGCCACCACCTGGAACCCACCGATTTCCGACGGCCCCGTGAGCCCGTGGACCGGTGCCGATCGGATGACCGCGAATGGCGCGATGTCGGCGACGCTCATGTTGTCGGTGCTCCTCGTCGCCGGTGCAACCTTCGGCTGGATGCAGGTCCAGGAGATCGACGGCCAGGTCGCCTCGTTCCCTGGCTGGACCCTCGGCGCGATGATCGTCGGCTTGGTCTGCGCTCTGGTGGCATCGTTCAAACCGAACCTCGCGCGTTTCCTTGCGCCGGTCTACGCGATCGCCCAAGGCACCGCAGTCGGTGCGATCTCCAAGGCCTACAACGTCACCTATGACGGCATCGTGATCCAGGCGGTCGGTGCGACGATCGGCGTGTTCGTCGTGATGCTCACCTTGTATCGCACCGGCATCGTGCGCGTCACCGACAAGTTCCGCCGCACCGTGATCGGTGCGACGATGGGACTCGCGGTGTTCTACCTCGCGTCGTGGATCATCAGCTTCTTCGGTCCGAACCTGATTCCGTCAGGGTCGAGCACGATGAGCATCGGCTTCAGCGTCCTCGTCGCCGCTCTCGCTGCGTTCAACCTCGCGCTCGACTTTGACTTCATCGAGCAGGCGGAGCGTCAGGGTGCGCCGAAGCACATGGAGTGGTTCGCGGCCCTCGGTCTCCTCGTCACCTTGGTGTGGCTGTACATGGAGATCCTGCGACTGCTCGCAAAGATGCGCGACCGTTAGGCGTGACGCCGCGTCGGCTGCTCGGCGAGGAGGTCCTCGCTCAGCGGTCCACCGGTGATCTCATCGGTGAAATAGGAGCCGTCTTCGAGCCGCTCGAGTGCGCGTTCGACGTCTGACAGGTCCTGAGCGATGCGCTCCAGGTCCGGTCCCTGCGTCGGCGAGTCGGGGTTCGTCATGGCCTAGAGCATATTGCACGTCGCCTGCGTGCCACGAAGGACCTCACCGCTAGCGTCAGAGCCCATGTCAACCTTTCCTCCTTTCGACGGATCCGCACCGAAGCAACAGAAGTTCTCCTCGCCACCCGAGATGGGCATCGACCCGTCGAAGCGCTACACGGCCACGATGGAGACCTCGATGGGCACGATCGTCATCGCGCTCGATCCGATCAACGCCCCGAAGACCACGAACAACTTCGTCTTCCTCGCGCTCAACCACTATTACGACGGCAT
>CAYSRZ010000058.1:0-4129 GCA_964433615.1 uncultured Acidimicrobium sp. | reverse complement strand
CGAAGACCACGAACAACTTCGTCTTCCTCGCGCTCAACCACTATTACGACGGCATCATCTTCCACCGCATCATCAAGGGATTCGTCTGTCAGGGTGGCGACCCGCAGGGTTCCGGCATGGGTGGCCCCGGCTATCGCTTCGAAGACGAGTTGCCCAAGCCCGGCAAGTATTCGATCGGCAGTCTGGCGATGGCCAATGCCGGACCGAACACGAACGGTTCTCAGTTCTTCATCATCAGCGGCCAGAGCGGATGTGCGCTCCCGCCGCTCTACTCGCTGTTCGGACAGGTTGTGAAGGGCCTCGATGTCGTCGAGGCGATGCAGAACGTCGACACCGACGGTCGCGACCGTCCGAAGACCGACGTCGTCATCAACTCGGTGACGATCACCGTCGCGGACTAGAGCACTTCCATGGCGCGTCGCGCCGACACACTGAGCATCTCCGAGGCGCGTCGACTGGCGTGCGCCGCACAGGGGTTCGGCGAATCTCTCGGTTCGACGGATCGCGACGTCGCGGCGCTGTTCGGTCGACTCGGCGCGGTGCAGATCGACTCGGTGAACGTCCTCGTGCGCAGCCAGGAGCTGCCGCTGTTTTCGCGACTCGGACCTCATGATCGAGGTGCGATTCCGCGGGCGACGTCACGACGGAGGGTCTTCGAGTACTGGGGACACGCAGCGGCTCACCTGCACGTCGACTTGCATCCGTTGTTTCGCTGGAAGATGGATGCGGCCCGCTCGGGACGCATGCGACATTGGGGGCTCACGTCGTTCTACGAGGAGAACAAGTCGTTCGTGCGCCGCACTCTCGCGCGCGTGCAGGACGACGGACCACTCACTGCTCGGGAGATTTCGACTCGCACGACCAAGAAGGGCACGTGGTGGGACTGGGACGAGTCCAAGACCGCTCTCGAGTACCTCTTCCTCGTCGGCGACGTGATGGCCAAGGGCCGCTCGAGCGACTTCTCCCGCATCTACGACGTCACCGAACGCGTGTTGCCGCCGCGCATCGCGACGCGCGCGACTCCGAGTGAGGCCGACGCGCGACGAGAACTCATCCTGCGGGCGGCCACGGCGATGGGCGTTGCCACGAGTGCGGATCTTGCCGACTACTTCCGACTCGACCACGCATCGACCAAGCGCGCGATCGCCGACTTGGTCGACGACGGTTCGCTTCGCACGGTGTCCGTCGAGGGGTGGAAGGAGACCGCCTACGTCCCGCGGGGTGCGAACGTGCCGACGACGATGCGTGCGTCGGCGCTGCTCTCGCCGTTCGATTCCCTCGTCTGGTTCAGGCCACGCAACGAGCGGCTGTTCAACTTCCGCTATCGCATCGAGATCTACACGCCCGAGCCAAAGCGCACCTACGGCTACTACGTGTTGCCGTTCATGGTGGATGGGAACATGGTCGCACGCATCGATGCAAAGGCCGATCGTGCACGTGGCACCTTGCTCGTGCCGGGAGCATTTGCCGAGCCGAAGGCGCCGATCGCGCGCACGGCAGCGGAGCTTGCGTCGTCGCTTCGATCGATGATGCAGTGGCTCGGATTGGAATCCATCGACGTCGGGCGCAAGGGAAACCTCGCGCGACCGCTCGCATCGGCGCTGCGCGAGCGGCGTCGGTAGGCTCTCTCAGGTGACGCCCCTCATCGCACTCGCCGGTCGTTCCGGGCCCGCGAGCCGCGTGTCGCGCAGTTCGGTGAGCTTCGCCGGTGACGTCTATACCGATGCGATCCTGCGGGCGGGCGGGGAACCGGTCATCTTGGTTCCACAGCAGCTGACCGACGCAGAGGCCGATGAGTTGATCGGTCGTTTCGACGGCCTCGTGTTGATGGGTGGCGGTGATGTCGACCCTCAGCGCTACGGCCAGGTGCGCAGTGAATACGTCTACGGTGTCCTGCCGGAACAGGACGCCTTCGAAACGACGCTCGCCTGTGCGGCCTTGCGTTGCGACAAACCCGTGCTTGCAATTTGTCGCGGCATGCAGGTGGTCAACGTCGCGCTCGGGGGAACGCTCGTGCAGGAAATCGCCACGTTGCCAAACGCCGCATCACAACTCGCGCACAAGCCTGAGAACTTTCCCGAGGGTGCGCCGTTCGCGGTGCACGACGTGGATGTCGAAGCGCAGAGCCGTCTTGCCGCATCGCTCGGCGCGACGAAGGTGCGCGGCGCGTCGTTCCACCATCAGGCCGTCGATCGCGTCGGCGAGGGGTGCCGCATCGTCGCCTGGGCACCAGACGGCATGGTCGAGGGACTCGAGCATGAGTCGAAGTGGTTGATCGGCGTCCAGTGGCATCCCGAAGACACTGCACACGACGACCAGGTCCAGCAGAACCTGTACGACTCCTTCGTCGCTCAGGCGCGTGCGTCGATGTCGTCTGCGTCGCGCTGAAACGGTGACGTCGGCTGGGTGATCCAGCGAAACGCAGCGGTGACCGCATGTCCGAGCGGGCGCAACACCGTGCGCTCGGCGATCGGAAGGTAGGGCAGTTGCAGGAGCGGGCGGCTCCAACGCGGAAGCGTCGCGATCGTCGCCGCCACGAGCACGCCGTACGCCGCCTTCGCCGGATATTCGAGCGGCGGCTCGAACAACAAGTAGCGAACTGCTTCTTTCGACTCCTGCGTCGTGCGGAGTTCGCCGCGGAACATGTTCAACTGGTCGCGCAACGCACGCTCAGATCGTGGTGGCGCGGTGACGCCGAGGGCAGAGGCGATTCGCGCCATGTCCTCCACGTAGCCGTCGCGTTCTGCCTGCGAGAGGCGCCGCGAGCCGTAACGCTGGTGGGTTGAGAGGAAGCTTTCTGCTTCGACGACGTGGACCCAACGCAATAAGTGTGGGTCGCGGGCCGAATAGGGGATGCCATCGGTCGTCGTTCCGTTGACGAAGGAGTGGACGTGGTTGATCCGTGCGATCGTCGCCTCGGCAAGCTCGGCTGGGCCGAAGGTCGTGGCGGCGAGGAAGTCGGCGGTGCGCTGGAGGCGTCCCCACGGGTCGTTGCGGAAGTCGCTGTGTTGAGCGACGCCGGCCATCGCGAGGGGGTGCAGCGACTGCACGAGGAGTGCACGCAGGCCGCCGATGAACATGGTGGCGTCCGAGTGCACGATGCGAATCGGACGGTCGAGACCGAACCATCGTTCGCCGGGCGCGTCCATGATCTCGGCCGCCCGTTCGTCTGCGCGTGGTCCAACAACCCGTTGGCGGAGTGCCTCACCGAGTGAGTCACGCAGGTCGCGAACCATGGCCTCACCTGTCGTGCGCAGCGATGTGGCCATGGATGTATCGTGCCACTCGGTAGGTCGTTTCGCACTGTCGCAGACACAAGTACTGTGGGCACCATGTCCCACGACGCACAGCGCATGCCGTCATGGGTGCCGCGTGCGGTCGTCGTGTTCTGGGGCGGATTCCTCGCGGCGCTCGTCGTGCGCGAGTTGTTCCACCAACTCTCGAGTTTCCTCTTGCTCCTACTCGTGTCGGTCTTCCTTGCACTAGCCATCGAACCGGGCGTCAATCGCCTTGCGCGAAGGGGATGGAAGCGGGGTAGCGGCACGGCGCTCATCTTGGTCTCGGTGATCGTCGCGGGCGTCGTGTTCGTCGGCGCAATCGGCACGCTCGTGGCGAGCCAGGTCGCCGACGTGTTGAGCAACAGCGAGACCTACGTGAACGACTCCGTGGACTTCATCAACGACACCTTCAACGCCAACATCGATGCGGCGGGGGTCAACGAGTCGATCGCGGACCCGAACGGCCCGGTGCAGCGATTCCTGCGGAACCAGCAGAGCAAGGTGTTCAGCCTGTCGGTGAGTGCACTCGGCGGAATCCTGCAGTTGCTGTCGATCACGCTCTTCACCTTCTACATCGTCGCCGACGGACCACGACTTCGCCGCGTGATCTGTGCGCGACTGAACCCGGAACGCCAAAAGACGCTGCTCTTTGCGTGGGACCTCGCGATCGCAAAGACCGGTGGATACCTCTACTCACGCGCACTGCTGGCGCTCATCTCCGCGTTCATCCATTGGGTCGCCTTCCAGGCACTCGGCATCCCCGCACCGATCGCAATGGCATTGTGGGTCGGCATCGTGTCACAGTTCCTGCCGGTGATCGGCACCTACCTTGCCGGCATCCTGCCGCTTGC
>CAYSRZ010000057.1:0-6595 GCA_964433615.1 uncultured Acidimicrobium sp. | reverse complement strand
ACGCGCATCAAGTACAAGAAGTTCTCGCGATGACGAACGTCGCGTTGCGTCGCATCCGCATCCTCTGCGGGATCATCTTCGTGTCCTGCATCGCCGGGATGATCGTCACCTCGATCCGCGGCAACAACGTCGGCGTGGTGACCACGATCGGTCTCACCTCTGCCGTCGCCGCCATCGTCGTCATCGCGACCTCGGCCGTGACCGCCACCCGACGCATCGACGCCTTCGACGACGTGCGCGCGGAAGCCATCGAGCGCGAGATCGCTCGTCTCGTGGCGAGCGGTGCGGACGAAGGGACGGTGCGCTCGCTCGTGCGCGAGGCGATCGAACTGGGCCGCAGCGCCACGTGACCTTCACCGACGCACACCTTGCACATTTCCTCGCCGAGGAGGCGGGCAAGCGACTGCTCGTGGCCCGCGACAAGCTGCGCACCCTGGACGCCGACACCTGGCTCGCCAAGGACGTCGGCGACACCGTCGCGCAACAGTTCCTGAACGACGCGCTGTCGGAACACCGACCGAACGACGCGATCCTCTCGGAGGAGGCACTCGACGACGACCGCAGACTGTCGGCCGACCGCGTGTGGATCATCGACCCACTCGACGGCACGCAGGAGTTCAGCGAGTTCGAGCGCAGCGACTGGGCCGTGCACGTGGCGCTCTGGGAGCGCATCGACGAACACGGCAAACCGAGCGACGAAGGTCGCCTCACCGCCGGTGCGGTCGCGCTCCCCGGGTTCGGCGTCACGTTGTCCACGCACGCCCCGCCGACTGCGCCGCAACGAGCGGATCGCAACCCCGTCATCGTCGTGTCGCGCAATCGCGTGACGCGCGAGGTGATCGCGGTCGCCGAGCGCCTCGGCTGTGACGTCGCCCGACTCGGCTCGGCGGGGGCCAAGGCGATGGCCGTCGTGCTCGGCGAGGCGGACCTCTACGTGCACTCGGGCGGGATGCACCAGTGGGATTCGGCCGCGCCGATCGCCGTCGCCCAGGCCGCCGGTCTGCACACGAGCCGCCTGGACGGCTCGCCACTCATCTATAACCGTGCCGACACCTGGCTGCCGGACCTCATCGTGTGCCAACAACATCTGGCACGACCTGTCATTGAGGCGGTTCGTGAGGGCAGACTGAACGGGTGACCTCCCCCGTTCACACACCTTCTTCTCCGCTGCCCGACGGCGCGCCCGCCGACTTGGCGTGGGGCGCGTTCCACGAGACCGCACCCTGGACGCTCGATCCCGCGACGATCACCTGGAAGGACGTCGCCGGTGAGTTGCGCACGAGCGCCCAGCGCGAGATCCCGGTGCTCACGACGCCGACGAAGATTCCGCCGTTCGCCCGACTGATCACCGTGGTGTGGGTGCTCGGCTCGGCACTCGTGCCGTGGTTCTGGAAGAAAAAGCGCAATCGGTTCGCCACGCCCGAGGAGTCGCGCGCCTACATCTCGCTGCGCATGCGCAAGGCCGTCGAGCGACTCGGCTCCACCTACATCAAGCTCGGCCAGATCATCTCCTCGGGCGAGGGACTCTTCCCCGCCGAACTCGTCGCCGAGTTCAAGTTGTGTCGCGACCAGGTGCCGGCGATCCCCTTCGACGAGGTGCGTCGCGTGGTCGAAGAGGACCTCGGCGCGCGACTCGAGGACACCTTCGCCAGTTTCGATCGCACCCCGCTCGCGGCCGCCTCGATCGCCCAGGTGCACGTCGCGACGCTGAAGACCGGCGAGGAGGTCGTCGTCAAGGTGCAGCGACCGGTCGTCGGCAGCCTCGTGCGCAAGGACCTGCGCGTCATGGCGTGGCTCGCACCGCACCTCGTCGGGCGCATCAAGGTGAGCGCGCTCGCCAACCCGCCGGCGCTCGTCGAGTTGTTCGCCGAGACGATCGTCGAGGAACTGGACTTTCGCATCGAGGCCGACAACATGTTGGAAGTCGCCAAGATGCTGCGCGAGCTGAACCAGACGAGCTACATCGTCCCCCGCCCGCACCCGAGCCTCGTCACGCGACGCGTGCTCGTCATGCAGCGCGTGAGTGGCTTCAAGTTCGACGACGTCGCCGGCATCTCCGGCGCGGGCATCGACACCCACGAGGTCATCCGCACCGGCATGGTCGCCTTCATGGAGGGCGCGATGATCTACGGCGTGTTCCACGGCGACCTGCACGGCGGGAACCTGTTCGTGATGAACGACGGCCGCACGGCACTGCTCGACTTCGGCATCGTCGGTCGCCTCACCGGCGCGCGCCGCATGGCGTTCCTGCGCCTCATGTTGAACGCGACGACGAACAACGTCACCGGCCAGATCGAGGCGCTGCGCGACCTTGGCGCGCTCCCGATGGACACCGACATCCAGGCCGTGATCAAGGACTTGAACCTCGGCGCGCCGGTCATCGACCCGACCACGCTGTCGGGCGAGGAACTCGTCGCCGAGGTGCAGCGCGTGGTCAAGGCGATGCTCGGCTACGGCGCGCGGATGCCCAAGGAGCTGATGCTGTACGTGAAGAACATGGTGTTCTTGGACGGCGCGATCGCCAAACTCGCCCCGGACCTCGACCTGCTCGCCGAGATCGCCTCGATCTCGATGCTGTTCGCCCAGCGCCACGGCGAGCGCCTCGGTCGCGAACTCGGCATCGACCACACCAAGGTGGAGATCAACCTGGACAGCGTGAAGGCAGGCTTCGGCGTCGACACCTCGACGAACTCGATGACCTATCGCGACCTGCAGAAGCGTCGCGAACTGATCCAAAAGCGCATGCGGGAGCACGTCGGGCGCTGAGGTAGTTTCACTCGCCATGAGACTCCTCGTGGCGCGCTGCAGTGTGGTCTACGAGGGCCGACTGGACGCCTCGCTTCCCGAGGCCACGCGACTCGTGATGGTCAAGGCCGACGGCTGCGTCGCGATCCACGCCGACGGCGGCGCCTACAAGCCGCTCAACTGGATGAACGCACCGAACGCACTCGTCGAACACGACGACCGCTGGGTGATCACGAACCCCAAGGGCGAGACCCTCACCATCCATTTGCACGAGGTGTTCGCCGACACCGAGCACGAGCTCGGCGAGGACCCGGGTCTCGTCAAGGACGGCGTCGAGGCGCACCTGCAGGAGTTGCTCGCCGAGTTGCCCGAGACGATCGAGGCCGGGCTCACCCTCGTGCGTCGCGAATATCCGACGGCGCTCGGCCCCGTCGACCTGTTGTGTCGGGACTCGAGCGGCCAGACGGTGGCGGTCGAGGTGAAACGCAAGGGCGAAATCGACGGCGTCGAACAGCTCACCCGCTACATCACGGCACTCTCGGCCGACTCCAGCCTCGGGGCGATCCGCGGAATCTTCGTCGCCCAGTCCATCAAGCCCCAGGCGAAGACCCTGGCCGAGAGCCGCGGGCTCGGCTGGTGCGAGGTGGACTACGACGAGCTGCGGGGCAAAAAGAGCGATGAATTGCGCCTGTTTTAAGGAGTTCCCGACCGAGGGCCAATTCACGATAAATATGACCTAAATAGTCGTAATTAGGCTATCCTGACCGCCGACATCGCTTCTCGGGGGTCTCGTGCAGTTTCCGATCAATCTCAATCTCGCCGGCCGCAAGGTGCTCGTCGTCGGCGCCGGGCGCATCGCCGCCCGCAAGGTCCAACAGCTCCTGCCCTGTGGCGCCGACGTCACCGTGATCGCTCCGCTCGTTTCCGATGAGATGCGCGCGCTTCCCGTGACCATCCTCGAGCGCACCTATAGACGTGGTGACGCGGCCGACCATCGACTCGTGATCACCGCGACGGGCGACGTCGAGGTCGACCAGGCGATCTACGACGAGTGCGAGTCGCTCGGCATCTGGGTCAACTCCGCCGACGATCCCGCGCGCTGCTCGTTCACGCTCCCCGCAGTCGTGCGCCGCGGTTCGTTGATGGTCACCTCCTCCACCGGTGGCGCGAGTCCCGCGCTGTCGAGCTGGATCCGCGCGCGACTCGACGGACTGCTCGACGACGAACTCGCCGAATTGGTGAGCGACCTCGCGGCGGAGCGCGCGCGAGTGCATGCGCGCGGCGAGAGCACCGAAGACGTGAACTGGGCGCCGATCATCGAGCGTCTCGCCGCAGAACGCGGCATCCGCTTCGGTCGCGAGCTGAGCGAGGTCGCGCCGTGACCGTGCACCTCGTCGGAGCGGGCCCGGGCGATCCCGAACTGCTCACCCTGCGCGCCGCACGACTGATCTCGACCGCGGACGTCATCGTGCACGACGCACTCGCCGACCCGCGCATCTTGGACCTCGCACCGGCGCACGTCGAGCGCATCGACGTCGGCAAGCGACCGGGTCGCGCGACGCCACAAGAGATGATCAACGCGCTCCTCGTGCACCTCGGCACGCAACACGCCCGCGTCGTGCGCGTGAAAGGCGGCGACCCCTACGTGTTCGGTCGCGGTGGCGAGGAAGCAGCGGCCCTGCAGCAGGCCGGAGTCGACTTCGAAGTCGTGCCCGGCATCTCGTCTGCGGTCGGCGTGCCCGCAGCGGCCGGCATTCCCGTCACCCACCGCGGCGCGTCGCACGCCTTCACCGTCGTCACCGGACACCGCGAGCGCGGCGGGGCGACGAACGTGAACTGGGAGGCACTCGCTCGCGTCGGTGGAACGATCGTCGTGTTGATGGGCGTCGCCGAGCGCGCCGTCATCGCGCGTCGACTGATGGCCGGCGGACTGGCTGCCGACACTCCGGTCGCCGCGATCCGCTTCGGCACCCGCACCGACCAATCCACGCTGCGCTTTCCGCTCGCCGACCTCGCGACGCAGCCGCTCGAGTCCCCGACGACGATCGTCATCGGCGCGGTCGCCGCACTCGACTTCTCCCCGCGATCCACGATGAGCGAGGTGGGCTGATGCGCCGCTCGATCGACGACCAGCCGCTCACGCTCGCCGAGTTGCCGACGGGTCTCGACGACGTCGCCGAGGTCTCCTGGGCGGTGGCGGTCTGCGACGACTACGACGATGCGAACCCGCGCGTGGTGCTCACCGTGGAGCCGATCGGACGTGCCGGCGAAGGACTCGCCGCGCACCTGTCGCCCGACCATGCCCGACGCCTCGTGCGTGCGCTCACCGACGCGCTGCGCGAGATCGGCGAACCAGTTTCGACAACCCCCACGACCAAGGAGCCCGTATGACGATCGACGTGAGCGTCACCGCCAATTCCCACATCGCACCTGCGCCGTTCCCGCGCGACCTGCACGAGGAACAACTGCGCGACATCGAACGCTTCGAGCGCGCCATCGAGCAGTACCTCGCCGGTGAGATCACCGAGGACGTGTTCCGCGTGATGCGCCTGAACAACGGCATCTACGGCCAGCGCCAGGGCGGAACGAACCAGATGGTGCGCATCAAGCTGCCGGCCGGATCGATCCGCCCCGACCAGCTCGAGTTGATGGCCGAGCTCGCGACCGAGTTCTCCCGCGGCTGGGGCCACATCACCACGCGCCAGAACATCCAGTTCCACTTCGTCGAACTGCGTCGGATCCCCGACCTGTTGCGCCGCCTCGCCGACGTCGGACTCACGAGTCGCGAGGCCTGCGGCGACACCGTGCGCAACGTGATGGCCTGCCACCTCGCCGGCGCCTGCCCGCACGAGAAACTCGACGTCACCCCGTGGGCCGAGGCGACGTTCCGTCACTTCGTGCGCAACCCGATCGGCCAGCGCCTGCCGCGCAAGTTCAAGGTCAACTTCTCCGGTTGCTCGACGGACTGCGGCCAGGCGATGTTCAACGACGTCGGCGTCGTCGCCGTGTCCCGCGAGGCACAGGACGGCACCGTCGAGCACGGCTTTCGCGTCTACATCGCGGGCGGTCTCGGCGCGACCCCGCACCCGGCGCTCGCCCTCGAGGACTTCACGCGCCGCGAGGACCTCCTCCCGACGATCGAGGCGACCCTGCGCGTGTTCGACCAGACGGGCAACCGCGACAACAAGTTGCGCGCGCGACTGAAGTGGGTGGTCGACCAACTCGGCATCGACGAGGTTCGACGCCGTGTGGTGAAGATGCGCCACACGTTGCCTGCGTCCTCGACGTGGCCGGGCGGCATCCCGCCCGAGGTCGTCGCCGCCGGTGACGCGCCTGCTGGTCGCAACGAATTCGGCGAGGTGACCCAGGTCGGCCAGGGCGTGCGCGTCGACCTGCGCGGTGCGACGTCGTATCGCGCATGGGAGATCGCAAGCGTGATCCGTGGTGCGGCCAAGGGCACGGTGTCGGCGATCGCCTATGCCGCACTCGGCGACATCACCGCCGAGCAGTTCCGTGCACTCGCCGCCATCCAGCGCGAGTTCGTCGCCGACGTGCGCCTCACCAACCGCCAGAACGTCGTGTTCCGCGGTCTCACCGAGGACCAGCTCGAGCCGCTCTATCAGCGACTCGTGGCGATCGACATGGCGCGACCGGGCGCGGAGCTCGCCCGCGACGTCGTCGCCTGCCCGGGTGCCGACACGTGCAACATCGCCGTCACCCAGTCGCGCGGTCTCGCCGGTGCGATCGGTGAGCGACTCGAGTCCGAGGGTCTCGCCGAAGTCGGCGGGGTGCGCATCAACATCTCGGGCTGCACCAACAGTTGCGGCCAGCACCACGCCTCCGACATCGG
>CAYSRZ010000056.1:0-6663 GCA_964433615.1 uncultured Acidimicrobium sp. | reverse complement strand
TGCACCGTCGTCGCGGCGGCGCCCCACGTCAGTCCTGACCGCAGGCCGATGACCTGGTGGGCACACGTCGCCTCGAGGGCGACGAGCAACGACAACGCGTCGTCCTGACGCTCGAGTTTTTCGATCACGTGCGGGAGTTGGGACGCCACGTCCTCAGCACCCTCCGAGACCGCGAAGAAGTCCACGCTCGCGGGGTTCGCGTCGTGGCGCACTCGCGTCGCAAGGGCGACGGCCGACTTCATCAGCGCGTTGAACCCGACGCTTTGAGCACCCTGCGGCGCAAGGAACCGGGGCACGCCATCGATCGGTGAATTGACGAGCTTGATCGCCCGATTCGCGGACGCATTCGACCAGTGCGTGAGGGCAATCGACAACGCGTCCCCAGCGACGCCAGCCGCAAGGCTCTGGAAGTGCGAGCCCGAGCGGATGTCTCGTTCAGCCTCGAGCACGACGGGATTGTCGGTGGAGGTGTTCGCCTCCCGCTCGAGTGCGTCGACGAAACGCGACAGTTGGTCACGGACCGTGGCGATGAGTTTGACGAGCGTGCGGAAACTGAGCGCATGCTGCGGCAACTTCACCGCATCCGGCTCGAGGATCCAGGACCCGGCGAGCAACTCGAGCAGCTCACGACTGGCCTCGTCCTCGCGCACGTCGCGGCGGACCGCGGCCACTTCCCGCGAGAACGGCGACGGGTTCACGCCGAACGCCTCGCACGACGCGCCGGCGACGACGATGCCCGCGCGCACCGTCGTCGACAGCCGATGGGCGACGTCGACCGCCCGAGAAAGCGTGACGGACCCTGCGTTGAAAAGCCCCAGTGCGTCTTTGGTGCCGAGTTCGACCGGCGCAAGACCACGGAGCTTCAAACCCTCCGACGCAGAAACGACTACTCCATCGCACCAGACCTCGCCGACGCCGAGCGCGGTGGCACACAACTGCGCGCATTCGGGCAAGTCGCTCGAGCCGATCGATCCGAGTCGGGCAACGACTGGGTTGAGACCTGCGTTGTACATCGAGACGAGTTGTTCGACGACGTGCGGCGAGACGCCGGACGTACCGTGTGTGAGGTTCACGATGCGCAGTGCGAGTGCCCGACGAGACGTCGTTTCATCCAGCGCTCCACCGACACCGACGATGCGACCGATCAGCGTCGAGCGCTCGTAGTCGGCGACGGAGGCCCGTTCGATGGGCATGTTCACCTTGCTGCCGAGACCGACCGTCAAGCCGTAGACCGCCTTGCCTGCGGCGAGCTGCTCGTCGGCGATCTCGCGGCTCACACGGATGCGATCCCACGCGGCCGACGAGATCTCGAGCGTGGTGGTCGGATCTCCGAGAGCGTGCAACTCATTGAGCCGCAGCGGAGACTCGCCGACGATGATCCTCATGAATACCTCAGCTTCTGTCCGACCCCGAGTGCGGCCGCCTTCGTCAACATCGCATGCCCGAGGGCGATGTCGGAAAGCGACAGCCCGCGGTGCCACAACAGGTTGGTCTCCTCGGCAGACTCCCTTCCCCGCTTTCGACCGACGACGATCTCACACAGCTCTGCGTGCAAGGTCGCCTCGCTCAGACGACCTGTCTCCACGTGTGCACGCAGCGATCCGAACTTTCCCGACTTGCACTGGCCCCAGTCGTCGACGACGACCTTGTCCATCACCGACAACAGGTCGAGCTCGACGGCGCTCATCGTCCCGTAGGGCACGACGAATGAACCCGGTGCGATCCACTCGGTGCGCAACATGACCTCTGGCCGCTCGAGTCGGGACGCCTCGACGACGACGTCGGCGCCGCGCACGCACGACTCCCAGTCGGTCGTCGCCACGACCTTCTTGCCCAGGTCCTCCGACAACCGTGCTGCGAATGCGTTGCGACTCTCCGGCCGCAGCGAATGGACCCGGATCTCGTCGAAGTCGAAGAGATGATCGAGCAGTCGCACGTTCCAATACGCGGTGCCGCGTGCGCCGACGTGACCGAGCACGCGCGAGTCCTTGCGCGCGAGGTGCTTCGCGCCGATTGCCGTCACCGCACCGGTGCGCATGTCGGTGATCGATGATGCGTCGATCACCGCACGTGGCTGGCCAGTGCGTCGGTCCATCAGGTTCAACATCGCGAGCTCGCTCGGCAGTCCGAGTTTGTAGTTGTCGACGAAGTCGCCGACCACCTTCACGCCGGCCAAGTCGACGCCGCCGCCGAGGGATCCGCGAAGCACGTTGAAGTGCCCGTTGGACACACCGGGCTCGAGATGCACGCGGGGCTCGATGACCGCTTCACCGGAGCCTTGGAGCCCCAGGCCGTGCTCGACCGCCGCCAAGATCTCGTCGTTGGTCAACTCGAGCTTCGCCACGTCGAGACGATTGAGATAGTCGATGTACGACTCGGGAATCGACTCGACGCTCACGACGGCACCGTGATCGTGTCGATGCGCGACGTCATCTCGTCGAGTATTGCCGCGATCGGCGTCACGCCGATGCCGGGCCCCGTCGGGACGTCGATGTAGCCGTCGCGCAACTCGAACGGGGCGGTCACGTCGCGCGTGAAATAGCGCTTGGATGCCGACGTGTCGCCCGGCAGCGTGAACCCCGGAAGCGCCGCGAGTGCGAGGTTGGCGGCGCGGCCGATCCCCGTCTCGAGCATCCCGCCGCACCACACAGGCACGCCTCGCTCGAGGCACAGGTCGTGGATCTTCTTGGCCTCCAGGTATCCGCCGACGCGACCGGGCTTGATGTTGATGATCGAGCACGCACCGATGTCGAGGGCTCCCCGGGCGACCTCGATCGTCGTGATCGATTCGTCGAGGCAGATCGGCGTGCGCACTTGGCGGGCAAGCTCGACGTTGCCGACGAGGTCCTCCTCGGGCAGCGGCTGCTCGATGAGGAGCAAATCGAACTCGTCCATCTGTGCAAGGTGTCGTGCGTCCTCGACCCGGTAGGCGGCGTTCGCATCGACCTGCAGGAGCATCGCATCCCCGAACGCCTCGCGCACTGCGCGCACGCGCTCGACGTCACGACCCGGTTCGATCTTCAACTTGATGCGCACGTAGCCATCGCGCAGGTAGCCCGCAACGACCTCGAGCAGCGCGTCGATGCTCGGCTGGATGCCGACGGAGACGCCGGAGGCGACCTTCGACTGGGTGGCGCCGAGGTACGACGCGAGCGAGACGCCGTCGACGCGCGTGAAGTAGTCGAGCAGCGCGGCTTCGAGGGCGGCCTTGGCCATGTAGTTGCCGCGGAACGCCGACAACTCCGTCATCACCGACTCGAGCGTCGAGTTCGCCCGCACGCACGGTACGAGGTAGCGACGAAGCACGTCCTCGCAACCGTCGACGTACTCGGAGGAATACAGCGGATCGGTCATTGCGACGCACTCGCCCCAACCCTCGGCCTCGTCACCGACGACGCGCACGTAGAGCAGGTTGCGATCGGTCTCGACGCCAAAGGACGTCTGGAACGGCGCCACGAGTTCGATGTGCGCACGGCGGATCTCGATCGACCTGATCGTCACGAGCCCACTCCGGCTTGTTGTGTCGAGCGCAATACATATGAATAGTCATCTGCAAGCCCGACGACTCGTGCACCTCGGGCCTGTGCGGCGACGAACGCGTCGCGCTGGCGGATCCGCCATCCGTTCGACTCGGCCCGGTCCCGCAGGCGCATCTCTTCGATGTCGGCGGGCGTCGCGATCATCACGTCATCCTCGCGTGGTTCGACGAAGGCTCCACGCGTCGGGGAATCCACACCGTCCACGTCCCAACGCACGAGCACGCGGTCGCTCTGTTCACCGGCGTTGATGCCGTCGGGCAGCTCTCCGTAGAAGTTGGTGTGGTATCCGAGCACGCGCACGCCGAGCTTGACGATGTTGAACCATGCGTTGCGCCGAACGAGCGGGTCGAAGGTCCACGTGACGGTCGAAAACCCCTTCTCTTTCGCCCACTGCCACTGATGCAGCTTGATCTGTTCGCCGATCCCATGGCCTGCGCGGTGGGCGACGACGCCCGCCGCATGTGAGTGCAGGTTCGGCCCGGCTTCGCCCTCAAGCGCCACCCCGACGAGGGCAAAGGCCGCGCCGATCGGCTGGCCGGCCTCCTCCACGATCGAGCCATATCCCCCGTTGTGCAGGCTGGCCACGATGATCTCGGGCGAGACCATCGTCGTCACCCGCCAGACCTCGTCGAAGACCGCCGAGATCACCGCCGCATCGGCGGGCCCGTGGGCGAGGCGAATGCGGACGTCGAGCGACATTGGTCGCCACACTACCGATCAGTAAAGATGGAGCCCATGCCCGTCACCGTCACCGTCGTCGACCATCCCGTGGCCGCGGAAGCGCTCACCAACCTGCGCGACCAGAACACCTCCAACCAGATGTTCCGAGCCGAGATGCGCAGGCTGTCCCTCGTCGTGATCGCCGAGGCGACGCGCACGGTGCCGACCGAAAAGATTCGCGTCACCACCCCGCTCGCCGAGACCGACGGCGTGCGCATCGCGCGACGACCGGTGCTCGTTCCCATCTTGCGCGCGGGACTTGGAATGTTGCCTGCCGCGATGGAGTTGTTGCCCGATGCCGACATCGCCGTCGTCGGCGTGCAGCGCGACGAGACCACGCACGAACCGAGCGAGTACGTCGCGAAGTTGCCGACGCGACTCGACGGTCGTCACTGCATCGTGCTCGACCCGATGCTCGCCACCGGCGGATCACTCGAGCACGGCTGTCGCATCCTCGCCAAGCGCGGAGCGCCGCAGCCACTCACGATTGCCTGCGTGCTCGCCGCTCCCGAGGGCATCGCGTTCCTCGACAGAAGCGACATGAACCTGCACATCGTGACGGCGTCGGTCGACGAACGACTGAACGAAAACGCCTTCATCGTCCCGGGTCTCGGAGACGCAGGCGACCGCCAGTTCGGCCCACCGCACTGACCGGTTGCTGACGACTACGCGTTGAACGCGTCGGAGTCCGGATACGGGAACCATTCCGGATCGGGTTCCGCCCGCGGGGCGATCATCACCATCTTGGACCGGCGGAACTGGTCCAAACCCTCGGTGCCGAGCTCGCGACCCGCACCGGTGAACTTGCGTCCGCCGAAGGGCACGGCGTCGTTGTCGTTCAGCGGCGTGTTCACCCAGACGATGCCACTTTCGATCTCGTTGATCGCACGGAACGACTCCTCGAGCACCTCGGTGTAGATGTTTGCGCCGAGCCCGAGTTGGGAGTCGTTGGCTCGATGGATCGCCTCATCCAGACTCGAGACGCGACACACCGGTGCGATCGGACCGAAGCATTCGCCGTGCATGATGTCGTCGTCCGCCGACACCTCGAGCACCGTCGGTTCGTAGAACGCACCGACGTGATGGCGCGGTGGTCGTCGGCCGCCGGTCAACACCTTGGCTCCCTGTTCGACAGCGCGGGCGACGATGCGCTCGACGCGATCGCGTTCGCGCACGGACGCCATCGGTCCGATGTCGACGGCCTCGAGGCCGTTGCCGATGCGCAGCGACTTGGCCTGGGCGACGAGACCGGCGACGAACTCGTCGTAGACGTCGGTGTGCACGTAGAAGCGTTCGGCCGACGTGCAGACCTGGCCGCAGTTGAGGAACGCCGCGAAGGCCGCTCCACGTGTCGCGGCCTCCATCGACGCCGACGGCATCACAATGAACGGGTCGTTGCCGGACGCTTCGATCAACACGGGCTTGAAGCGCTCGGCTGCCGCACGCGCCACGGCCTGGGCCGCCGGCACGCTTCCCGTGAAGGCGACGGCGTGCGTCGAGTCGTGAGCAACGAGGCGTTGACCGACGCGGGCACCACCCGTCACGCACTGCACGAGACCCTCGGGCAGGCCCTCGAAGGCACCCATCACCGAGAGCAACGTGAGCGGGGTGAGCTCGGAGGGCTTCACGATCACGGCGTTGCCGGCGGCGAGCGCCGCGGCGGCCTGCCAGCCGAAGAGCAACACGGGAAAGTTGAACGGCACGATGGACACGACGACACCGAGCGGTTCTTTCAACACCATGTGCATCTGACCGGCGATTGCCGGACCCGCGACGCGACCCTGTTCGCTGCGCGCGATCTCTGCGTAGTAGCGGAACGCTGACGCCGAGGCGCCGCCCTCCCAGTTCGATTCGCGAAAGGGCTTGCCCATCTCGCGGGTGAGGATCTCGCCGGTCTGCCGCGACATCGCAAGCAGCCGCTCGGCGACGTCGTGCAGTGCCGTTGCGCGCTCGAGCGCACTCATCGCCCACCACTCGCGCTGGGCGACGTTCGCCGCGTCGACGGCTGCGTCGATCTCGTCGTCGGTGACGTCTGCATAGCGACCGACGACGGCATCGGTGGCCGGGTCGATGACGTCGTGCAGCGCACCCGTACTGGGCCGATGTTCGCCGGCGAGATAGAGCGTGCCGGACAGACGGGACATCAGGGATTCGACTTCGGTCGCCATGCCTGCACTGTAGGACCCGTGCGCGACGGGGCGGAAACGACCGTTCGTCAGCCGAAGAACGTGGCGGCGACGTCGTCGAAGAGCGCACGATCGATGAACCGCGTCTGACCGCGGGTCACACTCATCGACTCCGAGACGATCTGGCCGCACCGCAACACCGTCATCTTCCCCCACGCCCGCTCGTGGACGAGGTCGACTGCGGCGAGACCGAAGCGCGTGGAGAGCACCCGGTCGTA
>CAYSRZ010000055.1:0-6929 GCA_964433615.1 uncultured Acidimicrobium sp. | reverse complement strand
AACAACATGCAGTGGTACGCCGAGTGCATCGACAAGCTGTACGGCGAGATCGCCCCGATCCCGCGTGACTCCGTCGCCCTCATCGAGCGTGAACCGATGGGCGTCGTCGGTGCCGTCGTGCCGTGGAACTATCCGCTCATCATCACCTCGTGGAAGGTCGGCGCCGCACTCGCTGCCGGAAACTCCGTCGTGTTGAAGCCGGCAGAGCAGTCGCCACTGTCGGCGCTGTTGTTCGCCGAACTTGCCACGCAGGCCGGCCTGCCCGACGGCGTGTTGAACGTCGTGCCGGGATTCGGCCCGACCGCGGGCGGTGCACTCGGTCGCCACATGGACGTGAACAAGTTGGCCTTCACCGGTTCCACCGAGGTCGGCAAGTACTTCCTCAAGTACGCCGCCGAGAGCAACGCAAAAGCGGTGTCGCTCGAACTCGGTGGGAAGACCCCGCACGTCGTGCTGGGCGACTTGCCGGACGTCGACGCCGCCGCTTCTGCGATCGCGTGGGGCGTGTTCTATAACGCCGGTCAGACCTGCCACGCGGGAACTCGCGTCATCGTCGATGCGCGAGTCGAAGACGAATTGTTGGACAAGGTGCGCGAGGTCTCGAAGTCGATCATGCCCGGCGACACCTACGACCCGGCGACCGCGATGGGAACGATCGTCGATCGCACGCAGTTCGATCGTGTGAACGAGTACATCGCGATCGGCAAGTCCGAGGGCGCCACGGTCCACACCGGTGGAACGCCCGTCGAGCCGGTGCCCGGTGGCGTGTTCATTCCGCCGACGATCTTCACGGACGTCAAGCCCGGCATGCGCATCGAAAAGGAAGAGATCTTCGGACCTGTGCTCGGATCCGTTCGTGTCACGAGCGAGGAGGAGGCCGTGCGCATCGCCAACGACACGCAATACGGTCTCGGTGCGGCGCTGTGGACCCGCGACGTGAGCAAGGCGCACAAGATCGCGCGTCAGTTGCGTGCGGGAACCGTGTGGGTGAACACCTTCGACCGCAGCAGCATCACGACTCCGTTCGGCGGCTTCAAGCAGTCGGGCACGGGCCGTGACCGCTCGTTGCACTCGATCGAGGGCTACACGAACCTGAAGACCACCTGGATCCAGCTCTAGGTCGACGACAACCAATTTCAAAAGGGGGAACCATGCGTTGCGGATTCATCGGACTCGGACACATCGGCAAGTACTTGGCGGGAAGCCTCGTGCGCAACGGCTTCGAGGTCACGGTCTATGACCTCGACCCGAAGGCCGTCGAGGGGCTCGTCGCCAAGGGCGCCAAGGCCGCGACCTCGGTGAAGGGGGTGTGCGACGCCTCCGACACCGTGTTCACCTGCCTCCCTTCTCCGCGCGCGATCGACGCGGTCGTCGCCGGACCTGGCGGCGTGATCGAGTCGCTCGCTGGTCGCGCGACTCGCGGAACGTGGGTCGACATGAGCACGAACGACCAGAGCGAGACGGAGCGACTCGGCGCCCTCGCCGAGTCGAAGGGCGTGAACGTGCTCGAATCCCCGGTGACCGGTGGCGTGCACAAGGCAGCACACGGCGACATCACGGTGCTCGTCGGTGGCAAGACCGACGTGTTCAAGGCGCACGAGAAGGCACTGAACGCGATGGGCAACCCGGTGCTCTACATCGGCGATCTCGGCAAGGCCGCCGTGATCAAGGTGATCACCAACATGCTTGCCTTCATCCACCTCGTCGCAGCCGGCGAGGCGCTCATGTTGTCCAAGCGTGCAGGTCTCGACCTCGGCGTGGCCTTCGAGGCGATCAAGCAGTCGTCGGGCAACAGCTTCGTGCACGAGACCGAGAGCCAGGTCATCTTGAACGGCTCCTACAACATCAACTTCACGATGGACCTCGCCCTCAAGGACCTCGGGTTTGCGATGGGATTCGGACGCGAGTTCGGCGTGCCTCTCGACCTGGCAGGACACACGTACCAGACGTTCATCCGTGCCAAGGAGGCCTACGGCGGCGACGCATGGTCGTCGCAGGTCGTCAAGTTGCTCGAGGACGCCACCGGCACGGACCTTCGCGCCCCGGGATTCCCCGCAGAACTGGAATAGCCTTCGTCCCGTCGACCTCATGGGGGTGAGATGGGCAAGATGAAGACCACGCGGCGCGAGCTCGCGGCCGCGTTCCGGTGGGCAGCACGCCTCGGTTATCACGAGGCCGTCGCCAACCACTTCAGCGCAGCGGTGTCCGACGACGGACAGCAGTTCCTCGTCAATCCGGTCGGCAGTCACTTCTCGCGGATCCGCGCGAGCGACCTCGTGCTCGTCGACACCTCCGCAGAGGGTGAGTCGCTCGGCTTCGGGGTGGATCCAACGGCGTGGGTGCTGCACTCACACATCCATCGTCACGTGCCACGCGCGCGCTGCATCCTGCACACCCACATGCGTTATGCCACGACGCTTGCGTGCCTTGCGAACTACGAGTTCCAGATGGTGGATCAGAACGCGTGTCGATTCCACGGAACGATCGCCTATGACCGCAACTATGCAGGTCTCGCACTCGACCCCGAGGAGGGGGAGCGCGTGGCGAGGTTGTTCGGTGACGACAAAGAGGTGCTCTTCCTCGGCAACCACGGAGTGATGGTGGTGGGCAACAGCGTCGCCGAGGCGTTCGACCTTCTGTATTACTTGGAAAAAGCGAGCGAGGTCCAGGTGCTCGCGCTCTCGACCGGTCGAGAACTGTCGATCGTCCCCGACGAGGTCGCCGCGCACGCGGCCCGTCAGTGGCGCGAGTATCCGAATGCCGCACGACTGCACATGGACGCGCTGATGGCGATCCTCGACGAGGAGAGCCCGGACTATGCCAAGTAGTAGTTTTTCTAGGACGTTTCGGGTGTGAGCACCCCACGAAGAGCAAAGGTGGATCAATGAAGGCAGCAGTGTGTCGCGAGTTCGGCAAGCCCCTCGTCATCGAGGAAGTCAACCTCGCCGACGAAGGCCCGGGTGAGGTCCGCGTCAAGATCGCCGCGGTGGCGATCTGCCACAGCGACATCACCTATGCCGACGGAGGTTGGGGTGGCACGTTGCCAGCGATCTTCGGTCACGAGTGCGCCGGTGTCGTCGAGCGCGTCGGCCAGGGCGTGACGACGGTGAAGGCGGGCGACACGGTCGTCGTCACGTTGATCCGCTCGTGCGGCCACTGTCATGGATGCAGCCGCGGCATGCCGGTGACGTGCTCCACGCAGTTCCCACTCGATGCGAAGTCGCCGATCACGGACGCCAAGGGCAATCCGATCGTGCAGAGCATGCGCACCGGTGGATTCGCCGAATACGTCGTCGTGCACGAGTCACAGTGCGTCACCGTTTCGCCGTCCATCCCGGCACCGAGCGCATCGCTTCTGGCCTGCGGCGTGATCACGGGATTCGGCGCGGTCACCAACACCGCCAAGGTCGCCCCGGGCAGCCACGTGGTGGTCATCGGCACCGGCGGAGTCGGTCTGAACTCGATCCAGGGTGCGCACGTCTCCGGTGCGCGCACGGTGATCGCCGTCGACATCGCCGACAACAAGGTCGAGGCGGCCAAGAAGTTCGGTGCCACGCACGGCGTGAACTCGAAGACCGCAGACGTCACGGCCAAGGTGATGGAGATCACCGAGGGTCATGGAGCCGACTACGTCTTCGTGACCGTTGGCGCCAAGCAGGCCTTCGACTCGTCGTATGCAATGCTCGCCAAGGGCGGCTCGATGGTGATGGTCGGCATGCCGGCGAGCGGAGTGATGTCGGAGATCGATCCCGGCACGATGGCCGCGTACAGCCAGAACATCCTCGGCTCGAAGATGGGCTCGGCCCGAATTCAAGTCGACATTCCCAACCTCGTCGGGCTCTACAAACAGGGTCGCGTCAAGTTGGACGAACTGGTGACGAAGACCTACAAGCTCGAGGACATCAACGAGGCGATCGATGCGGTCAAGCGCGGTGACGCGCTGCGCAACGTGATCGTGTTCTGACATGAAGGTCGTCGACGTCAAGACCTTCGTGGTCGGCAACCCGCCACCACGAAACGGTGGTCGCTACTTCATCTTCGTGAAGTTGACGACCGACACGGGAATCACCGGCATCGGTGAGATCTACACGGCAACCTTCACCCCGCACATGACGGCCAAGATGGCCGAGGAAGTGGCCGCACGCCACGTCGTCGGCCGCGATCCGTTCCACATCGAGGCGATGTGGCGCGAGGTGTACGGCCGTGGCTATGCGTTGCGTCCCGACCTCACCATGGGTGGCATCGTGAGTGGTCTCGAGATGGCGATGTGGGACATCTGCGGCAAGGAGACCGGCAAGCCGGTGTACGAGTTGCTCGGTGGTCGAGTGCACGACAAGCTTCGTGCGTACACCTACCTCTATCCGCCGGAGGGAGTCGACGTGTACGCCGACGATCCCGTCTATCGCGATCCGGACGCGGCCGCCGAGGCCGCGGTGCGCGAGGTCGAGCGTGGGTTCACGGGCGTGAAGTTCGATCCCGCCGGCCGCTACTCGGTCTACGACGGCCGCCAACCCGCACTGCACGCGATGGACCTCTCGGAAAAGATGGTCCGCGCGGTGCGCGAGGCGATCGGCGATCGAGCCGACATCTTGTTCGGCACCCACGGCCAGTTCACCGCATCCGGTGCGATCCGTCTCGCCAAGCGGCTCGAGAAGTACGACCCGTTGTGGTTCGAAGAGCCGTGCCCGCCGGACAGCCCAGAGGAAATCGCCAAGGTCGCCCGCGCGACGAGCATTCCGATCTCGGCCGGTGAGCGCCTCACGACCAAGTACGAGTTCCACCAGTTGCTCAAGTTGGGTGCGGCCTCGATCATCCAGCCCGACCTCGGCCGCTCCGGTGGTCTGCTCGAGACGAAGAAGATCGCCGCGCTCGCCGAGGTGTACCACGCCCTCGTTGCGCCACACCTGTATTGCGGTCCGGTGGTCGCCGCCGCCAACATCCAGCTTGCGACGTGCACGCCGAACTTCCTGATCCTCGAGACCATCCAAGGGTGGCAGGGTTTCCATGCGAAGCTCCTGAAGACCTCGATCCATTTCGACTCGGGATTCATCATTCCCCCGACCGAACCTGGTCTCGGCGTCGAGTTGAACGAAGACGTCGCCAACGCCCATCCGTACGACGGAACCGCCTTGCACCTCGAGATGAGCGAGCAACCCGCAACGTTGCTCTGACCATGTCGTCGCCGAACGCTCTCCCGGTGTGGCAGGAGGGCGTCGTGCGCATGCCTCGTCCACGCCTGGTCGTCGACGTCGACGTCGACGTCGCAATAGTCGGCGGTGGATACACGGGGCTGTGGACCGCGTACTACCTGAGCGAGTTGAACCCGACGTTGACGATTGCCGTCGTCGAGGCGAACTACGTCGGATTCGGGGGCAGCGGACGAAACGGCGGTTGGTGCAGTGCGTTCCTGCCGATGTCGCCAGACGAGATGGCTGCCGAGCATGGCCACGAGGCGATGGACTTCATCCAGCGTGAGATGTTCGCCACCGTGGACGAAGTCGGTGCAGTGGCGGCTCGCGAGGGCATCGATTGTCGATTCACCAAGGGCGGCACCGTCACGAACGCCTCGAGGGAGACCCACGTGCAACGCCTGCGCGACTACGTGGCGTCCTGGCATGCGGCGGGCTTCGGCGACGACGACGTGCGGTGGATCGAGCCTCGCGAGATGACCTCGCGGATCGCCGTCGCTCGCAGTCTTGGAGGGGTCGTCAGTCCGCACTGTGCGGCGATCGATCCATGGCGACTCGTCAGCGGACTGGCCGGGGTCCTCGAACGACGCGGCGTGCGGATCTTCGAGGCATCACCTGCGACGTCGATCGCGTCACGTCGGGTGACGACGGAGTTCGGGGAGGTGCGCGCAACGTGGGTCGTGCGGGCGATCGAGTCGTTCGGCTCGCAGATGGCCGACACCGCCCGCGACATCGTGCCCCTGTATTCGTTGATGGTGGCGACCGAGCCGTTGTCGAAGCGGGTCTGGGACTCACTCGGTTGGTCGGGGAGGGAGACCTTCGCCGACGGTCGCAACATGGTCACCTACGCCCAACGCACGAGCGACGATCGCATCGCCTTTGGCGGCCGCGGCGCGCCATATCACTTCGGGTCGAAGATCGATGCGGGCTATGAGATCAACGAGACGATTCACCGGCGGATCGAAGAGACGATGCGCGAGAACTTCCCGCAAATTGCAGATGCTCGGATCACCCACCGCTGGGGAGGCCCGGTCGGGGCGCCGCGCGACTGGCATGCCTTCGCCAACGTCGATCGCACGTCCGGTCTGTGTGCCGGCGGCGGCTACGTCGGAGACGGCGTGGCGCTTGCAAATCTCGTCGGTAGGACGCTTGCGCACCTCATCGTCGACACGAAGGAGCCGATCACCAGGTCGTTGCTCGTCGATCATCGTTCGCAACGCTGGGAACCTGAGCCGCTTCGTTGGCTGGGGGTGAACGGGCTCCTTGCACTCACCGAACAGGCGGACCGGATGGAGCGTCGCCGAGGCAAACCCGCTCGACGCATCCTTGCGCTTCGTGACCGAGTGCTCGGCTGAGCGGGTCGTTCACTAGATTTGCGCCATGACCATTTCCTTTCGCGCACTCGACATTGCCGCCTCCGAACTCGCCGAGAAGCCGCTCGGCCAACCGTCTGCGGAACCGTTGACCGGCGAGATCATGACGCGAGCCAAGGTGTTCCTCGACAACGAGACCGTCACCTCGGGAACCTGGGAGTGTGAGCCGGGTGCGTCGCGTTGGGAGTTCACCACGCGTGGCGAAGTGATCTACGTGCTCAAGGGCTCGATGACGGTGCAGGAAGACGGTGGTGAGGCCGTGAAGTTGACCGCAGGATCGAGTTGCATCTTCCCGATCGGCTGGAAGGGCACCTGGACGGTCCACGAGACGCTGCGCAAGGTCTTCGTCGTCTACCGCACGAAGTAG
>CAYSRZ010000054.1:0-6988 GCA_964433615.1 uncultured Acidimicrobium sp. | reverse complement strand
CGGATCGGCCGACTCTTCATGGGAACGGCCATTTTGTGGCTGCTCGGCGTGAGCGGCGTCGCCTCCGTGCTCGGATTCGAACGCATCGCCGACGATGCGTCGACCTTCGACGTCAATGCGGTGCCACAACTCTTTGCCTTCACCCGAGTCGGCCTGATGTTCGGGGTCGTCTTGCCGCTCATGGTCGGCTTGGCGGTCGCGGTCGTTCCGCTCCAGATCGGCGCGCGCTCAATTGCTCTTGCCCGAGTCGCCGCGCTGGGTTACTGGGCATGGGCCGCGGGCAGCGCAATGGTGATTGCATCGATCATCGGAAACGGTGGGCCCGGTGGTGGAAGCGCCCAGATGGTCGACGTGTATCTGCTCGGTCTCGGTCTCGTGCTCGTCGGTTTGGTGGCCGCATCCGTGTCGTTGTTCGCGACAGTGATGACAGCGCGCTGTCCTGGCATGTCGCTCGATCTCGTTCCGATGCTCAGTTGGTCGGCACTCGTCACTGCAGTGTCGGTCATCCTCACCGTTCCGGTCGCACTCGGCACCGTCATCTACGTCGCCGTCGACCATCGCTACGGTCGTCTTGCATTCGGTGGGAACAAGGGAATGGACACGTGGCTCGGATGGGCCGTTGGTCACCCACAGACGTTCATCTATGCGCTGCTGTCCTTCGGCATCCTCGCCGACATTGCACCAGTAGCGGCGCGCCGTCGTCAGTTGTTGCGCGGCGGCATGCTTGTCGGCATCGGCGTCGTGTCGACCGCGGTCATGGGAACGGTCAGCCAGACCCCACAGGTGTTCGAGTGGAGTGGATCGGCGACCGACAAGGTCACGAGCCTCGTTCCGTATGCGCTGTTCAACCTTTTGCCATTGCTCGGCGCCGTGATCGTCATCGGTCTCGCGCTCTTCACGTTGGTCAATGGCAAGCCACGACTGGTCGGGGCGTTCATTCCAGCATTCCTCGGCGTCGGCATGGTGTTCACCGGGATGGTGGGAAGTGCGATCGAACACGTGTCGAGCGCAGGTCTCGCCGGGACCGTGTTCGGAGAGGGAGTGTCCTACTACGTGGGATATGGAGCGGTGCTGAGTGGATTTGCCGGCATCGTCTTCTGGGCACCGAAGATCTGGGGCACCAAGCCGCCATCGCCAGCGGTGCTTGCCCTTTCGACGCTGGCCTTCATCGGCGTCGTGTTGTCGAGTTTGCCCTACTACGTCGCAGGATTCGCCGATCAGCCAGCAGGCGTCGTCGGTGGGTTCGAGTACGGCGGTCCGTCGGCATTGTGGAACTCAGCGAGCACCGCGGGACACGCACTGTTCTTCCTCTGCACGCTGCTTGCTTTTGCGGGTCACTTCCGTGGAGTCGACTCGGCGACCGATGATCCGTACGACGCACACACGCTCGAGTGGATGACGTCGTCCCCGGCGCCGGCAGACAATTTCGTCGACGTCCCACGCGTCTCGTCGGCAACGCCGTTACTTGATGCGAAGATCCCCGCGGAGGTGAGCAAGTGAGCGCCGTGACCGACCGTCAGCTTCCCGCAGGCGCACCACCCGCCGCCCGCAATACGATCCTCGTCGGAGTCGGTGCGGTCGCCGTGGCTGGCACCATGCTGATGTACGGGATGCTCGCGCTGTGGTTCAAATTCCGTGACGCAGCTCCGTTGCGTACCGCCAGGAACGGCAAGCTGATCCGCGACTGGCTGCCCGCTGACATCGCGATCCCCGAGGTCGTGACGAACACGCTGATGATCACGATGGTCGTGACGTGCGTGATGGCCCAGTGGGCGGTCTACTCGGCCAAGCGCAACGATTCCTCGCACGCCGGGCTTGCCCTCGTCGTCACGTCGATGCTCGGCGTCGCCGCGATCAACGGTCAAGTCGCCGTATACGTCCAGATGGGCATCGGCATCACGGACGGCCCGTACCAGACGATGTTCTATGCCGTGACGGGAACGATGTTGTTCCTCCTCGTCACCGGTCTCGCCTTTTCGTTGGCCACGATGTTCCGCGTCTATGCGGGTCGGGTGCGCGACTACCAGGTCGTCAGCGCACACGCGTTGTATTGGTATTTCCTAGCGACGGCGTTCCTTGCCATGTGGTTCGTCGTGTACGTACAGAAGTAGGCACCGATGTTCACGACTGGATCGAAGTACTACATCGCGCTGAGCGCACTGGCGAGCGTCGCAATCGCCGTCTACCTCATCTTCGTTGGCCCGTCGTCGATCGGTGCGACTGCACTGTTCGGCATGATCGCTGCCACGACGTTGCTTGCTGGGCTCGCCCTCTACACGCGTGACTCGGACGTCGATTCGACTACCGGTGCTCAGGCCGCCAATGCCGCACCGTCGGCGAGCATGTGGCCCGTGGTGTCGGTGCTTGGCGCAGTCGTGTTGCTGCTCGGCACCGTCACGACACCGATCGTGTTCGTGCTCGGCATCGTCGTGCTTGCCACCTCGTTCGTGGAGTGGGTCGTTCAAGCATGGAGCGAACGTGCGTCGGGTGACGTCGCGTACAACGACTCGGTGCGCAAGCGGATCCTCAACCCAATCGAGTATCCGGTCCTCGCAACCGTCGGACTCGGCGTCATCATCGTGTCGTTCTCGCGAGTCATGTTGGCGATCGACAAGAGCGCTGGAGCCGTCGCATTCATCGTCGTTGCGAGCATCGTGCTCCTCGCTGGAATCCTGTTCGCGACGCGGCCTGGGCTCAAGCGTGGCATCGTCACCGGCATTTGCGTCGTCGGTGCGGTTGGACTCGTCGCTGCAGGAATCGCGAGCGGGGGAGCAGGTCTGCGCGAAGATCTCGAGATGGCCGCCGAAGAGGGCCACTACATGCATCGCGAGTGTGGACCCGAGAAGTCCAAGTACGGCGACAAGTTGGCTCTCGAGTCAGTGTCTGGCAAGAGCAGCATCATCGCCACCATCGAATATGTGGATGGAACGCTGGTCGCCAACGTTCAGGGAGTCAATGGGCCACAGGAGTCGGTGACGATTCCACGCTCGAATCCGTCGAACATCCTGTTCCGCAACAAGACCGAGGGCGAATTCCGACTCGTCGCTCACCTCGGGGAGCGGGCGGTGACCGATGGCGTGGTGGAGAAGGTCGAATTGTGCACGCAGTTGATCCCTGAAGGTGCCGAGCAGTTCCTGACCTTGACGATCCCCAAGCCGGCGATCGACAAGCCGTACACCTTGGAAATCGCAGGTGTCGACGGGCAGAGCATCGAGGTGGTCGTTCCGTGAATCACGATCGCACGTATTCCCGTGTTGCGAAACTCGTCAATAGGCTGAGGCACATGCCCTCGCGTGTCCGTACTGGACTGTCGCTTTCCGTTGCAGCCGTGGCGCTCACGAGCTGTGCATCGAATGCACCGCAAGACACCTGGGCGCCCAAGGGTCCGAATGCACAGATCATCGACGACCTGCAAAAGCCGGTCTTTGCCGTTGCCGGAATCATCGGACTGATCGTCGCGGTCGCCGTCGGATATGCGATCTACAAGTTCAAGGACCGCGGCCAGCCGATCCCCGAGCAGACCCACGGCAAGCCTGCACTCGAGATCACCCTGACGATCATTCCCGCCCTGATCCTCACCGTGATCGGTGTGTTCACTTTCCGCACCGTGTTCGACCTCTCCAAGACTTCCGACACCGAGATGATCATCAACGTGACCGGCCAGCAGTGGTGGTGGGAGTACGACTACCCGGTGCAAGAGGAGTTCGGCATCACCAAGCCGATCATCACCTCTGGTCAGCTCGTCATCCCAGCGGGCACCAAGGTGTTGTTGCGCCAGACCAGTCGCGACGTGATCCACTCGTATTGGATTCCGGCACTTAACGGCAAGCGCGACGCTGTTCCTGGGCGAGTCCACACCAACCGAATCGAAGCAGACGAACCAGGCATCTATGCGGGACAGTGCACGGAGTTCTGTGGTCTGTCACACGCAAACATGCGCATGGAGGCCGTTGCACTGAGCAAGGCTGACTTCGCAAAGTGGGTCGAGGGCCAGCTCGCCGAGTACAAGTCGCCGGCAGAGGGGACGCTCGCCAAAGAGGGCGAGGGTGTCTTCGTCAACCAGTGCGTGCGCTGCCACCAGGTCAACGGTTTGAAGCGTGCCGATGGTACGCCGATCATCGCCGCACCTGACGAGAACATCGTCTCCGGAGCTGCGCCGAACTTGAGCCACCTCATGTCGCGCAACACCTTCGCCGGCGCGATGTTCGATTTGCTGACCGAGGAGTGCCGCAAGGAAGTCTGGGGTGCCGACAGCGCGAGTTTCGGTGAGAAATACCTGGCCGGCGTGTCGGAGGACTGCCTGAACCAGTCCGACCTGCGTGGCTGGCTGCGCAATGCACCCGAGATGAAGCCGATGTATGCGAATCCGGCGTTGCTTGCGAATACCGGCGGCAAGTACCGCGGCATGCCGAACCTCGGTTTGACCGAAAGCGATATCGAAAAGCTCGTTGCATACCTTCTGACGTTGAAGTAATCGGAGACCACCATGGCAATCATTGAGCGTCCATCGACCGCAGTGAGCGAGTTGCAGGTAGCCGCCCCGGCGGTTCCCTCGACGGCACTCGGCGCCCTGAAGCGCCCGGTCACGACGAGCGGGTGGCGGGCGTGGCTGTTCACGGTCGACCACAAGAAGCTCGGCATCATGTACTCGGCCGCGGCACTCTTTTTCTTCATCGTCGGTGGACTCGAGGCGGTCCTCATCCGTCTGCAGCTCGCTGCACCAAACGGCAAGGTGCTGAACGCCGACCTCTACAACCAGATGTTCACGATGCACGCGACGACCATGGTGTTCCTCTTCGTCATGCCGATGGCTGCCGGTCTCGCCAACTACTTCGTCCCACTGCAGATCGGTGCGCGCGACGTCGCATTCCCACGAATCAACGCATTCGGATTCTGGGCGTTCTTGTTCGGCGGAATCTTCCTCAACCTGGCGTGGTTCCTGGGCGGAGCAGCGGACGGCGGATGGTTCATGTACGCACCGAACTCGGGACCAGTGTTCTCACCGAGTCACGGTGTCGACTTCTGGGCACTCGGTTTGCAGATCACCGGCATCGCCTCGTTGACCGGTTCGATCAACCTCATCGTCACCATCCTCAACATGCGTGCGCCGGGGATGAAGTTGATGCGCATGCCGATCTTCACGTGGATGCAGCTCGTCGTGCAGTTCCTGCTCGTGTTCGCCGTACCGGTGATCACCGTGGCCCTCTTTCTGCTGTCGTTCCAGCGCAACTTCGGTGCGACATTCTTCGACGTCGAGGCCGGCGCAGATCCGCTTCTGTGGCAGCACCTGTTCTGGATCTTCGGTCACCCTGAGGTGTACATCCTCATCCTGCCGAGTTTCGGCGTGATCTCTGAGGTCTTGCCGGTGTTCTCGCGCAAGCCACTCTTCGGCTATCCGTTCGTCGTCTTCTCCGGCGCGGCCATCGGCTTCGTCGGTTGGGGAGTGTGGGCACACCACATGTTCGCCTCTGGTCTCGGACCGGTGTCGGTTGCCGTGTTCTCGGTGGCGACGATGGCGATCGCCGTGCCGACCGGCGTGAAGATCGTCAACTGGACGATGACCCTGTGGGGCGGAAAGCTCGTGTTCACGGTGGCGATGAAGTTCGCGGTCGCTTTGATCGTGTTGTTCACGATCGGCGGTCTCTCCGGCGTGACTCACTCGGTCGCACCGTCCGACACCCAGCAGACCGATACGTACTACATCGTGGCCCACTTCCACTACGTGCTCTTCGGTGGCGCGATCTTCGGTCTGTTCTCGGGCTTCTACTACTGGTGGCCGAAGGTGTTCGGAAAGTTGCTCAACGAGCGACTCGGCAACTGGAACTTCTGGTTGATGACGATCGGCATGAACCTCACGTTCGGTCCGATGCACATCCTGGGTCTTCAGGGCCAGCCCCGCCGCATGTACCAGTGGACCGAGGCGCGGGCCGGTGAGGGATTCTTCAACCTCGGATTCTGGAACACGGTGGCCTCGATCGGTTCGCTGATCCTGACACTTGGCGTGCTCATGTTCCTCATCAACATCGTCGTCACCACCCGCAAGGGCCAGGTCGCACCACTCGATCCGTGGAATGCGCGCAGCCTCGAGTGGATGACCTCGAATCCGCCGAAGGAGCACAACTTCGACAGCATTCCGACCGTGTCACACCTGGACGAGTTCTTCCACCGCAAGTACAAGGAGAACGACAAGGGAGAGATGGTCCAGATCGCCACGGCCGAGGAAATCGTCGCGGAGCTCGAAAAGAACGCAGATGCCCACATCCACATGCCGTCACCGTCCTATTGGCCGATCGTGCTCGCGCTCGGCCTGCCCGTGACCGCCTTTGGCTTGATCTACTCCATTCCGATCGCGGTCGTCGGTGGTCTCATCATCCTGCTTGGCATGTACGGATGGGCAATGGAGCCTTCGACGGCTCCAGACGACGACGTCGACCCGCCGTCGAGCAGCTCGAAGGAAGTCGCCCATGTCGGCTGATACCGCTGCCCATCACACCTCGACCGGTTTGTCCAACGTCAAGTTGGGCATGTGGCTGTTCCTTGGCTCGGAATGCCTCCTCTTTGGTGGTCTGATCTCGACGTACATGCTCTATCGCGGCCGCGTCGGCACTGGCCCGACACCGTCGCAGGTCTTTGACATCCCGTTCACCTCCGTGAGCAGCTTCGTGCTGCTGATGAGTTCGCTGACGATGGTGCTCGCGGTGTCGGCCGCGCAGAAGAACGACGACCGAAGCATGCTCCTGTGGCTCACCGTCACCGGGCTACTCGGCGCAACCTTCGTCGGTGGCCAGGTGTATGAATTCACTGCGTTTTACAACGAGGGCATGGGTTTCACGACCAGCTTGTTCTCCTCCAGCTTCTTCGTCCTCACCGGCTTTCACGGAGTGCACGTCACGGTCGGCATCATCATGTTGATGTCACTCGTCGGAATCCTGAAGCGCAGCAAGGTCCCCGGCAGCAAGGCGGAGACGGTCGAGATGATCGGCCTCTA
>CAYSRZ010000053.1:0-7006 GCA_964433615.1 uncultured Acidimicrobium sp. | reverse complement strand
CCGATCGCCGTCCCGATGAGCGACACCACGATCACGGGTTTGCGACCGACACGATCGGATACTCGACCGAGCAACGGTGAACACACCATCTGGGCGAGTGAAAACGACGCAAACAACAGCCCAACTTGGAAACCGCTCGCGCCGAATCGGTCCGCATAGCGACCGAGGATCGGTGCAACGATTCCAAATCCAACCATGTCAAGCGCGACCGTCGACCAGATGACCCAGAACCCTCGGGGCAACGGTTCACGCACAGATGAATCGGCAGGCATCGACATCGGCCGTAGTTATGCGCGACGCACGCGGGTGCCGTCTTTCGTGGTCTCCACCACGTAGCCCGACGCTTGAAGTTCGCCGCGAATCCGATCTGCTGCGGCGAAGTCCTTTGCGGCTCGTGCGGCATCGAGTTGACGGGCGAGCTCGGTGGCCGAGTCGTCCACGTCGGCGGTCACCTTCAGTTCGAGCCCGAGTGCGGCACACATCTCAATGACGGCGGCCGCAAGCGCTGCTGCGAGCGGCCGATCGCCCGCATCGACGGCGGCATTCGCACGACGGACGGTGTCGAAGATCAACGCGGTCGCCCCCGGAGTGTCGAGGTCGTCGTCCATCACGTTGGCAAACGATGCGAGCACGTTCGCATCAGCCGTTGCAGTACCAAGCTCGGCGAGTCGTGCCGCGAATGCATCCAGTCCTGCGAGCGACTTGACCGCGGCATCGATGTTGTCCTGGCCGACCTTGACCGGAGAGCGATAGTGCGTCTGCAGCAGCAACATGCGATAGGCGCGCGGGTCGTAGTGCTCGATGAGATCCAACAAGTTGGTGACGTTGCCGAGGCTCTTGGACATTTTCTCGCCTTCGGCGTCGACGACGAAGCCGTTGTGCATCCAATGTTGGGCGAACGTCTTCCCAAGTGCGACGGCTTGCGCACGCTCGTTCTCGTGATGCGGAAAGCGCAGGTCGGCTCCTCCGCAGTGCAGGTCGAACGACTCGCCCAACAACTCGAGACTCATCACCACGCACTCGCTGTGCCACCCGGGTCGACCGTCTCCCCACGGTGACGGCCAGCTCGGTTCACCCGGCTTGGAAAACTTCCACAGCGCGAAGTCGGCCGGGGTGCGCTTCTCGGCAGCACCGAGCACCTCGCGGTCGCCGCCGCCGCTCAACATCTCGTCCAGGCTCTGGTGGGCCAGGAGGCCATAGTCCGGGACGGCGTTGACGTCGAGATAGACACCGTCGGAGGTCGCGTACGCGGCGTTCTTCGCCATCAGGTCTGCGATCATCGCGACCATCTGATCCACGTACTCGGTCGCATGCGGCACGTCAGTGGGGCGAAGCACGTTGATCTTGCGCATTGCGGTGAACCAGACGTCCTCGCACTTGTGGGTGATCTCCTCCCACGGACGACCCTCACGATTGGCGCGGTCGATGATCTTGTCGTCGATGTCGGTGATGTTGGACACGAGTCGGACCGTGAGCCCGCTCCACTCGAGATAGCGGCGGAGGATGTCATAGACGAGCGTCGCCCGGCCGTGTCCGAGGTGTGGAGGGCCATAGACGGTCGGCCCGCAGAGGTAGATGCCGATCTTGCCGGGTTCGCGCAGGCGGATCTCGCGCACCTCGCGCGTCGCGGTGTCGTAGAGGTGCAGCATTTCCGTCATTCTAAAGGCGCGGACACACGCCAAGCCCTGCGCATCCCCAATACAGTTGATCCGCGATGAACGTGCCCGACAAGCCCACGCTCGACAATCTCGAGCCCCGCCTCATGCAGCGTTGGGACGAGCTAGGCGTCTACCGCTTCGACCGCAGCGCGTCGAGGGATTCGGTGTTTGCCATCGACACTCCGCCTCCCACCGTCTCGGGCTCACTGCACATGGGCCACGTGTTCAGCTACACCCACACGGACACGCTCGCACGTTTCTGGCGCATGCGCGGAAAGAGTGTCTTCTATCCGATGGGCTGGGACGACAACGGTCTGCCCACCGAACGACGAGTGCAGAACTACTTCGGCGTGTCCTGCGACCCTTCCATTGCGTATGACGCAAACTTCACCCCACCGTTTCGCGGCGACGTGCCCAAGGACCACCGTTCCGTGGCAATTTCGCGTCCCAACTTCATCGCGCTCTGCGAGGAACTGACGCACCAAGACGAAAAAGTGTTCGAGGACCTCTTCCGTCGACTCGGCTTGTCCGTCGACTGGTCGCTCCTCTATTCGACGATTAGTGACCACGCACGACGCACCAGCCAGGCTGCATTCCTGCGCAACCTGTCGCGCGGCGAGGCGTATGCGCAAGAAGCGCCGACGCTGTGGGACGTCGACTTCGGCACCGCCGTCGCACAGGCAGAACTCGAGGACCGTGAACGTCCCGGCGCCTATCACTCGATCGCGTTCTCGCGCTCGGACGGCAATGGCGACGTGATGATCGCGACCACCAGGCCCGAATTGATCCCGGCATGTGTCGCTCTCGTCGCCCACCCCGACGACCCGCGCTATCAGCCACTCTTCGGCAAGACCGTGAAGACTCCGCTCTTCGGCGTCGAGGTTCCGGTGTGCGCCCACGAGCTCGCACAGATCGACAAGGGCACGGGCATCGCGATGATATGCACCTTCGGTGACCTGACTGACGTGATCTGGTGGCGCGAACTGCAATTGCCGACCCGCGCCGTCATCGGTCGTGACGGTCGCCTGCTCCGCGACACCCCGGAGTGGATCACTACACCCAACGGCATTCAGGCGTATGCGGCTCTCGCCGGGCTCAAGGTGAATCAGGCGCAGACGAAGATCGTCGAGCAACTGCGTGAGTCGGGCGAGATGCATGGCGAGCCAGAGAAGATCACCCACCCAGTGAAGTTCTATGAAAAAGGCGACCGCCCACTCGAGATCGTCACATCGCGCCAGTGGTACATCCGCAACGGCGGACGTGACGCTGCGTTGCGGGCCGACCTCCTGCGTCGTGGCGGGGAGCTCACCTGGCACCCCGACTTCATGCAGTATCGCTACTCGAACTGGGTCGAAGGCTTGAACGGGGACTGGTTGATCTCGCGCCAGCGCTACTTCGGTGTCCCGCTACCGCTCTGGTATCCGCTCGACTCGGCCGGAGAGCCCGACTACGACAGTCCGCTCGTGCCGAGCGAGGACCGCCTGCCGATCGACCCGAGCACCGACGTGCCAAATGGATACACCGAGTCACAACGCGGACAAGCGAATGGTTTCGTCGGCGAGTCCGACGTGATGGATACATGGGCGACGTCGTCGCTCACCCCGCAGATAGCCGGTCGCTGGATCGACGACCCAGCGCTGTTTTCAACGATGTTCCCGATGGACGTCCGGCCACAAGGTCACGACATCATCCGCACGTGGCTCTTTGCCACCACCGTGCGCAGTCACTTCGAGCACGACGTGATGCCATGGCGCAACGCGGCGCTGTCGGGGTGGATCCTCGACCCGGACCGCAAGAAGATGTCGAAGTCGAAGGGCAACGTCGTCACTCCGATCGACTTGTTCGACCAGTACGGCAGTGACGCAGTGCGCTACTGGGCTGCCTGTGCACGCCCGGGCGTCGACACCGCGTTCAGCGAAGACCAGATGAAGGTCGGGCGCAAGCTCGCCACGAAGTTGTTGAACGTGAGCAAGTTCGTCCTCGGCATCGGCGACGTCGACGGATCCGTCGCGCCGACGAACGCACTCGACCGGGCGATGCTGTCTCGTCTCGCGGACGTCGTCGATGACGCAACGAGAGCGTTCGAATCGTTCGACTATGCACGCGCACTCGAGCGCACCGAGTCGTTCTTCTGGTGGTTCTGCGACGACTACGTGGAGCTCGTGAAGACCCGCGGTTACGGCGACGACGCAGGTGCCGCGTCTGCGCGCTGTGCGCTGCGTCGGGCCCTCGGCACCCTGCAGCGCCTCCTTGCCCCGCACATCCCCTTTTCCACCGACGAGGTGTGGTCGTGGTGGCACGACTCGTCGATCCACGCATCGACGTGGCCGACTCGTAGCGAACTCCTGACGGGATCCGATCCGGTCGACCGACACGACGAGCGACTCGATGCACTCTGCGCAACCATCGGAATCATTCGCCGCACGAAGACCGAGTCGAAGGTCTCCCAGCGAGCACAGGTCGCACATGTCGCCGTGTCTGCGACCAAATCACAGATCGACGTCATCGTCGAGTCCCTTGACGACCTGCGCAATGCCGGTGCGATCGAGACGATCGAGTTCGTCGAGCATGAAGAGTCGGTCATCTCTGCGAGCGTCAGGCTCGCCGAGACCGCCTGAGACTCGCCCACTACGCTGATTTGACGATGAGATCATCGCGGCGTCCATGGACCCACTTCGCGATCCTGGCGCTCAACCTCGGCGTCGCAGGCATGCTCGTCGTCGTCGGAGTCGGAACGCTGTGGGCGGGCCAGCGCCTGAGCACCCGACAGGTCGTGAGCATCGGAAGAGATGGCGACGCCACTCCGATCGAGGACGCCAACATCACCCCGTCGGACGAGTGGAACCTCACCGAAGGCGACCTTGCAGCGAAGAACTTCCTCCTCACGGGCTCGGACAACGGCGGATGCGTCGATCCCGACTCGCCCTATGCGGGTGCATTCGGTGACAGGACGAGCTTCGGAGAACGCAGCGACACGATCATGATCATTCGCGTCAATCCCATCGACAACCAGGCCGCGTTCCTCTCGTTTCCGCGTGACCTGTGGGTGAAGATCTCGGGCTCCACGCGCTCCAACCGCATCAACACCGCGTTCGACCGCAAGAACCCCAACCGACTGATCAACACGATCTACGAGAACTTCGGCATCCCCATCGACCACTACGTGAACATCGACTTCTGCGCGTTCAAGGAGATCGTGGACGCCGTGGGAGGGGTGAGCGTTCCGTTCGCATATGAGACGCGCGACAAGAAGACGGGGTTGTACGTACCTCGAGCGATGTGTTTCGAGTTCTCCGGTGACCATGCGCTCGCCTACGTACGCTCACGCTCTGGCTATTCGTACTTCGATCCGGCCAAGGGTGAATGGGTGAAGGATGGCACGTCTGACCTCGGTCGCATCAGTCGCCAACAGGACTTCATCCGACGCGCCATGCAACGTGCGCTCGACAAAGGTTCGAGCAGCCCGCGTGTCGCAAACGACCTGCTCAACACCGGCCTGCAAAACGTCATCACCGACGACCAACTCTCGGCGCTGTCGATGCTCCAGCTCGCTCAGGCGATGCGCAACCTGAACACCTCGAAGATCCCTACGTACACGATCTCCAGTTCCGGGGAGATGATCGGCGACGAGGCGGTGCTCGTACCCAAGATCCAAAACGACACGATGCGCGAAGTGCTCGCGCTGTTCCAAGGCAAGGCGAGCTTCGGGGCGCCAGCCGGCGACGAGGGTGCTCTCGAGGCGAATGCAATCCCTGTTCGGGCTTTCACCCCTCGACCATCGGCGTCGCCGTCCACGACGGTGCCGACGGTTGCTCCCGCACAGGACACCCTCGGCATCGTCCCTCCGGACGACCCGTCCTGTCGCTAGCCCAGCACGTCGAACAGCGCAGTTGGAATGTCGCTCGGTCCAGAGACCGTTGCGTACCTCGCACCGACTCGTGTCGCAAATGCGCGTGCCTCGTCGGCGTCATCGACGTGCGAGATGACGACGAGCTCGTCGAGTCCACGGGCCACCTCTTCTGCCGAAATAGTTGATGTCGAACGGCAGTCCGACAAGAGCACCACGATCTTGCGCTGTGCGCGCGAAGTCTCGAGTTGTCGCGCTGATTCGACCAACGCCTCGGACAGGTTCGTCGTGCCGAATCCACGCAGGGACAGCACCGAGTTCACCAGACGCTCCGTCGGCACGTCAGTCTCCTGGCCCTTCGCGACGCCGACCTGACCACCGAACACGAGCACGCTGTAATCCGCAGGACGTCGATGGGCAACGGCGGCGGTCGCAAGTGCCGCAGTGGCGAGTGGTGCCCCGCCCATCGAGCCGCTGCGGTCGACGACGAGGCTGAGCGCGTGGGTGTTCTTCGTCCACGTCCGATGTCGCAACTCGTCGTGCTCCAGCACGCCGGTCGTCCGATGCGCCACGAGCGCATCGACGCTCGCATCGACGTCGATCTCGCCCATCGATTCGGCGTCACGTCGCGTCACCATCCGTCCGATCCCGCGGCTCACCGGTCCGACGCGGGAAGCAACATCGACAAAGATTCGTCCAGCAAGCGAGCGTGCGAGCGCGCTCAAGGTCGGGTCGGTCGCAGCGACGAGGTCCGCGAGCATCGTGAGCGCCTCGTCCGGATCACTTGCAAGTTTTCGAGAAAAGGCTTCCTCGTCCAGCACCCCGACTTCGGGTGAAATCTGTTCGAATCCGTCGTGGCGTTCGAGGTCGGCACGCGACACCGTGCGCTTCGCCGCTTGGGACGCAGCCGCCTCGCTGCGCCGACGGTTCAGTTGGTTGGAGCCCCCATCGGGGCGCTCGCTTTTCCCGATGGTGTGCCTCGAGCGGGCGCGAATTCGGCGTCCCACAGTTCTTCGATGATCGCTTCCGCGCTACGCACGACACCCTCACGCACGCGCACCCGACCGCTCAGTGCAACGAGTGCGGCGTCGCGACCGCACGCGAGACGTGTCGCCGACCCACCGCGCATCGCGTTCAGCTGTTCGCCGACGAGGATCGTGTCGATCGCACCACGAACGGACGATCCGACACGCAAGTCCACGTGACTCCTCGTCGCACGAGTCACCGCGACGACCGACTCGATCCACGACTTCTCCACGTCCACGCCATGGCCTTTCGTCGCGGAACGGACTATCTCGCATTCGTCCTCGGACGATTGATAGGTCATCGCCACACGGCACACTCGGTCGTAGATCGCACTCGAGATCCGCGCGGTGCCGACTGCGTCGAAAGGATTCATCGCCGCGACCAGTCGGAAACCGTCACCAGCGGTGATCGTTCCATAGCGAGGAACGGTGATCTCACCCTCGCTCATCACCGTGACGAGCACGTTGAGTGTCTC
>CAYSRZ010000052.1:0-7132 GCA_964433615.1 uncultured Acidimicrobium sp. | reverse complement strand
TCTTGACCGACTTCAAGGGTCCGCCGACGGTGCCGTTGATGCCGTGGGTGGAAATGAGGATGCGCCCGGTCAGTCCCCACCGTTCACAGAGCTCGCGTTGCCAGAGCCGAATCGTCTCCGGGTCGGAGATCGGCGTGAACTTGTAGAAGAGGAGGATCTTTGGTTCGACGACCATGTCGTGGACGATCGTTTCCTCAGCGTGCGTAGGTGACGCCACCGTCGACGATGAGCGTGGAGCCGACGACGTAGTCACCGGCTCGTGATGCGAGATAGATCGCTGCGCCCGCCATGTCCTCGGGCGTGCCGATTCTGCCGGCAGGAATCATCGGGGCGATCGCATCGCCGTGGTCGCGCGCGACCTTGTTCATCTCGCTCGCAAATGCGCCGGGCGCGATGGCGCTGACGATGATGTTGTCCTTCGCGAGCCGCAACGCCATGCGCTTGGTCATGTGGATGAGACCCGCCTTGCTACCGGCATACGAATACGTCTCCATCTGGTTGATCGAGATGCCGTCGATCGACGCGATGTTGATCACCTTGGCCAGGTGACCGGACGAACCTGCTGCACGCAGCTGTGGCGCGAGGGCTTGGGTGAGGAAGAACGGCGTCTTCAAGTTCAAGTCGACGACCTTGTCCCAGCCGGACTCGGGGAACGTGTCGAACTCCGCACCCCATGCTGCTCCTGCGTTGTTGACCAGGATGTCGAGGGAGGACTCGCGCTCGGCGATCTGCGAAGCGAGCTTGGCCACCCCTTCCATCGTCGAGACGTCGCCGGGGAGCGAGATGCATTCGCCGAACTCGGAGAGTTCCTTCGCTGCCGCGTCGCACTGGGCCGCCTTGCGCGCCGTGATGTAGACGCGGGCGCATCCGTGTTCGAGAAAGCCCTGCACGATCATCGCGCCGATGCCACGGGAACCGCCGGTGACGAGAGCGACCCGTCCTGAGAGGGAGAAGATGTCTTTCATCCACGGAACACTACGGCGTGCGTTCGGAGTCGGGCGAGGCGTAGGGTTTGGGTATGCCAAGTGATGCGTTTCTCAAGGGAATGAATGCCGTGCACCGGGTGATCATGGCCGTGACGGGTGGCAAGGCCGGCTGGCAAGTCGGCGTGATGCCCGTGGTGGAGTTGACGACGGTCGGTCGCAAGTCGGGCGAAAAGCGAACGGTGTTGTTGACGTCGCCGATCCAGGAGGGCGACGACGTCGTGATCGTCGCGTCGCGAGGCGGAGACGACCATCACCCGGCCTGGTACTTGAACCTCGTCGCCAATCCGAAGGTGGAGGCTCGAGTCAAGGGCGGCCCGACTGTCGCGATGATTGCGCGCACGGCGACGCCGGAGGAGCGCATGCGCTGGTGGCCGAGCGTCGAGTCGGCCTACAAGGGATACCGCTCGTACCAACAGCGCACGTCGCGCGAGATTCCGCTGGTGGTGTTGTCTCCAGTTCGATAGGACTTCGCCCGAGAGGTGAGGGGTAGCGTGGCGGTATGCCAGCACCAGGAATGCATTCAGGGATCACGACCGACGACGCGATGAACCTGGCGATGTCCGCCAAGGCGGTCCCGCTGTACGAGGCGGTCAAGGCGTTCATCCGTGACGAGATCGACCCCGTCACCGAGAAGTTCTTCAAGCTTGGTGAGGGAAGGCCCGATCGCTGGCAATACGGCCCTGGGCAACTCGAGTTGCTGGAGGGTCTGAAGTCCAAGGCGAAGGCGAAGGGCCTGTGGAACTTCTTCCTGCCGAATGCCGAGACCGGCGAGGGCTTGTCGAACCTCGACTACGCCTACATCGCCGCCGAACTCGGGAAGAACCCGATCGCATCTGAGTGCATGAACTGCAGTGCGCCTGACACCGGAAACATGGAGGTGCTGGAGCGCGTCGGCACGCCGGAACAGAAGGAGCGTTGGTTGAAGCCGCTCCTTGCAGGTGAGATCCGCTCTGCCTATGCGATGACGGAGCCCGACGTCGCATCATCGGATGCAAAGAACCTCGAGTGTCGTGCGGTCTTGGACGGCGACGAATGGTTGATCAACGGCGAGAAGTACTACATCTCCGGCGCTGGTGATCCCCGCTGCAAGATCCTCATCTGCATGTTGATGACGAGCCCTGACGGCCCGCCACACCGACGCCACTCACAGATCCTCGTGCCGATGGACACCCCTGGTGTGCAGATCCTCGGACCGATGGAGGTCTTCGGTGAGGACGACGCTCCGCACGGTCACATGCACCTGCGCTTCACGGACGTGCGAGTGCCGGCGTCGAACATGTTGCTCGGCGAAGGTCGGGGCTTCGAGATCTCCCAGGTTCGACTCGGACCGGGCCGCATCCACCACTGCATGCGCTCGATCGGAGCGGCCGAGCGGGCGCTCGAATTGATGATTCGTCGCGGACTGCATCGCGAGGCGTTCGGCAAGCCGCTTGCGCGACTCGGCAAGAACACCGAGGTGATTGCCAAGGCTCGCATCGAGATCGAGGCGATGCGGCTGATGGTGTTGCGTGCCGCCAAGGCGATGGACACGATGGGCAACGCGGAGGCCCGTGTATGGGTGAGCGCGGTCAAGGCGATGGTGCCCGAGCGCGTATGCAAGATCATCGACGAAGCGATCCAGGTGTTCGGCGCCACGGGCGTCTCCCAGTGGACGCCACTTGCCCGGCTGTATGCGGGTCAGCGGACGTTGCGCCTGGCCGACGGCCCGGACGAAGTGCACTGGCACGTCGTCGGTCGCGCAGAGATCTCGCGCTACGAAGGTGAGCCGCCGATGCCGCAGTCGAGCGAGCGTGGCGGGATGTTCTCCGGCCCGAGCTGAGACTTATGGGCGAGTCGCGGGCGACTCGGTCTTGCGCGGGTCGGTGACGATCAGTCCATCGAGCGTGTCGTCGATCGCCTTCATCAACTCTGGCTCGAGTTTCACGTTCGCGGCCTTCACGTTGTCGTCCAACTGATCCGGGCGCGTCGCGCCGACGATCGCAGAGGCGACGTTCTTGTTCTGCAGCACCCACGCGATGGCGAGTTGGGCCATCGTGAGACCTGCGTGGTCGGCGAGTGGTCGCAGCTGCTGGACGCGCTCGAGCACCGCGTCACTCATCCAACGAGAGATGAAGTTCTTGCCGCTCAATTCGTCCGTGGCACGTGATCCCGCCGGCGGTGGTTGACCGGGGAGGTATTTCCCGGTGAGCACGCCTTGGGCGATTGGCGACCAGACGATCTGCGAGAGCCCTTCGCGCTCGCAGGCCGGGACGACCTCTTCTTCGATCACGCGCCAGAGCATCGAGTACTGCGGCTGGTTGGAGATGAACGGCACGTTCATCTCTCGTGCGAGCTGTGCGCCGCGGCTGATTTCGTCCGCACTCCATTCGGACACACCGATGTAGAGCGCCTTTCCCTGGCGCACGATGTCGGCGAAGGCGAGCATCGTCTCCTCGAGCGGAGTCTCCACGTCGAATCGATGTGCTTGATAGAGGTCTACGTAGTCGAGCTGCAGTCGCTTCAACGAGGCGTCGATCGAATGCATGATGTGCTTGCGCGACAGGCCGCGATTGTTCGGGCCCGATCCGGTTGGCCAGAACACCTTGGTGAACACTTCGATGCTCTCGCGGCGGATTCCCGACAGCGCACGACCGAGCACCTCTTCGGCCTTGGTTCCGGCGTAGACGTCTGCGGTGTCGTAGGTGGTGATGCCGAGGTCGAGTGCGCGCTTCACGCACGAGCGTGCGGCATCCTCCTCGACCTGGCTTCCGTGGGTGATCCAGTTGCCATAACTGATCGCCGAAACCTTGAGACCGCTTCTGCCGAGATAACGAAATTCCATGGCCCGACTCTATTGGGCAGCGACTCGTGCATCCCTACTGGCGGGCGACCGAAGGACGGACCGTCCAGCGATCGCGATGCCCGAGAGGACGAGGACCGCGATCGTGATGCTCGTGATGCTGAATGCGGCACGACGACCCAGATGCTCGTAGATCACACCGGCGAGCATCGCGGCGATTCCGCCGGTGAGGGTCTGCATGCCACCGAGGAGTCCCGATGCACCGGCCTGTCGCTCTTCGGGGACCGATTGCGAGACCGCGATACCGGTCCCCGTCACCGTGAACGCATCAAGTGCGGAATGCGTGAGGGCAACGGCGAGCAGCACGTACGGCGACTCGAGAGACGCGTAGAACAACATGTACACCGCGCCTGCGAGGAGACCGAACGCACTCACGCGGAACGGCCCGTGGCGTTCGGCGATCTTGCCACCGAGCGTGCCGAACAGGATCCAGGGCAAGCCAAAGAGCGACACACCTGCGTTGCCGACCCAGCTGGAGGCACCCATGTCGTCCATCATCACGACCCACAGTGGATCGAACACGCCGATCATCACGTAGAGCGCGAGGCCGATCAGGATCGCGCCGACGAGTGGTCGGATGCGCAACAGGTCGAAGGCGAACCGTTCGGTCGTCTGGTCCTCGGGCGGCGTCTCTGGCACGTTTGCCCGAGCAATGACGACGGACGCGACGAGGATCAGGGCGGCCATGATCAAGAAGGGAGCGGCCAGACCGAACGCATCGACCGTGAGGGCCGAAATCATCGGACCGAGCGCGAATCCACCGACTTCGATCGAGACGCCGCGGCCGAGGTTGCGACCGACGTTGTCGCGGTCGCTCACGATGATGATGCGCCGGGTCGCCGGAATCGCGATGCCGGTGCCGATTCCCATCAGCGTTCGACCGAGGATGAATGCGGGAAGGTTGGTGCCGAATGCCATGCCGAGCGCGCCGACGACGTTGAGTGCGAATCCGATCGTGAGCATCTTGCGGGCGAGGCCCTTGTCGGCGAGTGGTGCGAGCGTGAGTTGCGCGATGAACGAAGTGAAGAAGCCCACTGCGACGATGAATCCGAGCCCAGTTTCCTGGATGCCGAATTTGTCCCGCCAGTCGTCCAACATCGTGAACATCACGCCGTAACCGGCGGCAAGCAGACCGACTGCGACTTGCAGAATGAGGACGAGTCGCCTTCTGTGCACCCCGCCACAATAGGTGTTACGTCGCATAATGCGCCGTAGTGTGGAGTCATGGACGTCGCCGTCGTCGACTACCGAAGCGCAACAGCAGCGCGAGACTTCACGACATCGCTTCGCGAGACCGGGTTTGCCGTGCTGGTCAACCATCCGATCGACTACTCGATGGTGCAGCGACTGCAACGCGAGTGGCTGGACTTCTTCCGTTCCGATCGCAAGTGGGACTTCCTGCCCGCCGAGGGCGGACAGGACGGCTACCGACCGATGGAGGAGGCCGAGACCGCCGTCGGCTTCTCGAAGAAGGACATCAAGGAGTATTTCCACTGGTATCCGTGGGGCCGTCAGCCCGAGGCGGAGTCGAAGGTGGCTCGCGAGATGTACGACGCGGGGTTCTCGCTCGCAGCCGAGCTGTTGTCGTGGGTCGAGGAGTACACGCCAGCCGACATCGCCAAGCAATTCACGATGCCGTTGTCGGAAATGATCAACGGAACCCAGCGCACGCTGTTGCGCATCTTGCACTACCCACCACTGCGCGGGGACGAGCCAGAGGGCTCGGTGCGAGCAGCCGCACACCAGGACATCAACATGATCACGGTGTTGCCCGCCTCCAACGAACCGGGTCTCCAGGTGCGCGACTTGTCGGGCAAGTGGCACGACGTGCCGTGCGATCCGGGCAGCGTGGCAATCAACGCCGGTGACATGCTCGATTACGCGACGGGCGGATTCTTTCCAAGCACGACGCACCAGGTGACGAACCCGACGGGCGAGGCGGCGACGCGCTCCCGCGTCTCGACGCCGCTCTTCCTACACCCGGCCGACGACGTCGTCGTGGCGAAGGGAACGACCGCCTTCGAGTTCCTTCGCGATCGCATCAAGCAGATCGCCGGAGTCGAGCTGCAAAAGACGACGTCGTGACGTTGCCGCGGCCGATCAACACCGGCTCGCTAATCGGCGGGCAATGGGTCGATGCAAAATCGACGCTCGACGTCATCAATCCGTCGACGGGTGGCGTGATCGCGACGGTGTCGAACGCCTCCGCAAACGACTGTCTGGAGGCGGTCAGCGCGGCCGATCGTGCGCTCGCGTCATGGAGTGCCACCGCACCTCGGGTTCGTGGCGAGATCCTGCGGCGCGCGTACGAGTTGATGATCGCCGAACATGAGACGCTTGCGCAGGTGATCACGCTCGAAATGGGCAAGGTCATCACCGACGCCCGTGCCGAGGTGACGTATGCGGCCGAGTTCTTCCGCTGGTTCAGCGAGGAGGCGGTGCGCATCGACGGCGACTACCGACGCGCGCCCGGCGGAGCAAACTGGCTGCTCGTCACGCGTCAACCAGTCGGTGTGTCCTTGCTCGCCACGCCGTGGAACTTCCCCGCCGCGATGGCGACGCGCAAGATCGGGCCCGCGCTCGCCGCCGGTTGCACCGTCGTGCTGAAGCCTGCGCACGACACGCCACTCACGGCCCTGGCGATCGCCGACATCTTGGTGCGCGCTGGAGTGCCAGACGGCGTCGTCAACGTCGTCGTCGCCGATCCGCCGGGACCCGCAGTCGAAGCGATGCTCAACTCCGGGATCGTGAGAAAGTTGTCGTTCACTGGTTCGACCCGCGTCGGATCCCTGCTCTTGCAGCAAGCAGCCACGAGGATCATCAATTGCAGCATGGAGCTCGGTGGCAACGCTCCACTCATCGTGTGCGGGGATGCAGACGTCGACGTGGCCGTCGACGGTGCGATGCTCGCCAAGATGCGCAATGGTGGTGCAGCGTGCACCGCGGCCAACCGCTTCTACGTGCACTCGTCCGTGATCGAGGAGTTCACGGCGAAGTTCGTCGCGAGGATGTCGTCGCTCGTCGTCGGGGACGGGTTGTCGCCGACGACGACGCTCGGTCCGCTCGTGTCGAAAGCCCAACAGCAGCGCGTGGCAGAGCTCGTCGACGGCGCCGTTGCCCGTGGTGCGAAGGTGTTGTGCGGGGGATCGTCGGTGACGACACCGGCGTTCGGGTATCAGGCGACGGTGCTGGGTGGCGTCGACGCGAGCGATCCGATGCTCGCCGAGGAAATCTTCGGGCCCGTCGCGCCGCTCGTCGAGTTCGACGACGAAGCGGAGATGCTGCAACTGGCCAACGACGTCGACCA
>CAYSRZ010000051.1:3864-7304 GCA_964433615.1 uncultured Acidimicrobium sp. | reverse complement strand
GTTCGACCTGTTGCGCAACGTCCCCATCAACGCGGTCGGAATGATGACGGCGAGCGAGGTCCCCTTGGCGATCACTGACGGCACTCCGAACAACACCGCCATGATCGGCACCATGATCGCGCCGCCACCAACTCCGAGGAGCCCCGACAGCGCACCCGTGCACACTCCGACGACGACGTAGGCGAGGGCGAGGGCGATCGTGATGTCCTCGCGTCCGGTTCCCGACACGGTGAAAAAGAGCCGCACGCCGATGACACCGAGCACGATCGCAAAGACCAATGCGAGGTTGCGCTTGGAGATGATGGCAAGCAGCGACGCCCCGACGTATGCACCACCCAATGCGCCAACCGTCAACCACAGCGCGACGGGCCAGTCGACGTGGTCGTGCAACCAATAGGTGACGAGGCTCGCCGCGGAAATCGGCAACACGGCTGCGAGCGAGGTGCCATGTGCGCGGCGTTGCTCCATCTTGACGAACACCATCAGACCAGGCACGACGAGGATGCCGCCTCCGACGCCGAAGACTCCCGAGAGGAACCCGGCCCCGAGACCTACGACGAGCAGGGACAACCTGTCACGCGTCGTCATCGCCACCTCCCTATTGTCGTCGGTCAGCGGTCGCGGACCATCATCGACACGATGTGCACCGCTTGCGCATGGACGACTGCTTCGGGGGCCGAGAGGGTCTCCCCAAGTTCGACGACGAATGCCCCCACCCCAGGGAAAGTCGATCGTTGCCACGTTGCAGCCACACCCGTGTAGGTGCCACCGGTGATGCGCTTCAACGGGATGCCCGTCAATTGTGAATACTTCTCTCGCACGCGCCCCTCGAAGCCCTTGCCCGGGGAGATCATGTTCAGGTCCTGGTGATACCAAATGCCAAGATCGGGCTTGATCGAGCGAAAGAACGAAACCATCGCTCTCGTCTCGGGTTCGGATGCTCGTGTCGGTCCCGCATATTGCCAGTAGCCCGGCTTGCCCATCTTCGACCACGCATACGGAAAGTTGCGGTTCAAATCCACGAGGTTCGCATTTCCTCGCTGGTCGAGCGCGGTGCCATCGGGATTCATGGTCGGCACGACCCACAACTCGACGCCCTTCGGAGCCTTCATGGTGACGAGTTCGTCAGTGATCGCCAGTCCAGCAGCTTCGTTCCCGTGGATCACGCCGATGACGACGACGACCGGACCGCCCTTGGCGCCGACGCGCACCGCCTCGATCGGGCGACCCTGGACGGACGTGCCGATCGTGCGCCGTTCGAGTACCGGGTCATCGACGGCGCGCGCCGAGGAACCCGTGACGATGGATGCAACGACTCCTACGGCGACGGCGAGGGTCGCCGCTCGCAACGTCGAGCGAACTACTTGGACCAGACGAGCTTGCCCTTGACCTTCTTGCAGGTCAACGTCGTCTTGCCCGACTTGGCCTTGACACCGGCCTTCGTGCACGATCCGCCGAGCTTCGGCGAGGCAATCGACACCGTGCCGCCAGCGGTTCCCGACCCAAGCTTCAGGGTGCCGCGTGCGAGCGTGTAGTTCTGGTCGGTTCGCGAGTTCGAGGTCGCGTAGTAGATGCGGAACACGTTCGGCGACACTTCGTAGCCGGTCGGATCCAGGCGACGCTTGTCGTCCTTGGTCACGGCCTGCGGGCTCGACCAGCTGAGACCATCGTTGGACGTCGTCACGAACAGCTGCTGCATGCCGTTGCCGCAACCGGGGCCGTTCGAGGTGATCATCAACCAGTCACCGTTCTTTGCACGCAACACCTCGGTGTCCACGTAGCCACCCTCGAGGCGATACCCAGGCTCCTTGGTGAACGACACGCCGTCGTTCGAGATGTACGAGACGACCTTCTCTGGGCACGAGCTCGTCATCACCGGGGACACGACGAGATACACGCGCACGCGACCGTCGGGAAGCACGACCGCGTCGGGCACGCCCCAGGCCTTTTCGTCCTTGGACACTTGGACATCAGAGGCGATCGGAGTCGCCAGTCCGACGCCGAGACAGTCACTGGTCGTGCACGCAGCCGACGCCACGGTCTTGGTCCCCGCGTTCGGCGACATGTCGACGAAATAGGCGCGACGGGTGCCGTCGGCAAGCGTGACGGCAGTGAAGTCATTGCCCAAGCGGCTTGTCAGGGCCACGCGTGTGCACGAACCTGCATCGTTGCAGTCGGACGCGACGGTGCCCTCGAAGCCACCCGGATACCACAGGCGATCGGCGGAGCCGGTTCGCTCGACGTGCGGGGAGACGCCCGTGAGACCGAGCGAGACCGAGTCCTGGGAGAATTCCCACGACACCACCGCCGAGGTGGGCGAGGCAAACGACGTGATGCCCGCGACGACTGCTCCGATGATCAATGCCTTTAGTGCGCGCACGCGATTCCCCCTCCGAGAACAAATGAATTCGTCACATCGTAGAACACGACGCTTTGACCGGCCGCAATTCGACGCTGTGGTTCGCCCCAGGTGACGACCACACGAGCATAACCATCCACCCCAATCGTCGCCGGATGGACGGCTCCGTGCGCACTCGATTGCACCAACACGTCGGGAACGGCGCGCAGTCGCTCGACGTCGGAGCGATGGGCCCACGTGACGTCGGCAACGGTCTGGGTTGGGCAATACAACTGCGATTCGTCCCCGATCACCACGCGCGCACGTTCGGTGTCGACGTCGACGACGTATTGCTTCGGCGCTCCACCCGGCACCCCGATACCTCGCCGCTGGCCGATGGTGACGAGCTCGATCGCCTCGACCCTTCCCGCGATGGCTCCGTCCTGATTGACGACGTCGGCCGGGCGGAACGGGATGCGCTTGCCGAGGAACGACTCTCGCCCTCCGGTTCGACTGATGAAGCAGACGTCCTGGCTGTCGGGCTTGCTCGCAGTGCGCAGGCCGAGTTCGATGGCCCGCTCCCGCACCTGGGCCTTGGTCAGGTGCCCGACTGGGAACACGGTGTAGCCGAGCTCGGATTCGTCGATCATGTGCACGACGTAACTCTGATCTTTTGCCGCATCCGCCCCACGGGCGACCCTCAACTGGCCCGCATCGTCGGCGATGATGCGCGCATGGTGACCGGTGGCGACGGCATCGAAGCCGAGTTGGCGGGCTCGTTCACTGAGTCGGTCGAACTTCAGGTGACGATTGCACTCGATGCACGGATTCGGAGTGAGCCCCTGGACGTGCGCATCGACGTACGGGTCCACGACGTGGGCGTCGAAGTCGTCGGAGAAGTTGAATACGAGATGGTCGATGTCGAGTTGCTGGGCGACACGCCGAGCGTCGTCGACGTCGCTCACCGAGCAGCATCCGGTGTCGCTCTCGCCTCCCCACAAGCGCATCGTCACCCCGACGACCTCGTGTCCCTGGGCCTTGAGCTCTGCCGCGGCGACGGAGGAATCGACGCCGCCCGACATCGCCACGAGGATCTTCATGA
>CAYSRZ010000051.1:0-3764 GCA_964433615.1 uncultured Acidimicrobium sp. | reverse complement strand
GCCGCGGCGACGGAGGAATCGACGCCGCCCGACATCGCCACGAGGATCTTCATGACGTCAAGGCTACGGGGGTCGACGAATCGACCGAGGTCAACGGCGCAACTGGCGCACGGCCTCGACAACCACCCCGACCGCCCGGTCGACGTCGTCGTCGGTCGTCGTGTGTCCGAGACTCATGCGTAGCGAGCCCTTGCTCCAGCGACGATCGATGCCCATTGAAGCGAGCACGTGCGAGGGCTCCATCGCCCCGCTCGCGCAGGCCGACGCCGCAGAGGCGAACACGTCGCGCTCGTCCAACAGGAACAGAAGCGACTCGTTCTCCACGTCTTCGAAGCACAGGTGCGCGATCCCCGGCACGCGCGACTCACGCGGGACGGTCTCGAGGCAGCCCGTGGTCTGGTCGACGATGTCGTCGACCAGACGGTCGCGCAACTTGGTCACCCGCTCGATCTCTTCGACTCGGGTCTCGTCAGTCTCGCGCAACGCGACGGCCGTGGCGACGATGCCGGCGACGTTGTGCGTACCACTTCGCCGATCGCGTTCTTGGCCACCACCGAGGATCAACGGATCGAGCACGACACCCGCGCGCTGCACCATCACCCCGACGCCCTTCGGCCCTCCGAACTTGTGCGACGACAAGGTGAGCACGTCGACGAGTGGAGTGAGCTCGCGCAGATCCACCCAACATGCCGCCTGCACTGCATCGGTGTGCAACACCGCCTGCGGTGCGTGCTCGCGCACGACCTTGGCGACCTCGCGCATCGGCGTGATCGAGCCGACCTCGTTGTTCACCGCCATCACCGAGACGACGGAGACTGGTGACGTCGCCTCGGACAAGACCTTGGCGAGTTCGTCCAGATCGACGGTTCCCGTCGGCGTGACGCCGACGACCACTCCGCCGTGGTGCTCGACGCAGTGCAAGACCGCGTGGTGTTCGGCGGCCGGACACACGGAGGTCCCGCCGAGCTTGCGAATCGCGCCGACGATCGCGGCATTGTCGCCCTCGGTACCTCCGCTCGTGAAGATGACCTCGCCCGGCTTGCAACCGACGACCTCCGCGACGTCGTCGCGCGCCTCGTCGATCGCCTTTCGCGCCTGACGGGCGAAGCGATGCGAACCAGAGGGATTGGCATACAGGACGTCCTCGAATGGCAACATCGCCTCGAGTGCAGCAGCGCGCATCGGAGTCGTCGCTGCGTGGTCGAGATACGTGGACATCGACCACAGGCTAGTGCTCGGCCTGCGCAGGGTGAGTCGGTCGGCCTCGGGGTAATAATGAACCATGCAATTTTCCAACAGCGACTACGGCGACGTCTTCGCCGACGTCTACGACGCCTGGTACCACGACCTCGACGACACCGCGAGCGTCGTTCGATTCGTCCAGGGCTTCGCACGGTCGAACCGGGTCCTCGAACTCGGCGTCGGCACGGGTCGCTTGGCAATCCCGCTCGCCGATGCAGGACTCGAGGTCGTCGGCATCGACAACTCGGCACTCATGTTGCGCGAGCTCGCCCCGAAGGTGAAACCGAACCATCGTCTGACGACGACACGTGGACACATGGTCGCCGACATGCCCGAGGGTCCCTTCGGCGTCGTCTTTGCCCCCTACAACACGCTTTTCAACCTGATGTCCCAGGAGGAGCAGACGGAGTGTCTCCGTCAGGCCGCCATGCGACTGACCGACGACGGCGTCGTCATCGTCGACTGCTTCATTCCGTTCGAGCCGACTGTCATGAAGATGAACAAGAGCGTGATCCGTGCAAGCGACGACGAGCGCGTGTTTGCAACGACGACGATCCACCCCGACACCCAGATCATCGAGGGCATGTTCGACGAGGAGCGCAGCGACGGCTTTGCCTGTGAGCGCTACTGGGAGGTCAGGTACGCCTCGATCGAACAGATCGACGAAATGGCCAAGGCGGCTGGGCTCGGTTTGCTGGAGCGCTGGAGCACCTACGATCGCACGCCGGTCGACGACTCGAGCGCTCGACACATCAGCGTCTACGGTCGCGCACGCTGACGATTCTGCGACTACGGTCGAACCCATGGCACGCATCACCGTCGGCATCGATCTCCCCGCTTCGCCCGAGGCCGTGTGGAACATCGTCGAGCCCGTCGAGCGTCACGTCGACTGGATGGCCGACGCCGTAGCGATCCGCTTCGTCGGCGAGCAGACCCGCGGTGTCGGCACCGCATTCCTCTGCGACACCAAGGTCGGTCCCATCACCCTCACCGACAAGATGGAGATCACGACGTGGGAGCCGCGTCGCGAGATGGGCGTGCGTCACGTCGGCGTCGTGACCGGAACCGGAACCTTCACCCTCACCCCGATCGATGGAGGCAAGGGCACCCGTTTCGTGTGGTCCGAGGAGCTCACCTTCCCCTGGTGGCTCGGGGGCAAACTCGGCGAAGTGATCGGCGGCAAGATCGTGATGCGTGCGATCTGGCGTCGCAACCTGCGCGAATTGCGCAAGATCGTCGAGAAGTCGATCTAGACGCCGCGGGCGATCGCCGTCACGAACGCGGCGGTCACGATCGTCACCACCAGGCTCTGCTTGCGCCACACGCACACGAGCGCGACGGCGAGACCGAGCGCACGCTCGTCGACGACGAGCGACTGCTGGGTGGAGAACGTGTCCTTCACGACGAGCGCCGCAAGCAGTGCCGCGGGAATGAGCAGCAGGCATCGCTCGACCGCACTCGGCAGGCGACGCGAACCGATGACGACGAGACCGAGTGCCTTGAACGCATACGCACCGAGCGACAACCACACGACGACCCACCACGACATCGTCAGGCCACCTGTTCCTGAGGTCGCACACCGATGAAGATCGCGAGACCCGCGGCAAGAATCGGCACGCCGACGGGCACGAAGGGAATGAGCACCAGACAGATCAGCGCACCGAGCGCGGCGGCCTGTCGACCGCGCACATGGGTGAGGTGTGGCGCGAGCATCGCGACGAAGGCGGCGGAGAATGCGACGTCGAGTCCGAACGCTTGCGGGTCGATCGCCGAACCGAGCAGCGCACCGAGGAGCGTCCCGAGGTTCCACATCGAAAAGAGCGGCAGCGCAGTCCACCAGAATGCGAACTGTCGATGACGTGGTTCGCCCTGGGCCGTCATCATCGCCGTGGTCTCATCGATCACGAACTGTGCGGTCACCAGCCTGCGACCGAGCGACCCGGTGAAATACGGTGCGAGTGCGAGACCGTAGACCGCATTGCGCGCGGCGAGCAACAGCGCACCACCGACGGCCGCAGACGCACTGCCGCCCGTGGCGATGACGCCGACGGCGGACAACTGCGACGCTCCCGTGAAGGTGAACAGACTCAGCGCACAGGTCTGGGCGATCGATGCCCCGGCACTCACCGCGAGCACGCCGTAGGCGATCGAGAACACGCCGACGGCGGCACTCAGAGTCAGCGAGGCACTGAGGATGCTGCGTTGAGCGGGGGTGAACCTCGCCAAGGGTTACCCACCGACTCCTTTGAGCATCTCGTCGGCCGCAGTCCACGGATCGACCCGATGCGCAAGCACTTCCTCCTGCAGCGAATCCCAGCGGGCGCCAGTGCAGATCTGACGCGCGCGATCCTCGAGGCGCCGCTCGATGACCTCGCGCAACTCTCCGCGCAGACGCACCGACCTGCGTCGCCCGAGTTCCCCAGTCGACGTCATGAACTCACGATGACGCCCGACGGCATCCCATAGTTCGACGACTCCCGTCGACGTCGTCGCGGTCGTCTGCACGATCGGTGGTCGCCACG
>CAYSRZ010000050.1:0-7462 GCA_964433615.1 uncultured Acidimicrobium sp. | reverse complement strand
CGGGTGGTTGTCGATCTTCACGACCATCGCTGGACGCTCCGCGGCGTCCTCGTCGTCAACCGGGAGACCCGTGAGCGGATAGACGTCCTCGGGGACGGTCGTCGTCGGCGCATCGGTCACCGGGGTCGCAGTGTCACTCGAGGAGCCAGACCCCCCGCACGCCGCGACGGCGGCGGACAGCACAACGGTGGAACCAATGACGAGAAGTCGACGGCGCATGATTTACATCTCCCTCAGCAGAGCGATGCGCTCCGCCAACGGTGGGTGGGTCTGGAAAAGTTTATGCCAGACGCCCAGTCGGCCTGCGTCTTTCACTCCCGACAGCGGCTGTTCGATCCACATGTGGGCCGTGGCCATGCTGGCCGAGTGGGTCACCGTGCTGTCGGCCTGCAGTTTTTCGAGCGCCGAGATGAGCCCCGGCGGGTAGCGGGTCATGCGCACTGCGGAGACGTCTGCGAGTGTCTCGCGTCGACGACTGACTGCAGCCTGCATCAACTTGCCGATGAGCGGCGCAAGGACCAAAAGGACGATGCCGATCAGCGCGAGTGGATTGCCACGGTCGCCGCGGTCGCCGTCACGGTGCACTCGCCCGCCGTTCCACCACATCATCCGAATGGCGACGTCGGTGATGATCGCGATCGTGCCGACCAAGGTGACTGCCAAGGTTGAGACCAAGATGTCGTAGTTCTTGATGTGCGACAACTCGTGGGCAACGACGCCCTCGAGTTCGACGCGGTTCATCTTCTCGAGCAGACCGGTCGTCACGGCGATCGCGGCGTTCTTCGGGTTGCGACCCGTGGCGAAGGCGTTTGGCGCGGGGTCGTCGATGACGTACACGCGAGGCTTGGGTAGACCACTCGCGATGCACAAGCCCTCGACGAGGTTGTGCAGGCGCTTGTAGGTGACCTCGTCGGCGGGATGCGCACGACTGACCGCGAGTGCGATCTTGTCCGACTTCCAATACGAGGTGAAGGCAAAGACCGCCGACAGCGCGAACGCCACGACGAGACCGTTGGTGCCGTTGCCGGCCAGACTGCCGACGGCGACACCGACGACCACGACGAGGGCTATGAAGCCGATGAGCAGGGCGACGGTGCGACGCTTGTTCGATGCGATGAGGTCGTTCATCACGAACCGAAGTTCACGGTCGGAGGCGTCGCCGCTGCCGGTTCGGCCTCGAAGAACTCACGCTGGGCGAATCCGAACATTCGCGCGACGATGACGTTCGGGAACTTCTGGATCGCGGTGTTGTAGGCCGCGACCGAGTCGCCGTAGAACTGGCGGGCATAGGCGATGCGGCTCTCGGTGTTCGACAGCTCCTCCTGCAAGGACACGAAGCTCGCGTTTGCCTTCAAGTCCGGATAGGCCTCGGAGAGGGCAAACAGCTGACGCAACGCGCCGCTCAGCGCGTTGTCGGCGGCGGCCTGTTCGTGTGGGGTCGCCCCGGCGACGAGCGACGCGCTGCGGGCGGCAATGACCGCCTCCAGTGCTGCCCTTTCGTGGTTGGCATACCCCTTGACCGTCTCCACGAGGTTCGGTATGAGATCCAGACGACGCTTCAACTGGACGTCGATCTGGGACCAGGCGTTGTCGACCTCGATGCGTCGACGGACGAGCTGGTTGTAGACGATGACGACCGCGATGCCGACGACGGCGACCACGACGATGACGACGAGGAGGGAGTTCATGAGGTCATTCTACGACCCGTCGGCCCGCCCCTTGAGGGAGCCGCCTAGCGCTCGATCGCCCGTGGTCTGCGCAGCACGCGGTGCTGGAACATCGACACCAGCTTGTTTTGCGGAACGACGAGCTCGCGCTGTGCCTCTGCACGCAACAGGTCTCGATAGATCGAGATGTATCGCTGCGCGAGCGACGTCATCGAGAACGTCTCTGCTCGCTCGTGGCCACCGCTCACGAGTCGATCCCGCAGCTCGCGATCCTCGATCATCGCGCGCACGGCGCCCGCCAACTCGAGTGCATTGCCCGGCGGAACGAGGAGCGCGTTGCGATCGTGCAGCGCGACGTTGCGGTACCCGTCGATGTCACTCGCCACGAGCGGAGCACCAGCCGCCATCGCCTCGAGCAGCACGATGCCGAACGACTCCCCGCGCAGCGACGGCGCACAGAACACCGAACACGCAGCGAGTCGATCGAGCTTGTCCTCCTCGGTGATGCGCCCGAGCCAGGAGATGCGACCGTCGTCGCTGTAGGTGTTGCGCAGGTCGTCGATACCGATTCCATCGGAGGCGATCCACAGTCGAACCGAGCGCGGAAGGTGGCGCATCGCTTCGAGCAACACCTCGAGACCTTTGCGTGGTTCGTATCGACCACAAAAGAAGATCGTCGGCTCGTCGACGCGCTTCACGTTCGTTCGCACGTAGCGGTCGATCTCGATTCCGTTGAAGAGCACCTCGTAGTCGCCTCCGAGGTAACGATGTGCGAGTTCGCGGGCCGCCTCGGACACCGCGACGCGGGTCGACAGATGGTCGGCTCCCCATCGCGCCGTCTTGCTCAACACCCGATACGCGCCGGACTCGCCCGCCGAGTGGAACGTGCCGACCGTCGGTGCGAGCCGCAGGAGCAACGCCGTCACCGTCGGTCCGGGCACGAGCGGCTCGTGCAAGTGAATGACGTCGAAGGCTTCGTCGTTCAGCGCGCGAATCGTGCGCAGTGCGGCCGACGGATCCGGTGCGAGTGGTGCGACCGAGCCGTTCGCGCTCGCCGGAAGGCTGTTGCCGAGCGGGGTGACGAATGGTTCCGGAGGCGGTCCATCGCACGGGGCGAGTACCCGAACCTCGTGACCCAGTCGTCGCATCTCTCGAGTGAGGCCCAACACTTGCGCCTGCACGCCACCGGGGATCGAGATGCTGTACGGACTGACCATCGCGACCCGCAGCATGTCCACCTCATATACGGTAGGCGGGCGAACTCGAGAAATGGCGTGCACATGACACCATCCAGACCAGCCGTGAGCGTCGTCGCGACGCCCACCAAGCGCCAGGCGATGATCGACCTCGCCGTCGACATCGAACGCCGCGGATTTTCCGGCATCGCCTGTCCGAGCCTCGGGGCAACCATGTCACTGTGCACCTCGCTCGCACATGCGACGTCGACGATCCCCTTTTGGACCTCGATCCAACCGATCTACTACAACCATCCCGTCGAGCTCGGCAACACCGCGGCGCACATCCACGAGATCTCCGGCGGCCGTTTCGCCCTCGGTATCGGCGTGAGCCATGCGCCGGTGACCAAACGGTTGGGCGTCGAGACGTCGAGCCCGCTCGGCGACGTCACGCGATACGTCGAGCAGATGCGGGCCAACGAGCGATTCTCGGGGACGCTGCCCGCGATCCACCTCGCCACACTGCGCGACAAGATGCTCGATCTCGCGACGCGCATCGCAAGTGGGGCGATCTGGGCAAACGCGTCGCTCAGTGCGATACCCGGCCAACTCGCACGCGTGCCGACGGCGGTGCGCGACGATTTTTTCCTCGCCAACATGATCCCGACCGTGATCGACGAGGACGTGAACGCTGCACGCGCCGTCAATCGACGGACACTCACCGGTTACGTGACCCTTCCCAACTATCGCAACTACTGGCGTGCCGCCGGATATGGAGACGAAATGGACGCGATCGAACGCGTCCTCGCCACGACACCCAAGGAAGGGTTGTCCGACGCCCTCGTCGCGACGATGAGCGACACGTGGCTCGATGACTGCACCGTTTCGGGTGGCGCCACCGAAGTTCGCGATCGACTCGAGGCGTGGGCCTCGACAGGCGTCCGACCAATCGCAGTGATGTCCTCGACGAGCGGTGGTCAGGCCAAGGCGATCAGCGAGCTGTTCGCCGCCTATCAGTAGCCGGGATCGCTCGGCCAGTTCGGCTGGAACAGGTGCCACTGCTCCGGCGCTCGTCGGATGAGCGACTCGATCTCGCTCGTGACGATCTGGGAGATGCGCGCGACGTCGTCGCGCAACGATCCTTCGCGCGTCGCATGAATCGCAGGACGTACGACCGCATGATGACCGTCGAGGCGGTTCGTGAAGTACGTGGCGAGCGGGACGATCGGTGCGCCGGTGCGCAACGAAAAGAACGCAGGCCCACTCGGCACCGTCGTCGTCTCTCCGAAGAAGCTCACTCTGGCGCCGTTGCGCACCCCGTCGCGGGGAATGTCGCGGTCGCACAGCAACGCGACGACGTGGTTCGCACGGAGCGCCTCGTTCACCGCGACCCCGGCGCGATCGTCGAGGGGAATGATGTTGAATCCGAGTTCCTCACGGACCCCGAGGAACCAATCGAACAACTCGTCGTTGTCGAGTCGTTCGACCACGGCGGTGAGCGTGTAGCCCTGACCGACCAGCCACCGACCCGCCCACTCCCACCCACCGAGATGCGGTAGCGCAAGGATGGTTCCCTTGCCGGCCTGCGCACTGCGTTCGATGTGCTCCATTCCCTCGACGGAAAAGGCGGAGTTGATCCTGCGCATCGACACCTGCGAGAGGCGGAACGTCTCGAGGTAGTACCGCGCATAGCTTTCGAAGGCCGCCTGGGTCATCTGGCGGATCTGCAACGTCGATGCCTGCGGCAGGATCCTGCGCAAGTGACGCTCCACCATCTGGCGCTTCGATCGCATCGCGAGCGCAAGTGGACCCGACAGCGCGAATGCGGTTCCCGACACGACGGGTGTCGGGCTCAACTTTGCGGCGAGCGAGGCGAGCCGATAGCCGACGGTGGTGAGTGCGTCGTTGCCGCGTGGGCGGTTCTGCGTCACGGCGCCGAAGTGACTACGAGAGGCGCTTGCGGCGGGCGAATCGCGCGCGGTAGTCGTCGCGGCGGGCGCGACGCGAGGCGCGGCGACTACGGCGCACCTCTTGGCGCTCGGCCACGACGGGTGCGACGGCGGCTTGTCGCCAGACCTTGAAGAAGCGCTGGATTGCGGTCATCGACACCAACACGAGCATCGCAGCCATGATCCACACGATGAGCGACTCGAAGAGCAAGCCGACGCACAGCACGATGATTCGCTCTGCTCGCTCCATCAGTCCGCCCTTGGCATTCAAACCGAGCGACTCCGCCTTGGCCCGCTCATAGGAGATCAACATCGACACGCCCATGATCGAAAACGGGATCAACGACAGCCTCGGGTCCTTGGTCGTGGCGAAGAACCAGGCGACACCGCCGAAGAGCAGCGCGTCGGTCACACGATCGACGACGGAGTCGAAGAACGCGCCGCGTTGGCTGGCCGAATTCGACGCCTTGGCGAGCGCACCGTCGAGCAGGTCGGGCAACGCCGAGCAAATCACGAGGAACAGTCCGAGCTGCAGTGCCCCGGCACCGATGGACACCGCTGCGGCGATCGCCACCAACATCCCGAGCAGGGTCAGATGGTCGGGCGACAGACCGGTCTTGCGCAAGGTCTCGCCCACCGGGCGCACGACCTTTTCCACCTGGACGCGAAAGCGACCGTCGAACATCGTCTTCAGCCTACCGATTCGTCGCGGTCGGGATTCGACTCCACGAGGCACTCCACTACTCGGCCGTCGACCGCGTCGACGAGCACGAGGCCGCGCTTGAGCGGTGGTTCCTCCGCGCTGTAGCAGAGTACGCGCCACGTGGGACGGCTGCGCAGACCCCGCCACACCTGTTGGGCCGAGGCGTGACCGACCGGGAACTCGACGGCCTGCGACGCACGCACGAGGGCGTCACGTTCGTTCACACTCATCTTCCATGCCGACGTCGCGACGAAGACGGCGAACGCGGCGAGACCGATTGCGGCATACAACATGCCGTCGTTGACGAGACCCGATCCCGAATTGCGCGCCGTGATCCACAGCGCAAAGAGCACGACCGAGACGACGCCATAGATGATCGCCGGGATTCGACGACGCGAGTTGTCGGGAAACTGGTACGGACCGACGAACGCCGAGACGTCGAGGTCCTCGGGCAGCGAGTCGCGGATCTCGTCGCCGCTCATCGAGGCCTCATCTGCGACCAGCGTGCCCGGATGCGGGACGCCGAGACGTCCAAGGCCTCGGGGAGGATCTTCGTCGTTGCCACCGTGACCATGAAGTTGGTGTCGCCTCCCCATCGCGGCACGACGTGCACGTGGAGGTGCTGGGCGACGCTGCCGCCGGCGACCGCACCGAGGTTGATGCCGACGTTGATGCCCTGCGGCCTGAACTCGGCCTTCAGCACCTCGATCGCCGTCGTCACCAGCGAGAACAACTCGGCGTGCTCGCTCGGGGTGAGCAGCTCTACGTCGCTCACCTCTCGATACGGCAGCACAAGGACGTGGCCGGTCGAGTACGGAAAGGCGTTCATGATGACGAAGCACTCCTTGCCGCGATGGACGATGAAGCACTCGTCGTCGCTCAATCCCGACTGCAGGATCTCGGTGAACACCGACACGTCGGTGCGTTGAGCGTGCGAATCACGCTGCACGTAGTGCGCACGCCAGCCGTTCCAGATGTGCTCGAGGGTCACGACGCGACGCCCTTGGGCAACGCAGAGGCGGTCTCACGACGCAGGTCGCCAAGGAAGTCCCCCATCGCCACTCCGCGCACGACGTCACCACCGCGAGGATTCACCCCGACCGTTGCATTGGCCACGTCGTCGTCGCCGACGACGAGCACGTACGGCAGTCGTTCCAACTTGGCACTGCGAATGCGCTTGCCCAACTGCTCGTCGGCTGCCACCACGTCGACGCGGAATCCCTCGTCGCGCAGCTTTGCCACGATGGAGGCCGCGTAGTCCTCGTGGGCGGTGGTCACGGGCAACACGCGAACCTGGACCGGTGCGAGCCAGGTCGGGAACGCGCCGCCGTAGTGCTCGAGGAGCACGCCGAAGAAACGCTCGACGGACCCGAACAGCGCGCGGTGCAACATGATCGGGCGGTGGCGGGCGTTGTCCGAGCCGATGTATTCCAGTCCGAAGCGCTCGGGCAGGTTGAAGTCGCACTGGATGGTGCTCAACTGCCACTTGCGCCCGATCGCATCTCGTACGTCGATGTCGATCTTCGGTCCGTAGAACGCCGCGTCACCTTCCTTCACCGAATACTCAACGCCGTGGCGGTGCAGCGCGTCTTTCAGCGCGGCGGTCGCCTTCTCCCAGATCTCGTCGGAGCCGACCGACTTGTCCGGGTCACGGGTGGAGAGTTTGAATTCGAAGTCCTCGAAGCCGAACTGGCGCAGCACCGAGAGGACGAAGTCGAGCAGCGAGGTGATCTCGTCTGCCATCTGTTCCTCGGCGCAGAAGATGTGGCTGTCGTCTTGGGTGAAGCCACGGATGCGCAGGAGTCCGTGCAGCGTCCCCGCACGCTCGTAGCGATACACGGTGCCGAGCTCGAACAACCGCAGGGGCAACTCGCGATAGCTGCGCTGGCGGTCGCGATAGATGAGACAGTGCATCGGGCAGTTCATCGGCTTCGGGTAGTACGTGCCGTTGTCCATCTCCATCGGCGG
>CAYSRZ010000049.1:0-7482 GCA_964433615.1 uncultured Acidimicrobium sp. | reverse complement strand
GCGGACAAAAAGAAGGCCGAGCTGGCCAAGAAGGTCGCCGCGAAGAAGGCCGCGGAGAAGAAGAAGGCCGAGCTGGCCAAGAGGGTCGCCGCGAAGAAGGCCGCGGAGAAGAAGAAGGCCGAGCTCGCCAAGAAGGCGGCTCGCAAGAAGATCGAAGACGCGCGCAAGGCGCAGGCCAAAGCCAAGGTGGAGGCCAAGCGCGCTGCCGAAGCGGCACGCAAGAAGGCCCAGCGCGAAAAGGAAATCGAGCGTCGACGCGTGGCCGCGGAGAAAAAGAAGGCTCAAGCGGCCCGCGCCAAGGAGCTTGCACTCATTGCCAAGGAGAAGGCCAAGGAGAAGGCGCGCATCGCCGCCGAGAAGGCCGCTGCTCGCGCCGCAAAGGAGCAGGAGCGCATCGCCGCACGTGAAGCCAAGGAGGCCGCACGCAAGGCTGCCGCCGAGGCCAAGGAAGCCGCGCGACTCGCCGCACTGCGCCGCAAGCCCGAGCCGCCACCCAAGGCGACGCACGAAAAGACCGAGTTCCTGGACGGGATCTACGCGACGAAGGACTTCGACCACAAGTTCCTCGCCTCCCAGCGCGAGCTGTTGCTCGAGATGCGCGCGATCCGCACGAACCAGGCGAACCGGCTCGAGGACGAGGCGAACGCACTGATCGAAGACGTGGAGATGGGCGACGTGCAGTTCGACGAGGAAGGTGGCGAGGGCGACACCATGGTCGTCGAGCGCGAGCGCGATCTCGTGTTGTCGGCAGAGGCTCGTCACGAGATCGAAGAGATCGACGCGGCACTCGAGCGAATCAAGGTCGGTGACTACGGATATTCGATCCACAGCGGCCTGCCGATTCCGCGCGAGCGTTTGAAGGCCATTCCGTGGACGCAGGAGTCCGTGCAGGAACGGGTCGGCGGCATCGGTCGTCGATGACCGTCACGAACGACGCGCCGGCAACCGCCAGTCACGCATCACGAACCGCACCGGCACTGCTCGCTGCGGGAGCACTCGTTGTCGTCGACCAGGTGACCAAGTGGTGGGCGCTGTCGGCGCTCGACGACGGCCGGACCATCGACATCGTCTGGACGTTGCGCTTTTCGCTCGCGTTCAACGAGGGGATGGCGTTTTCGCAAGGCGTCGGACTCGGTCGCCTGATCGCGGTTGCCGCGGTCGTCATCGTCGTCGCCCTCGTACGCTCGCTGAAGCGCACGACTGACCCCCGGGCGCGCGTCGCGACGACGCTCATCATCGGTGGGGCCATCGGCAACGTCGTCGACAGGGTGTTCCGAGGCTCGCGGTGGCTCGACGGAGCGGTGGTGGACTTCATCGACTTGCAGTGGTGGCCGGTGTTCAACGTGGCCGACATGTGCATCGTGTGCGGTGCGGTGCTCCTCGCCTGGAGCGTGGTCTTCCCGGCCCGACGAATCGAGTATCCCCGTGCGTGAGGAAGTCTTGCCGAAGGCGCTCGCGGACCAGCGGCTCGACCGCGTCGTGTCGATCATCGCCGACGTCAGTCGGGCAGTCGCCGCTGCCCTCATCGAGGGCTCCGCGGTCAACGTGGATGGTGAGCTCGCCACGTCGGGCAAGGTGAAGGTTCGCGAGGGTCAGCGGATCAGCGTGGACGTGAGTCGCGTGCCGCGCAAGGAGCTACCCGCGGCCGACGAATCGATCGTCCTCGACGTCGTGCACGAAGACACCGACGTGATCGTGATCAACAAGCAGCCGGGCATCGTCGTGCATCCTGGTGCGGGCAATCCGACCGGGACCGTCGTCAACGGCATCCTCGCCCGGTATCCGGAGGTGGCAAGCGTCGGAGATCCGATGCGACCAGGGATCGTGCATCGTCTGGATGCGGGGACCTCGGGGCTGATGGTGGTGGCGCGAACCCAGGTCGCGTATGACTTCCTCGTCGATGCACTCACTCGCCGCGACGTCACCCGCGTCTACAGCGCACTCGTCTGGGGTCACCCGGAGGTCGACGAGGGCGTCATCGACGCACCGATCGGCCGCGACCATCGGGATCCGACGAAGATGGCCGTCGTCGTCGACGGCAAGGTGGCGCGCACGCGCTTCGAGGTCGTCACGCGCTTCGACACCCCGCAGCCCGCATCGCTGGTCGAGTGTCGACTGGAAACCGGTCGCACGCACCAGATTCGCGTGCACCTCGAGTCGATCGGCCATCCGGTCGTCGGGGACGCCGCCTACGGGGGAGCGCGAAGTTCGTTGTCGGCACCGCGACCGATGCTGCATGCGCGACGACTGTCGTTTTCGCATCCGACCACCCACGACACGGTCGACATCGTCGCCGACATGCCCCGTGACATGGCCGAGGTCGTCGGCCGGTGCGGACGGACGAACGTCTAGTGGTGTAGCTCGGGCCAGGGTGCCGAGCCCTGGGCGGCCTGGGCGATCTTGGCGAGCGTGTAGTCGGCGAGGTGAGCGCGCATGTGTTCGCCGGCGACGTTCCAGATTGCGAGCAAGACGCAGTGACCCTCGTGGTCGCAGGCACCGTCTTGGTGTGGTTGACCGAAGTCGCCGAGGGTGATCGGTCCGTCTGCTGCCGCGATGATGTCCGAGAGGCGGATCTCTTCGGGACTCTTGGCGAGCACGTAACCACCGCCGACGCCACGCTTGGACTTCACGAGTCCGGCGCCTTTCAGGACGAGGAGGATCTGTTCGAGATAGGGCTGGGGGAGTCCGGTTCGCGCGGCGATGTCGCGCACGGAGGTCGGACCGGTGTCGTCTTTGTGCAGGGCGAGTGACAGCAGCGCGCGACACGCATAGTCGCCTCTCGTCGAAACTCGCACGTAGGTAGTGTAGGTCGCACGCTCATGACGACCGAAGCGCCCTCGATGCGCATCCCGCAGTATTCAGGCGCGTGCACCGCGAACCTCGTCCCGACGTTGCTGGGACCCACCGGTGTGTCACGGATTCCCGAGTGGATGCCATCTGTGGTGAGCGGCGCACGACGCGTCGTCATGCTCGTGGTCGACGGTCTCGGTTGGCATCAGCTCGCCACACGGCGTTCGATCGCCCCGACGCTTGCATCGATGGTGGGCTCCTCGATCACCACGGTGGCCCCGACGACGACGGTCACCGCGCTCACTTCGATATCGACGGGCCTCGCACCCGGTGAGCACGGAATGATGGGCTATCGCATGGACCTCGGTCGACGAGTGGTGCAGATGCTGCGGTGGGCCGACGAGCGGGGAGACGTGCGCCGAGAGTTTCCGCCCGAGGTGCTGCAACCGACTCCGCCGTTCATGGGTGCGCGGGTTCCGGTGGCGAGTCGTGCAGAACTCGAGGGCACCGCGTTCACCGACGCCCACCTGCGAGGGGCCAAGGCGGTGGGATGGAAGTCGTCGTCGTCGATTCCCGTGATCGTCGAGCGCGAGCTGCGTCTCGGCGCATCCTTCGTCTATGCGTACTACGACGGGGTCGACAAGATCGCCCATGCCTGTGGGTTCGGGGAGTTCTACGACGCCGAGTTGCGTCAGGCCGATCGACTCGTCGGTGACGTGCTTGACGTGCTCGACGAGGACACCGTGTTGATCGTGACCGCCGACCACGGTCAGGTGAGCGTGGGTGACGACCTCGCACCGCCTCACGCAGACGTGTTGCGTCACGTCGCCTACCAGTCGGGGGAGAGCCGGTTTCGCTGGTTGCACGCACGCGGCGGTCGCGAGCACGATCTCGTCGAGGCGGCGCGCGCCCACCACGGTGACTGCGCATTTGTCCTTACCCGCGAGGAGGTGATCGCAGCGGGCGTGTTCGGTTCGCGTGTGACCGACGCCGCGCGTCGTCGACTCGGCGACGTCGCGCTCATTCCCTTCGGCACCCACAGTTTCGAGGATCCGGAGGAGAACGGACCGCACGCACTCGTGTGTCGCCACGGAGCGCTCACCGACGACGAAATCGACGTCCCGCTGTTGGCATCGCGGGGGCGAAAGTGACACAGTGGTAGTCATGTCCGACACCCCCAATTCGTCGCCGAAACCTCAAGCCCACCTCGATGGTGCCCAGGTCGTCGAGCCGACCGAGGAAGTGTTGACCGAATCCGTCACGGCGCCGGCCAAGGTGATGCGCATCGGCTCGATGATCAAGCAGCTGCTCGACGAGGTCCACTCGATGAACTTGGATGCGCCGAGCAGGGAACGCCTCGCGGAGATCTACGAGCGCTCGATCATCGAACTCGGCGAAGCGCTCTCTCCGGATCTCGCCGAGGAGCTGCGCATGCTCGCGTTGCCATTCAGGGACGGAACGATTCCATCCGACAGCGAATTGCGCGTGGCCAAGGCCCAACTCGTCGGTTGGCTCGAAGGATTGTTCCACGGAATCCAGGCGACGTTGTTCGCCCAGCAGATGGCGGCTCGTCAGCAACTCGACCAGATCCGTCAGCTTCCAGGTTCGCAAGGAGCACCGAACGGGGCCCCCGAGCGTCCGGGCAACTACCTCTAGGTCGCACGGCGCCGTCTGAGTCGACGGTTCGCTTCCTCGCGCAGACCCCACTGCTACTGTCGTTCCACTACAGACCACGACAAGGAGGCCCTCGGTGGGGGATTCATTCACCCACTTGCACGTCCACACGGAGTTCTCGATGTTGGACGGGGCCTCGCGTCTCAGTGAACTGGTGGCCAAGGCGAAGGCCGACGGCCAGCCCGCGCTCGGCATCACCGACCACGGCAACATGTACGGGGTCATCGACTTCTACAAGGAGTGCACCGAGCAAGGGATCAAGCCGATCATCGGCACCGAGGCCTACATGGCCCACGAGCACCGCAGTGAACGTCCCTCGCGTCGCGGCCGCATCGACGACACGGGTGGCGAGACCGACACCGGGGGCAAGGTGTACTACCACCTCACACTGCTCGCGGAGAACAACGTCGGGTATCGCAACCTGATCAACCTCTCCAGTCGTGCGTTCCTCGAGGGCTACTACTACCAACCGCGCGTCGACTGGGAATTGCTCCAGACCTACAGCGAGGGTCTGATCGCCACGAGCGGTTGTCTCGGAGGTCACGTGTTGCAGCGCCTCATGCGAGGCGACACCAAGGGCGCCCACGAGTGCGCCGGTCGCCTGCAGGAAATCTTCGGTCGCGACAACTTCTTCATCGAGCTCCAGGACCACGGCCTCGCCGACCAGATCCGCACGAATCCGATGCTCATCGAATTGGCGAAGTCGATCGACGCGCCGTTGCTCGCGACCAACGACACGCACTACACCCATCGCCACGACCACGAGAGCCACGACGCGTTGTTGTGCGTGCAGACCGGGTGCACGATCGCCGATCCGAATCGCTTCAAGTTCGAGGGCACGGAGCACTACTTGAAGACGTCGCACGAGATGCGACATCTGTTCCGCGAGGTGCCCGAGGCGTGCAACAACACGCTGTGGATCGCCGAGCGGGCAGACGTGAAGATCGAGTTCGGCAAGTACGTGTTGCCGGACTTTCCGTTGCCCAAGGGGTTCGCCACCGATCGCGACTACCTCGCGCACCTCACGCTCGAAGGGGCGAAGAAGCGCTGGGGCGACAAACTGCCCAAGGACGTCGCCGACCGACTCACCTACGAGTTGAAGGTGATCGGCGACATGGGTTTTTCGTCGTACTTCCTGATCGTCTGGGACCTCATTCGTTATGCGCGCGAGCACGGCATCCGCGTCGGCCCCGGACGTGGATCGGCGGCCGGCTGCGCCGTGGCGTACTGCCTGAACATCACCAACCTGGATCCGATCAAGTACGACCTGCTTTTCGAGCGATTCTTGAATCCGAGCCGCATCAGCATGCCCGACATCGACATGGACTTCGACTCGCGCTACCGCGACCAGATGATCCGCTACGCGGCCGACAAGTACGGTCGCGATCGCGTCGCCCAGATCATCACCTTCGGCACGATCAAGGCGCGCAACGCGGTGCGTGATGCCGCGCGCGTCCTCGGGTATCCCTATGCACTCGGCGACAAGATCGCCAAGGCGATGCCGCCGGTGGTGATGGGGCGCGACACGCCGATCAAGTACTGCTTCGAACAGGATCCGAAACACATGGCCGGATACCAGGCGGCACAGGACCTGCGCACGCTGTGCGACACCGACCCGGACGTCAAACGTGTCGTCGACGTCGCGCGTGGGCTCGAAGGACTGAAGCGTTCGGTCGGAATCCATGCGGCGGCCGTCGTGATCACCAAGGAGCCGCTCACCGAATACCTTCCGATCCAGCGCAAACCGGAGCAGGGCCAGGATCCCGCCGAGGCTCCGGTCGTCACGCAGTACGAAATGCACGGCGTGGAGGAGCTTGGGCTGTTGAAGATGGACATCCTCGGCCTGCGCAACCTGGACGTCATCTCAGATGCCCAGGCCATGATCCGCGAGCGTCGGGATCCCGACTTCGACATCGACTCGATTCCGATGGACGACGCGACGACCTACGAACTGCTCTCCCAGGGCGACACGATCGGGGTGTTCCAGCTCGAGTCCTCGCCGATGCGGGCGCTGTTGCGGTCCCTCATTCCACGGCGCTTCGAGGACCTCTCGGCGGTACTTGCGCTCTATCGACCGGGCCCGATGGGCGCAAACATGCACAACGACTTCGCCGACTACAAGAACTCGCGCAAGAAGATCCAGTACTTCCACCCGGACGCGGCAGACGTCCTCGGCGACACCTTCGGTCTCATGATCTACCAAGAGAGCGTGATGCGCGTGGCTCAGAAGTTCGCCGGCTACACGCTCGCCGAGGCCGACAACTTGCGCAAGGCCTGCGGCAAGAAGATTCGCGAGGTGATGGAAAAGGAGCGCGACAAGTTCGAGGCTGGTTGCACGACTGCGGGCTATGGCGACGAGCTCGGCAAGGAACTGTTCGACGTGATCGTGAAGTTCGCCGACTACGCATTCGCCAAGAGCCATGCGTATGGCTACGGACTGATCTCGTACCAGACCGCCTACCTGAAGGCGCACTATCCGGTCGAATACCTCGCGTGCCTGCTCACGAGCGTGAAGGCGAACTACGAAAAGGCCGCCGTCTATCTCGCCGACGCACGCTCGTCGAAGATCTCGGTGCTCACGCCCGACATCAACAAGTCGGGCGTCGACTTCGAGCCGATCGACAACGAAGGGACCCGCACGATCTCCTTCGGGTTGTCGGCGATCCGCAACGTCGGCGAAGCCCTCGTCGAGCAGATCGTCGAGCACCGCCGCGAACACGGCGAGTTCACCTCGTTCTACGACTTCGTCGAGCGCGTCCCCGAGCAGGTGCTCAACAAGCGAACGATCGAGTCGCTGATCAAGGCGGGCGCATTCGATTCGCTCGGCCACCCACGAAAGGGTCTGCTCCTCGTCCATGAGCAGATCATCGACGCCACCGTGGCGCGCAGGCGCGAGCGCGACCAGGGCGTGATGAGCCTGTTCGGCGACCTGGGGGACGGTGACGAGGTGTTCTCCGAGAAGCGGGAGATTCCCGCCCTGCAGTTCGACAAGGCGGAACAGCTCAAGTTCGAAAAGGA
>CAYSRZ010000048.1:0-7522 GCA_964433615.1 uncultured Acidimicrobium sp. | reverse complement strand
TCCACGTTGAGCGAGTCGCTGATCGGCTTGCCGCAGTTCATGGTCTCGAGCAGTGCGAGCTCCTCGGCGTGCGCGTGGATCAACTCGACCCAGCGCAGGATCAACTTCTTGCGATCCAGTGGCGCCATCTCACGCCAGATGCCGGCTTCGAAGCTCGCCTTGGCGGCGGCGACCGCGCGGTTCACGTCCTCTGCGTCGCCCTCGGCGACCTCGCAGATCAACTTCCCGTCGCGCGGGTTGATCGAGTCGAAGGTCTTGCCGCTCGCGGCATCGACGAATCGTCCGTTGATGAACAACTGCGTGCGCTTCACCTTCTGCTCGGCGCGCTTGGTCCACTCTTGTTTGGTCGGCATTGCCATGGTCACTCCACTTCACCGTCGATCGGGGCGTAGATACCGTACCAATCCCACTCGCCGACCACCGCTTCCCTCTTGTGCGTTCGTTCGGCTTCTAGGCTCGTCACGCATGACCACGCGCCGCCTGCTCGCCATCGCCTCCACCGAGCGCACCGGTAGCACGCTCCTGTGCAGCATCCTGCGCGCGACGAAGGCCGCAGGGAACCCGGTCGAGTACCTCAACATCCAGACCAACAACTTCGCCACGTTTCGCACCCGTCACCACACCCCGCGGATCAAGGCCACCTACCTTCCGATCGCCCTCGCGCGCAAGGCGACCGGTCGCTTCCCGTGGAAGGACGTCTCGTCGTTCTCGCGAGCCTCGTTCCTCGACTACCTCCACGAAGTAGCCGAGGTGAACACCACCTCGAACGGCGTGTTCGGGGTGAAGATGCACTGGAACCAATACGAGCGCCACATGCTCGCCCTCGGCGTCGACGTGTCGCTGTGGGGCGCGCCGGTGTCGTGGGTGCGCATCACCCGCGAGAACGAACTGCGCCAGGCGATCTCCTTCGTGCGCGCGGCACAGACGGAGAGCTGGAACAGCAACATGGCGGCGAACAAGGACCCGCACTACGACGCGGCGGCGATCATCGCCGCACTCGACCGCATCTCGCATGAGAACGCACAGTGGGATGCGTACTTCTCCGCCAACGGCATCACGCCCCTGCACGTCACCTACGAACAACTCACGCGCGAGATGGACGCGACGATCAGGCTGATCATGGACCACATCGGTGCCCACGTGGACGAGGTCCCACCGCCCGCCACGAAGTCGCAATCGGACGAACTGAACGCCCAATGGGCACAGCGCTTCGTTGCCGAACACCCAGAACACGCGCACCGTCGCGCAATTCCGCGCACCAACTAGATCTCCTCACGGGTGTGGCGCAGGGCCGATCCCCTGCGACAATGGAGACATGGCCGCGAACGTCTCCGAGATCTTCGATGCATCCCAATGGGACGAAGTGGCGGGATTCGACTTCGCAGACATCACCTACCACCGCGCCAAGGCGCACGGAACCGTGCGCATCGCATTCAACCGACCCGAGGTGCGCAACGCGTTCAGGCCGTCCACGGTGGACGAGCTCTATCGCGCGCTCGACCACGCACGCCAGACCACCGACGTCGGTTGCGTGTTGTTGACCGGCAACGGGCCCTCGCCGAAGGACGGCGGCTGGGCGTTCTGCAGCGGGGGCGACCAACGGATCCGTGGCAAGGACGGCTACAAGTACGCAAGCGGCGACTCCGCATCCACGATCGATGCCTCACGTAGCGGTCGCCTGCACATCCTCGAGGTCCAGCGACTGATCCGCTTCATGCCAAAGATCGTCATCTGCGTGGTCCCGGGTTGGGCGGCGGGCGGCGGCCACAGCCTGCACGTCGTCGCCGACCTCACGCTCGCCAGCAAGGAACACGCGCGCTTCAAGCAGACCGACGCCGACGTCGCGAGCTTCGACGGCGGATTCGGCTCCGCATACCTCGCGCGCCAAGTCGGCCAGAAGTTCGCCCGTGAGATCTTCTTCCTCGGTCGCGAATACTCGGCCGACGACGCCCATCGCATGGGCATGGTGAATGCCGTCGTGCCGCACGCCGAACTCGAAGCCACCGCCCTGCAGTGGGCCAAGGAGATCAACGGTAAGAGCCCGACGGCCCAGCGCATGCTCAAGTTCTCGTTCAACCTGATCGACGACGGTCTCGTCGGCCAGCAGGTCTTCGCTGGCGAGGCCACACGACTCGCCTACATGACGGACGAGGCCGAAGAGGGTCGCAACGCGTTCCTCGACAAGCGCGACCCCAACTGGGACGACTACCCCTGGCACTTCTAGGCGCCATGATCGTCGAGGTCGACAGCGCCGACGATCCGCGGCTCGATGCGTTTCGCTGGCGTGAGCGCCAGCTGACCACCATCGCCCAGAGGCGTAGCCCCGATACGGAAGGCCGCTTCATCGCCGAGGGCGACCTCGTCGTCGAACGCGCACTCGATGCACGATGCGTCCCCGACGTCGTGCTGTGCGATCCGAAGACCGCCACCCGTTTCTCACGACGCGTGCACGACGCAGGTGGTACGACGCTCGTGGCCTCCGCCGACATCCGTCGCGAGGTGACCGGCCTCGGCGTTCCGCTCGACGCGATCGGGCTGTTCAAGCGGCCAGCCGTAATCGACCTGGGTGAACTCGTCGCGTCGTCGCGTCGACTCGTCGTCGTCGACGGCGTCGACAACCCGAGCAACGTCGGCTCGATCGTGCGCAGTGCCGCCGCGCTCGGCTGGGACGGGCTCGTGCTGGATTCCACCTCGAGCGATCCCCTCGCCCGCCGCGCACTGCGCGTGGCGATGGGAACGACGTTCGTTCTCCCGCATGCGCGCTACCAGTCGACGACGGAACTCGTCTCGCTCCTTGCGTCCCACGGATTCGAGTCGATCGGCCTCACTCCCTCGCACCCCACGCGAGCGGTCGTCGACATCTCGACGTTGTCGCACTCCGACTCCCCGCGAGCGCTCGTGCTCGGCTCCGAACGCAGCGGGCTGTCGAGCGACATGTCGGAATCGTGCTCGACACTCGCGCGAATCGCCATGCGCGATGGGGTCGACTCGCTGAACGTCGCGATCGCCGCAGGCATCGCCTGCTTCGCGTTGCGCTGATCAGCCCTCGACGTTGACCATGTGCTCGGCGGCACGCACCATGTATTCGGCGATCTCCGCTCGCACGTCCTCGCTCGTTGCGACCTCGTCGACGGCCGCCAACATGTGCACGAGCCACCGGTCTCGCTCGAGGGAACCGATGGCGAAGGGAAAGTGACGCTGGCGCAGTCGCGGGTGTCCCCGCTCGTCGCTGTAGGTCGTCGGTCCACCCCAGTACTGGATGAGGAACAACCGAAGCCGCTCGCGCGCACCGGTCAAGTCGCTCTGCTCCGGATACAGACGAAGCAGTACCTCGTCGGTCGCGACTCCGTCGTAGAAGCGGTCGACGAGGCGAACGAAGAATTCGTCCCCACCGACCCGTTCGTAGAGCGACATCAGAAGAACTCGGGCTCCGTCCAGCCAGGAAAGATGTCGGGCAGGTCGCTCGAGACCGAGTCGACGAACGTCGCGGGACGCTTTTCCAAAAAGCTCATCACGCCTTCCTTCACGTCGTTGGAACGACCGCGGATCTGGATGCCGCGGGAGTCCACACGGTGGGCCTCCATCGGATGCGATGCGCCAAGCATCCTCCACATCATCTGGCGAGCGAGCGCGACCGAGACCGGCGCGGTGTTCTCGACGATCTCGCGCGCGAGTTCCCTCGCCGCAGCCAACAACTCCTCCGGCGCATGCACGCTGCGCACGAGTCCACCCGTCTTGGCCTCCTCGGCGGCGAACACGCGTCCCGTCATCACCCACTCCTGGGCCTGGGCGATGCCGACGAGTCGAGGCAGGAACCAACTCGAGCAGGCCTCGGGAACGATGCCGCGCCTGGTGAAGACGAATCCGATCTTGGCGTTCGTGGATGCGAGCCGCACGTCCATCGGCAGGGTCATCGTCGCGCCGATTCCGACCGCCGGACCGTTGATCGCACCGATCACCGGCTTGTGCATGGCAAAGATACGCAGGGTCACCGTGCCACCACCGTCGCGACGAAACGTCGTCGCAGCATCGGTCGACAGCGAGCCGTCGTTGAACGTGTCCCCACCACCCGAGAGGTCCGCTCCGGCGCAGAACCCGCGCCCGGCCCCGGTGACGATCACGACGCGCACGTCGTCGTCGGCATCCGCCCGGTCGAACGCCTCGATCAACTCGCGCATCATCGTGCCGGTGAACGCATTCAGCTTGTCGGGACGGTTGAGCGTGATCGTGGCGATGCGTTCGCGCACGTCGTAGTCGATCTCGGTAAAGGCCATGGCCAAACCCTAGGTGGTGACGGGTGTGCGCCTAGACGTCGAGGAAGCGCGAGGCGGCGATCGCCGAACCGACGGCTCCGACCACTGCACCGACGACGAGCAGGATGACCATCACGCTCGACAGGTAGCTCGAGGGCACGACGAGCGAGGAGATCCCCGTGCCGGGCTTGAATCCGGCGACGCCGTTGTTCCACGCCGAGTTCAACACCCACAGCCCACCGCACGACACGACCGCCCCGAGGAGGCCCTGCAGCAGTCCCTCGAGCATGAACGGAATGCGGATGAACCAGTTGGTCGCACCGACGAGCTTCATCACCTCGATCTCGCGGCGTCGCGCGAACATCGCGGTGCGGATGGTGTTCCAGATCAACCCGACGGCCACGACGAGGAGCACGAGTGACATCACGAGGGTGACCGTGCGCACGAAGCGCGACAACGTCGAGATCACCTGGAACTCGTCCTCGGCGAGCGCGACGTCCTCGACACCTGGCAACGAGCGATACTGCTCGGAAAGCGAGCGCACGAGTGCGGGATCGTCGGTGATCGGAACCACCTTGTATTGCGACGGGATGTTCTCGGGCGTGAGCAGGCTGAGGGTGACCGGATCACCCGCGAAGATGCGCTTTGCCTCTTCGTAGGTCTGGATCTTGTCCAGGTACTGCAGCTTCTCGACGTCGATGATGGTCGGTGCCGACTTGATGGTGTCGCCGATCAGCGTGATCTGCTCGGGGGTCGCGTCGCTACGCACGAACACGATCATTTCGACGTCCCCGCGCCACTGCACGAGGAGGTTCTCGAACGCGCGCTGGATGAGGAAGGTGGTGCCGACGAGGAGCAACGCGATCGCCGACGTCAAGATCGCGGCAGCCGTCAGCGTGAGGTTGCGACGGAAACTCGCCCACATCTCGCGGAACGCATAGGCGATGCGCGCGATCATTCGTACACCCCGCGTTCCTGGTCGCGCACGATGACGCCTCGGTCGAGCTGGATCACTCGTCGTCGCATCGCGTTCACGACGCGATGGTCGTGGGTCGCCATGACGACCGTCGTTCCCGTCTGGTTGATCTCGTCCAAGAGCGCCATGATCCCCTCGCCCGTCGCCGGGTCGAGGTTTCCGGTCGGCTCGTCGGCGAGCAGGATGAGCGGACGGTTGACGAACGCGCGCGCGATCGACACGCGCTGCTGCTCACCGCCGGAGAGCTGGTGCGGGAACCGGTCTTCCTTGCCGGCGAGACCGACGAGGTCGAGCACGATCGGAACCTGGCGGGCGACCATGTGGCGGGGCTTGCCGATCACCTCGAGGGCGAAGGCCACGTTTTCGAACACGGTCTTGTTCGTCAGCAGTTTGTAGTCCTGGAACACGTTGCCCATGCTGCGGCGCAGGTAGGGCACGCGGGAATCTGGCATCTCGTTCACGTTGCGCCCGGCCACCCAGACGTCCCCGCGGTCGGCGACCTCTTGGCGGTTGATGAGGCGCAGGATGGTCGACTTGCCAGAACCTGAGGGTCCGACGAGGAACACGAAGTCACCCTTGGCGACGTCGAAGGTCGCGTCGCGCACGGCGACGGTCTCCGAGCCGTACTTCTTGGTGACGTTGTCCAGGCGGATCATGACGTTCCTCTCCTGAGGCGAAAGACCATCCTAGTTAGGCCTCGGACCCCGCACGTCGCCACCGCAAGTAGCCCTCCATGAACGAATCGAGGTCACCATCGAGCACCGCGGCGACGTTGCCGCTCTCGGTGTCGGTGCGCAGGTCCTTGACCATTTGATACGGCTGCATCACGTACGAACGAATCTGCGTTCCCCACCCGACCGTCGCCGACTTGCCCGCGATCTTGCGCAACGCTTCCTCGCGTTCCTCTTCGATGCGTGCGGCGACCATCGTCTTCAGTCGCTTGAACGCGTTCTCTCGGTTTTGCAGCTGCGAGCGTTCCTGCTGCGAGGATGCGACGAGTCCCGTCGGTTCGTGGATCAGTCGCACTGCCGACGACGTCTTGTTCACGTGCTGACCACCGGCACCAGATGCACGGAACACTTCCATGCGAATGTCGCTTTCGTTGATCTCGACGTCGACCTCCTCGAGCACGGGCCAGATCTGCACGGTGGCAAAGCTCGTCTGGCGCCGACCCTGGTTGTCGAACGGACTGATGCGAACGAGTCGGTGCGTGCCGCGCTCGGACGTGAGGAGTCCGTAGGCATAGCGACCGCGCACGGTGAAGTCGGCCGACAAGATGCCGGCCTCGGTTCCCTGCGAGACGTCGCCGATCTCCACGGTGAACCCCTTGCGTTCCGCCCAGCGCTGATACATGCGCAACAGCATCTCGCTCCAGTCCTGTGCGTCCACGCCGCCGTCCTTGGCGTTGATCTGCACGATCGCATCGGCCTCGTCGTGTTCACCCGTGAACAGGCTGCGCAAGTCGAGTGCATCGAGTTGTGCGCGCACGGAGGCGATGCCGGAGTCGAGTTCGGGCTCCTGGGACTCGTCGTTGACCTCACGGGCCATCTCGTGCAGCACCTCGAGGTCGTCGACCGCTCCCGCGAGCGCGGTGAACTCGTCCAGGTCGGACTTCAGGTTCGAGTACTCGGTGTTCACGCGCTTGGCGTGTTCCTGGTCGTTCCACAGGTCGGGCTTGGCGACCTCGAGTTCCAGCTCGGCGAGACGGGCACGTGACGCATCAACCTTGAGATAGGCGGCGGCCTCGTCCACGCGACGGCGCACCTCGGCCAAGTCGAAGGAAAAGTCACGCATGCGACGACGTCCGGCCTAGTTGCGCCCGTGGCACAGCTTGTACTTCTTGCCCGACCCGCACGGGCACGGCGCGTTGCGGGGCGTCGCCGACCAGTCGTTGGCGTCCTTCACGACCGTCTTTTGCGTCTGTTGCACCGGCGCCGGCTCGGCATCGCCGCCGGTGGCGAACGCGCCGAGGGTGTCGGCGTCGAAGGCCGACTCCTGCACGTTCTGCACGACCGGTGCAGGCACGTCGTTGCGCACGACCTGCACGTGCATCACGTACTTCACGAAGTCCTGGGCGATGCCGGTCATGAGTGCCCCGAACATCTCGAAGCCCTCGCGCTGCCACTCGGTGAGCGGATCCTTCTGGCCAACGGCGCGCAGGTTGATTCCCTCCTGCAGGTAGTCCATCTCTTCGAGGTGCTCGCGCCAACGTTGGTCGATGATCTGGAGCATGACCTGACGCTCGACCTCGCGCATCGTCGACTCGCCCATCTCGGTCTCGCGCTGGGCGTAG
>CAYSRZ010000047.1:0-7527 GCA_964433615.1 uncultured Acidimicrobium sp. | reverse complement strand
AGCGTCGTCGACACGCGAGATACGACCGGATTCGGCGAGGCAGCAAGACCGTATTCAGCGACGTTCTCTCCGAACATCGCGAACTCGTCGTAGTGGATGCGCTCCATCGTCGACCTGTCTACTACGGCAGCGTCGTCTGCGTGGGCGTCGTCGTGGTCGCACCCTTGACGGTCGTCGTCGGGGCGACCGAGGAGGTCGTCGTCGTGTAGTTCGGGTCCGGCCTGTCCCACGGCGGTGGCGGCGAGCCGTACTCCTCCGGCTCCTTGATCCCATCGAAGACGTAGACGCGGTCGCCGTATTCGACGAGGGCCGGGAAGTAGCGCGCCACCGACATCGGGATGCGCACGCATCCATGCGATGCCGGCTTCAGCGGCACGAGGATCGCGCCGTGCACGGCGATGCCGTAGTTGAAATAGACGGGGTTGTACATCGTGCCGAGCTTGGACTCCCTCATCCCCTGCTTGCGGTTGTAGAAGTAGAAGATCCCCGGCGGCGTGATCGCATCGCCACAGATGCCCCGCTTGATCTGCTCGCGCGTGTTGTTGCCGTCCTCGCCCGGGTCGATCGTGACCTCCTCGCACCACTTTTCGTTCGACCCGGTCGAAATGTGCGTGATGAGCGTCGGCACGCCACCTTGGAACACCGTCATCACCTGCTTTGGTAGGTCGATCTCGACGTGTCGCGGACTGTCGGGCACGCGACGCGGCTGGATCTTCAGGTCCGACTCCATGATCGCCCACATCGACGGCGTCACTTCACCCTTGGCGTCCTCGCGCGGAACGTCCAACACCAACTTCTCGAACGCCCACACCGCCTGGATCGTGTTCTGACCGAACACGCCGTCGCGCGGACCCGGATCGAACTTCAATTCGGCGAGTCGCTCCTGCAACCGCAGCACGTCGTCGCCCTTCATCCCGTCGCGCAGGGTGCGAGTGAGCGGGACCGTCACCCGCGGCACGCCGGAGGAGTCGACGATCACGTCGGGGTTCGATCCGTTGGTCGTTTCGTTGCCTGAGGAGTTGCGCGTGACGGCGATCGCGACGACGGTCAGCAACACGGCGAAGGCAAACAGCGCCGGCCGCCATCGGTCATAGAGGCTCGCCTCGTAGTCGGTCGGGCCGAGATCGTCGTAGAAGGGGTCGTTCATGTCGCAGAGTCGAGGGAGTTCAACGCCGAGCGCAGGGCGAAGGCCTCGCGCAGGATCTTCACGATGACCGACGGCGAACTGAGCGTGGACACGCCACGCGTACGTGGGAAGTAGTCGACACCGAATTGGACGACGTTCATCCCGAGCTTGCGCGCACTCACCATCAGCTCGGCGTCGATGAACGATCCCTCGCTATGCAGCTCCACGCGCTCGAGCACCGATCGACGGACGAGCTTGAATGCGAAGTTGACGTCGCGGAATCGACACCCGAAGAGCACCCGCACGAGCAGGTTGTAGAAGAACGAATAGACGACGCGCACGTATCCCTCGCCCGTTCGATCGAACCGATATGCAGCGACGACGTCGGCCTCGTACTGTCCCATCAAACGCAGCGCCTTGTGCACCTCGCGCATGTCGAACGGCAAGTCGGCATCCGTGTACAGCACGACGTCACCGGTCGCCGCGGCAAACCCAGACTTGATCGACCCACCGAGTTTGCGATTGGTCGCGTGGTGCACCACCTTGACCCGCGGGTTCGCCCGTGCCGCCTCGTCTGCGAGTCGCGGCGTGGCATCCGTGGAAGCATCGTTGACGATGATCATCTCGTAGTCGGCCACGGTGCCGGCGGCAACGAGCTCGTCGCCGAGCTCCGTGGCGGCGTTCAACGCACGCTGCAGGTATTCCTCCTCGTTCCACATCGGGAAAAACACCGAGAATCGGCCGAAGCGTGGCGTCGACATCGCAGGTCAGGCTAACTGGATGGGCCCGAGTTGTATCCTCACGTGCGATGACGACGACGCCCCCACGACCACCGCACACGCGCCTTTCGTCCACGTGGGCGAAGGTCACCGTCGTCTCGTGGATCGTGGTCGTCGCAGCGCTCATCGCCGCGATCGTCACCGGACGCAACGTCGGCAAGCCGGCGTGGTGGGTCGGCCCCGAATCCGACCCGATGCTGTTCATCGTCTGGCTCGGTCCGTTCGTCTTTCCAGCAGCCACCGTCGCACTCGCCTTTCGGGCCAGCCGATTCGTTCCAATCTGCGGGGTCGTCGCCGCGTTCGTGATCGCGGGTTTCGCGGCAGGTGACGTCACGTCGTCACCAGGAGTCGCCCTGCTCGAGGGCATCGTCGCATTGAGCGCACTCTTCGTCGCGCTCGCCACGTTCGCGGGCCTCGAGCGACGCTAAAGCGGTCGCGTTTGACCGTGCAGGGTCTGTACCGTTGAACCATGCCCGATAGCTCCGCATCGAACGCCAAAGTGTTGACCTCTCTGCCGAGTGGTGAGCGCGTCGGCATCGCGTTCTCCGGCGGACTCGACACCTCGGCGGCGGTGGCGTGGATGCGCGAAAAAGGTGCGCTGCCTTATGCCTACACCGCGGATCTCGGCCAACCCGACGAGCCGGACCTCGCCGGCGTCCCCGCACGCGCCGTGCAGTACGGCGCGGAGAAGGCCCGCCTGGTCGATTGCGCGACGGAACTCGTACACGAAGGACTCGTCGCGTTGCAGTGCGGTGCGTTCCACATCACGACCGCGGGAAAGACGTATTTCAACACCACGCCGCTCGGCCGCGCCGTCACCGGCACGCTGCTCGTGCGGGCGATGAAGGACGACGGCGTCGACATCTGGGGCGACGGCAGTACCTACAAGGGAAACGACATCGAACGCTTCTACCGCTACGGGCTCCTCGCCAATCCGAGCCTGCGCATCTACAAGCCGTGGCTCGATGCGACGTTCGTTCGCGAAATGGGTGGACGCGCGGAGATGAGTGCGTTCCTCACCTCGAAGAATCTCCCCTATCGCGACTCGGCGGAAAAGGCCTACTCGACCGACGCCAACATCTGGGGCGCCACGCACGAGGCGAAGCAACTCGAGGAGTTGTCGACATCGATGCACATCGTGAAGCCGATCATGGGCGTCGCACATTGGGACCAATCGGTAGCGATCGCTCCCGAGGACGTGACCGTCGAGTTCCGCGAGGGCTGGCCGGTTGCGCTCAACGGGAAACAGTTCTCTTCGCAGGTCGAACTCGTGCACGAGGCCAATCGCATCGGTGGTCGCCACGGGCTGGGAATGAGCGACCAGATCGAGAACCGCATCATCGAGGCCAAGAGCCGCGGCATCTACGAAGCCCCCGGACTCGCACTCCTGCACGTTGCCTACGAGCGACTCTTGACCGCGATCCACAACGAAAACACCCTCGAGAACTACCGCCAGATGGGGCGCCGACTCGGAAGACTGCTCTACGAAGGTCGCTGGTTCGACCCCCAATCACTCATGTTGCGCGAGCCACTCATGCGTTGGGTGGGTTCACTCGTCACCGGGACCGTCACGTTGCAACTGCGTCGCGGAGACGACTACACCATCCTCGAAACGAGCGGCCCAAACCTCACGTATGCGCCAGAGCGCCTGAGCATGGAGCGTGTCGAGGATGCCGCGTTCGGTCCGCTCGATCGCATCGGCCAGCTCACGATGCGCAACCTCGACATCCAGGACACGCGCGCCAAGATCGACGAATATCGCGCCGCCGGAACCCTCGGTGGCGGCGGGCTGCTCGAACTCGACTAGTTCGACGCCACGATCGCTCGCGCGATCCCCGCGAGCAACGCGGCACGCTCGGGCATCGTCGAGATCACGACGTGTTCGCTGTCGGCATGTGCCCCACCGCCGACCGCGCCACACCCGTCGAGCGTCGGGATGCCGATCGCAGCGGTGAAGTTGCCATCAGACCCGCCACCGACTGCGACGCCACGAAGATCGGCGATCCCGAGTTCGTCGGCAACCTTCTTGGCGAGCGCGAACAATCCGGCTGCACTCGACTCATGCATCGGCGGTCGATTGATCGAACCACTCACGCTCACCGACGCACCGGTCACGGTCGGCGCGAGCGACGCGAATGCGGCCTCGACACGTGCCTTTTCGCTGGGCTCGCTGATGCGGGTGTCGACGATGATGTGCGCGGCGGCTGGCACGACGTTTTCCGTCGTTCCCGCACTCGCCACCGTCGGCGTGACGGTCGTGCCGATCTCGGGACGGGCGATCGTCGTGATCGCCTGCACTTGTGCGGCGAGCTCGACGAGGGAGTTGATCCCCTTTTCGGGCTCCAAACCTGCATGTGATGCCTTGCCAGCGATGTCGACGCGGAACGTGCCGACACCCTTGCGTGCGACCTTGAGTGCACCACCATCGGCCGACGGCTCGATCACGAGCACGTGACCGGTCGCACGTGCACGCTCCTCGATCAACTCTCGTGATGCATAGGAACCGACCTCTTCGTCGGCAGTGATCAGGATCTCGACGTGGCGTCGCTCATCGATCGCGCCGAGACCGTAGATCGCCTGCACGATGCCGGCCTTCATGTCGAAGATGCCCGGGCCGCGGGCGACGTCTCCGTCGCGAGAGAACGACCGGCGCGCCACGGTGCCCTTTGGAAACACGGTGTCGTGGTGACCGACGACGAGCACCCGGGTGTCGTCGCTTCCCTTCCAATGCACGTGCGGACCCTCGGATGAGTCGACCAACTTCGGTGACGAGCCGAGGACTCGTTCCATCAACGCAGCGAGGAACTGTGCGCTGCGCCGCAGGTCGTCGACTTCGTGCGACGGAGACTCGATGTTGACGAACGCTTCGACGTCGGCGAGCATCTGCGAGGCCTGTGCCTCCATCGATGCACGCAGGTCGCGCACGGCGGTCATCTCTCCATTCTGGCCGACGATGAACGCAATTGACGCGCGAAAAGTGCCCGGGATCGGACTCGAACCGATACGACGATTTCTCGTCAGGGGGGTTTAAGCCCCCCGCGTCTACCATTCCGCCACCCGGGCGCCTGTTTCAGGCTACGCGGGTCTCCGGGCTCGTGGCATCGACGTCGACGAATCCTGCGGACACGAGCGACTCCCAGAGCGCGGTGCGCACGACGTCGGCGTCGGGCGGGACGAGGCGGTTGGCGACGATCACTCCTTCGATCATGTCGGCGAGAACCGCGACGAACGGGCGATCGCGCACGAGCACCGCGACGACGCAACCATGCTCGGTACGGCGCAGGCTTCGCTGCACGCCGAGGGTTCGAGGAGGGCTGCGAAACCCAGGGGCGTCTAGACCGAATCGCTGTGCCTCGTTCGACAGGAAGCGAGCGGCTGATGCAAACATCATCGTCGTTCCACCCGTCATGGCGACAGCATCACACACCCGTGTGACAGAGTGAGGCGGTGACGAGCGCCGAGACCTTGAACCCGATGCAGCAGGCCGTCGTGGACGCGCTCGGCAAGCCCCACGGCTGGGAGCCATTGCCAGCGTCGATCGTCGTCGCGGTCTCCGAGCAACTGCGCGAGTCGCTCGCGGACGTGGCCGAGCGCTTCACGCCCGACAAGCCGTTGTGGATCAGCAAAGGCAAGTTGACGGCGATCCACGGCTGCGAGACGAACTTCGTCGCGTCCCTCGACTCCTTCGAATGGACGCTGCGCAACGTGAAGGGCACCGTTCTGCACAAGGCGATCGAGCTCGGCATCAACTGGCGCGGCGATCCGACTCCGGGCGACGTGGTCGACGAAGCCCTCGCCCAATTGGCCGATGACGAACGCAGCGCGGGTGAGTTCATCGAACGACTCTCGCCCGCCGAGCGCGCACAGTTGCGCAGCATGGCAATCGACGCCTACTCCAAGTTCGACGAGTGTTTCCCGCCACTCAAGAATTCGTGGCGCCCAGTACTTGAGAGCTCCGCTCGAGTCGAGCTGTTCGACGGCAGGATCAACCTGTCGACGCGCGCAGATTTGACGCTCGGCGCGGTCGGCTCCAAGGTCATCGTCGACATGAAGTCGGGTCGCGTCTATCCCAACCACCGCGAGGAACTGCGCTTCTACGCCCTCGTCGAGTCGTTGCGCGCGGGCGTCGCTCCACGCATGCTTGCCACATATTCGCTCGAAACCGCACGTGCGGACACCGAGGACGTCACCGAGGGCGTGCTCCAGGCGGCCTTGCGCAAGACGATCGACGGCATCCGCCAGATCGCCGAAGTGCAACTGAAGGATCGCGAACCGAACCTTCGGCCGTGCACCGCGTGCTACTGGTGTCCGCTCGCCGACACCTGCGACGAGGGTGCGGCCTTCATCGCCAGGCGCAACGACCCGGACGCAGACGACTACTGACGCTCACGCATCCGGCGTGATCAACGCGACGGGCACACCGAGACCGACGCCAGAGCGAATGGTCGCGATGCGCCGACCCGGCTGGACCGCGTCGCGCGGTGACCCGATCACGTCCGGTCCCATGTGGGCAACGACGTCGTCGAGATTGCCGACGGTGAGCACGAAGCCCCACAGGTGCGTCTGCGTCACGCGCACGTTCTCGACGACCTCGACGACGACCGAGCCCAGACGATGAAATCCCTGACGTATGCCATCGCCCGCCTCGCGCACGCGCTTGAGTGGCTCGCCGGTGACACGCGAGATCGCCGACGTGGTGCGCTCCAAGTCGTTCGTCATCACGACGACGTGGTCGATGCCGAGGACGTCGATGATCGAAGAGGTCGATGCACGTGCGACCACGCGGTCGTCGAAGGTCGTCACGAGTCCGTCCGGCGACTCCGACACCGCAGCCTGTCCAAGCGTCCACGACACGAATCCGGGCTCGAAGTCCGAGTCGATGCGCACGACGACGTCGCCAAACGTGCAACGAGAGTCATCGAGAGAAAAACCGAGGGATGACCAAGCGGCGGGTGAACCGCCGACCGTGAGTTGGGTGATGCGCGCCATCGTCAGCGACGAGGGCTACACGGCGTGGTTAGCCGCGCCCCATGTTCGGGCGCTTGCCGTGGTTCGCCTTTGAGCGGCGCAGGCGCGCCTTGCGCTTCTTGGTCTTCTTCGACATAGGGTCGCAAGGCTAACGCCGGAAACGACCGATTGCGCCTTATGGCTGACGCCAACGAGCGCGGCCATCCGAATAGGGCGTTCCGCTCTGGTTGGTCTTCGAACACACGTAGGTCTTGCCGTTGGTGTAGGTGCCCGTCGCGCCCTCCGGCGAACACCACGCACCCGGATACACCCTGGAGACTCCCGGGGTCGACGAGACGGTCGACGTCGTGGACTGCACTGCCGACGTCGTGGTCGGCGCGGTGGCGCTCGATGGCTTCGTGGTCGATGGGTTGGCCGGACTCGTGGTCACGGTCGAGCCACCCTGCGGCACGTTCGGTCTCGTCGTGGTCGTCGTGGCCGGCGACGTCGGAAGGCCGGGCCAGGCGGCGATCGTGAGGCCGGGGCACGAACCGGTCACCAGGTTCTTCACCCTGCCCCACTCGCTTTGGTCCATCGACAGACCCCAGCGGGCCTTCACGGCGATCCAATTCGAAAGATAGGTGCACAGATACGACTTCGACGGCGGCAACCAGT
>CAYSRZ010000046.1:0-7528 GCA_964433615.1 uncultured Acidimicrobium sp. | reverse complement strand
CGTGGACGAGGTCGACTGCGGCGAGACCGAAGCGCGTGGAGAGCACCCGGTCGTAGCTCGTCGGCGTGCCGCCGCGCTGGATGTGGCCGAGTTGCACGACGCGCGACTCGTATCCGGTGCGCCTGGAGAGCTCGGCGCCGATGAGATGGGACAGGTCCCCGAGGGTTTCGTTGCCGTAGCGATCGTTGGATCGCGGAGGCAGAGTCAGCGTCCCCGGCTTGGGGCGGGCGCCCTCGGCGACGACGACCACCGAGGCATATCGACCGCGTTCGTGACGGCGCGTCACGATGGCCGCAAGTTCTTCGATGTCGAAGGGAACCTCGGGCACGACGATCGCCGTCGCTCCGCCTGCGATGCCGGCCTGCATCGCAATCCATCCCGTGTCACGACCCATCACCTCGACCACCATCACGCGATCGTGGCTCTCGGCGGTCGTGTGCAGTCGGTCGATGGCATCGGTGGCGATCTGCACCGCGGTCTGGAATCCGAACGTCGCGTCCGTGCCAACGACGTCGTTGTCGATGGTCTTGGGAACTCCGACGATCGGCAGGCCGTGGTCGTCGGCGAGCATCGAGGCAACCGTGAGCGAGCCGTTGCCGCCGATCACGACGAGGGCATCCAGGCGAAGGTCGCGAAACGCGGCCCTGACCCGATCCACCCCGTCGGGGGTGTCGAACGGCCCACCCCGACGGGTGCCGAGGATGGTGCCGCCACGAGGCAGGATGCCGCGAACCTGGGCGGTGTCGAGGCGCACGTGACGCTGCTCCATGACCCCGTCCCAGGCGTCGTAGAAGCCGATCACCTCGTCGCCGTGCTGGGTCTCGGCCTTGCGCACGATGGCGCGGATGACCGCGTTCAACCCTGGGCAGTCACCTCCCCCGGTGAGCACGCCAAGACGCATGAAATGAGCATACGAGAGTTGTTTTATCCCTCTGTGACCCAATTGTCGGACAGTTGTCCGAATTTGCAATATGCTCGTTCAATGAGCAAAACCGCTACCAAGAAGCTGCCGGAGAACACCCTCAAGCGCGACGTCTCGTCAATGCGCAAGGTGCTCGCCAACCGGCTCTACGAACTGCGTACTGCCGCCGAATTGAGCCAGGCTGCCCTGGCCGAATCCGCCGGCATCGATCGCAAGACCATCAACCGAATCGAAAACGGACACTTCTCGCCCGCGCTCGACACCCTCGTTCGCCTCGGTGTCGCCCTCGGCGTGAAACCGTCCGACTTTCTGAAGTAGGCCCCTACCGCGCGACGCGCTTCGCGAGCGTCGCGAACTGCGCACAGACGTCCGCAAGGTTCGTCCAAAAGTCGTCACTCGAGATCGGGTGCTGGCACATCTCGCACGTCATCGACGGTTTGGTGAGTGCATGGCGCATGGCCGCATCCACGAGGTCGCTCGCCAACATCGTGCCCCCGAGGATGGCATCGGCCTCGGCGACGAAGTTGCACAGGGCAACCGCCGGTGCCGTGCTGTGCAATGCCCGTACGTGGTCGACGACGGGCCACCTCATGTTCGTGAAGCCAACGAGGAGATCCGCGGCTGCGAGATGATCCGGTGTCGCGGCAACCGCTCGGGTTGACACCGCCCGCACGTGCGTCGGAAGTTCCGCCTGGTCTTCGATGCGCAGACGGGTGCCATCGACTGCCGAGGTGACGAGCCACGTCGAAGACAACCCTGCGGCGTCGAGCGCGCTGTGCAACAGGTGCGATCCGTAGACGCACACCGCGTCATGTGCATCGGCGACGACGATCGTCTGGGCACGTGGCAAGGAGTCGATCGACATCATGGCCACCAACGGACGCACAGCACGATGGATACCGTGACATCGGGCTGTACCACGGTTGCCCACCGTACTAGTAGTGGTATGGGTCAGCGGGAATCCCTGCCCCTCCCGGGGCCGGTCGGGGTCGGCGGTGCGGGCCCCGCTCGGTGTCCGGCGAGGCGTCGGGTGGCCCCGAGCGGAGGACAAAACCGCCTGTTTTCGGGTCTTCCACCCGAGAAAACCACCTACAGCCTTGACACAACGTGGCTGTGGATGACTAGGGTTACGGGTCTACGTAGTACCTACCTAGGGGGATACATGTCAGTAATCGAAACCATGTCCACAGAGGTCGCGTCGACCAGCGTGTCGCGTCGCCACTTCATCCAGGGCGCGGCCGCGGCCGGTGCAGCAGTTGCACTTCCCGTCGCCGGTGTCGTGGGTGCAGGTGCGGCAAGCGCTGCCGTCAAGACCCTGCGCGTGTCGAGCGGCAAGATCGCCAACGCACCCGCACCGTTCACCACCGCAGACGCGGGCTCACTGCAGATCCTTTGCTGCGTCGGTGAGTACCTGTCGTTTTCGGACAACAAGGGCGAGCTCGCTCCCCGCGTTGCCGAGAGCTGGAAGGGTTCCGCAGGCGGCAAGGTCTGGACCTTCAAGATCCGCAAGGGCATCACGTTCCACGACGGTTCTGCGCTGACCGCAGACGACGTCGTCTGGACGTTCAAGAGCCACCTCAACCCGGCCAACAAGTCACAGTCGCTCGGCAAGTTCAACGGCATCCTCGACACCAATGGCGTGACGAAGGTCGACAACTTCACCGTGAAGTTCTCGCTCCTGTCGGCAGTCGGAACGTTCCCAGGTCTGCTCAGCTCGACGAGCTACGGCCTTCTCATCATGAAGAACGGTGAGAGCGGTGCCGAGGGCTGGCAGAACACGATGAACGGTTGTGGACCATGGATCCTCGACACCTACACCAAGGGCACCCAGACGACGTTCTCCAAGAACGCCAACTACTGGGACAAAAAGCGCCAGCCGTATTTCGACAAGCTGGTCCTCACGGTGTTCGAGTCGCAGGAAGCCGCAGTTGCTCAGCTCGTCACGGGCAAGCTCGACGCCGTCACCGGTGTCACCCCGGCGACCGCAGCCAAGATCAACAAGGCCAAGGCAGAGCTCGTCAAGGTTCCGTCGGCTGGTCACATCTCGACCCACCTGCGTTGCGACTTCGGTCCGTTCTCGACCGACAAGCGCATCCGTCAGGCCGCAGCACTCACCCTCGACCGCGAGGCGTTCATCAAGAGCGTCTTGAAGGGCCAGGCCCTCGCCGCGAACGACTCCATCATGGATGCGTACGCGACGAAGGATGCTTCGGTTCCGCAGCGCAAGAAGGACATCGCCAAGGCGAAGTCCCTCATGTCCGCTGCCGGCTCGAAGGGCTTCAACGTGGACCTCTCCAGCTACAGCCGCGACGACATCGAAGCGTTGGCTCCGTTCCTCAAGGCGTCGCTCGCCGAGATCGGCATCAACGTGACGGTCAAGCTCGCCGACTCGTACTACACGGCCCCATGGGACTCGCGTCAGTCGAAGAAGGTGGAGAACAACTACTGGCTCGAGTCGAACTTCGGCATCACCGACTGGGGACACCGCGGATCGCCCGTGGAAATCCTCCAGCGTGCCTACAAGTCGACCGGCGACTGGAACGCAGCACACTTCGCAAGCGCGAAGTTCGATGCGGCGGCGGATGAGTTCATCACCGCAACCACGCCAGCCAAGGCCAAGGCAGCATCCAAGAAGGTCCAGGAGATCTGCTTGGACGAGACGCCGTACATCATGGTGTACTTCGATACCCGTACCTCCGTGGTGCGCAAGGGTCTCAAGGGCTTCTACACCAACGGCATGGGTCAGTTCGAGTCGGCAGCAGCCCGCTACTAATCCATCCAGTACAGGAAGTCACAAGAGCCGGTGTGCGCAAGCACACCGGCTCTTGTCGTTTGTCGAGTCGTTTGAAGTTCACGAAAGCGAACTCACTATGCTGACGCCGTGGGGAAATACGTTGTAAAGCGCATTGGTCTTGCGTTCGTCACCGTGTTCCTCGTCACCGCGGCGATCTTCTTCATGACCAACGTGTTGCCGGGCAATCCCGCCGAGCGCATCCTCGGCAACACCGCCGAGCGCGCCAACGTCATCGCGTTGGAAAAGGAACTCGGCCTCGACAAGCCGGTCTTGGTGCAGTACTGGCGTTGGCTGTCCAGCACAGTCTCCGGCGACCTCGGTGAGTCGGTGCAGTTCCGTGCCCCGGTCACCGAGATCCTGCTTCCTGCCCTCGGCTATTCGCTGCGACTGGCTGCGCTCGCCTTCCTCCTCGTCGTGCCGCTCAGCATCGTGGGTGGCGTCGTTGCCGGCGTCAAACGCGGCAAGCGCACCGACCGCATCCTCACCGTGGGTGGCCTGTCGGCGGCCGTGGTTCCCGAGTTCGTGTGGGCCGTGATCCTCGCATTCCTGGTCGGCGTGCAGTTCGAACTGCTTCCCGTGAACGCATTCCCCGACGAACCCGACCCGAGTTTCTTCTCCGTGATCTACCACCTGATCCTCCCCGCGCTCGCCCTCATGCTCGTGCTCTTCGGTTACATCTCGCGCATCGCTCGCGCTGGTGTCATCGAGGCGTACGACTCCGACTACGTGCGCACGGCGGTGCTCAAGGGCCTCCCGCAGCGCAAGGCAGTGACGCGCCACATCCTGCGCAACGCACTCCTGCCGACGATCGCAGTGGTCGCCTCACAGGTTCCGTACCTGATCGGCGGACTCGTGGCCGTCGAGATCGTCTTCAACTATCCCGGCTTCGGTGGACTCTTGCTCGACTCGGTCAACTTCCGCGACTTCCCCGTGCTACAGGCCTCCGTGCTGATCATCGGCACCGTGATCGTGTCGGTGCAGCTCATCGCCGACATCTTGTTCGCCGTGCTCAACCCACGCATCCGACAGAAGATCGAACAATGACCGACACCACGCTCAAGCAATCGGCCGCCGCGGAGCGGGCCAAGATCCGCAAGGAACGACTCGCCCAGCTGCGCAAGAACAAGGCCTTCATCGTCGGCGCAGGAATCCTCGTCTTCTGGGTGCTGTGTGCACTCGTCGGCGAGTTCCTCGTGCGCATCGACCCGGACGAACTCGGATTCTTGAACGGCGTCGAGACCGACCTCGCCCCGAACGCGACGAACTGGTTCGGCACCGACAGCAACGGTCGCGACGTCTTCTCGCGCGTCATCGTCGGATCGCGACCGATCATCGTGATGGCCTCGCTCGCCACGATCCTCGGCACCGTGGCCGGCGCCTCCATCGGTCTCGTCTCCGGATACTTGAAGGGCTGGTTCGACGTGATCATCATGCGCATCTTGGACGCCATCTCGGCGATGCCGGTGCTCGTGCTCGCACTCCTCGCACTGTCGGCGGTCGGTGGCTCGTCGTCGGTCGTCACGATCTGCATCATCGGCTTCGTGTTCACCCCGATCATCGCCCGCACCGTGCGCGCAGCCGTGCTGTCGGAAGCCGAGCTCGACTACGTGGCGGCGGCGAAACTTCGCACCGAGCGGATGCCGCACATTTTGTTCAAGGAGATCCTGCCGAACGTGTTGCCCCCGATCATCGTCGAGTTCACCGTGCGACTCGGATATGCGGTCTTTGCGATCGCCACCCTGTCGTTCCTCGGGGTGGGCGTCGAACTCGGCTCGCCGAACTGGGGCTCGCAGGTCGCCGACCACTACAACCTCATCTTCAGCGGCATCTGGTGGTCGACGATCTTCCCCGCGGGCGCGATCGCCACGCTCGCGATCGGCATCAACCTGATCGCCGACGGAATCACGGAAGCGTTCGAGCTGTGAGCACCCAACCGACACTTGAGCTCCGCGACCTGCGCGTCGCCTACCGCGTGCGCGGGATCGACCGCGAGGTGCTGCGCGGCATCAGCCTGTCGATCCAGCCGGGCGAGGCCTACGGACTCGTCGGTGAATCCGGATGCGGCAAGTCGACCGCCGCATTCGCCGCGATGCGTTACCTACCCCGCAACGGCTCGATCACCGGTGGCAGCATCCACTTCGAGGGCCGCGACATCACCTCGATCGGCGACGACGACATCCGCGAGTTGCGCACGAACGCAATCTCGATGGTGTATCAAAACCCGATCGCCGCACTCAATCCGACGATCCGCGTGGGCGACCAGGTCGCCGAGGTGTACGAGTTGCTCGGCAAGTCTTCGAGCGAGGCGCGCGAGTTGTCGCTTGCGGCCCTCAAGCGCGTGCAGATCGCCGACGCCGAGGCGGTCCTCGAGCGCTATCCACACCAACTCTCCGGCGGCATGGCCCAGCGCGTGATCATCGCGATGGCGCTCGCGTCGAACCCGCGGCTCCTCGTGTTGGACGAACCGACGACGGGACTCGACGCCACCGTGGAGGCCGAGGTGCTCGACCTGGTTCGCGCGCTGCGCGCCGAGACCGGCACCGCGGTGCTGTTCATCAGCCACAACCTCGGCGTGATCCGCACGATGTGCGATCGCGTCGGAGTGCTCTATGCAGGCGCCCTCGTCGAGGAAGGGCCGACCGAAGAGGTGTTGCACAAGCCGAACCACCCGTACACCGTCGGCCTGTTGCGCTGCATCCCGCGAGGCGGCCTGCACAAGCGCAAGGACCGACTCGACACGATTCCCGGCACGCCACCACCCCTCGGGGCGACCTTGCCCGGATGCGTGTTCGTGGATCGTTGCGCGATCGCCCAGGACACCTGTCGCACCTCGCAACCACCGTTCGTCGAGTTGGCCAACGGCCACCGCGCACGATGCTTCTTCCACGAGCAGGCCGTGAACATGCCGCGCGCAGTCGACGGCACCCGCTCGAGCGCACCGACCTCGACTGCGGCGTCCGCGGGAGACTTGTTGAACATCACCAACCTGTCCAAGACCTTCGCCCAGGACTCCGGCGACGTGCGCGTGCTTACCTCGGTGTCGCTCGCGCTGCGCGCAGGCGAGACCCTCGGTCTCGTCGGTGAATCGGGCTCGGGCAAGACGACGCTCGCCAAGGCGCTCCTCGGCATCAACGAACCAGACGAGGGTTCGGTGATCACGTTGAACGGTGCGACGCTGGGTGCGACGCTGCGTGACCGCTCGCCGAGCGAGGTCGGCGCGGTCCAGATCGTGTTCCAGAACCCCGACTCGGCACTCAACCGTCGTCACACCGTGATGCGAATCGTCGGTCGTGCGATCGAAAAGCTCGCCGGCAAACCGCGCAACGAGGCCGAAGACACCGCGCAAGTCCTGCTGAACGACATGAGCGTCGACCCGATCCTGCACAGCGTGAAGCCGACGCAGCTGTCGGGCGGACTCAAGCAGCGCGTCGCGATCGCCCGGTCGTTCGCCGGCAAGCCACAGTTGGTGGTGTGCGACGAGCCGACCTCGGCCCTCGACGTGTCGGTGCAGGCGAACATCTTGAACCTGCTCGTGGACCTCCAGACCAAGGAGAACGTGAGCTACGTGTTCATCTCGCACGACCTCGGCGTCGTGCGCTACATCTCGGACCGCATCGCGGTGCTGTATCTCGGGCGGATCATGGAGCTCGGCGCAGCCGAGACCGTGTTCAACGGCCCGCACCACCCCTACACCGAGGCCCTCGTGTCCAGCGTCCCCGCCATCGACGGATCCCAGCGCGTGCGCGTGCGCTTGGGGGGTGAAGTGCCGAGCCCGGCCAATCCGCCGAGTGGATGCGTGCTCAACCCCCGGT
>CAYSRZ010000045.1:0-7562 GCA_964433615.1 uncultured Acidimicrobium sp. | reverse complement strand
GAAGCGCCCCTTCGATGCCCATGAGCGGATGGTCCGACACGTAGAGACCGAGCATTTCCTTTTCGAACTTGAGCTGTTCCGACTTGTCGAATTGCAGGGCCGGAATCTCGCGCTTCTCGGAGAACACCCCCTCGCCATCCCCGCCATCGCCGAAGAGGCTCATCACTCCCTGGTCACGTTCGCGACGGCGGGCAACGGTGGCGTCGATGATCTGCTCATAGACGAGCAGCAGACCCTTGCGTGGGTGGCCGAGCGAGTCGAATGCACCCGCCTTGATCAACGACTCGATCGTGCGCTTGTTGAGCACTTGTTCCGGCACACGCTCGACGAAGTCGTAGAACGAGGTGAACTCGCCGTGTTCGCGCCGGTGCGCGACGATCTGGTCGACGAGGGCCTCGCCGACGTTGCGGATCGCCGACAAACCGAACGAGATCGTGCGCGTGCCCGCGTTGTCGATCGGCTCGAAGTCGACTCCCGACTTGTTGATGTCGGGCGTGAGCACGGCGATCTTCGACGAACGCGCATCGGCGAGGTAGACCGCGGCCTTTTCGTAGTTCGCCTTCACGCTCGTGAGCAGGCATGCGAGGTACTCGACCGGATAGTGCGCCTTCAGGTATGCGGTCTGGTACGAGATCAACCCGTAGCCGTAGGCATGGCTCTTGGCGAACGCGTAGTCGGCGAACTTCACGATCACGTCGAACAACTCCTTGCCCAGTTCGTCTCCGTATCCGGCGGTGACGCAACCGGCCTCGAACTTGTCGCGCTCCTTTTCCATGACCTCACGGATCTTCTTGCCGCAGGCCTTGCGCAAGTTGTCGGCCTCGGCGAGGGTGTAGCCGGCGAACTTCTGCGCCACGCGCATCACGCTCTCCTGGTAGATCATGAGACCGAAGGTGTCGCCGAGGACGTCGGCTGCGTCCGGATGGAAGTACTGGATCTTCTTGCGCGAGTTCTTGTAGTCGGCGAAGTCGTTGTGCATGTTTGCGCCCATCGGGCCCGGTCGATAGAGCGCAAGTACCGCCGAGAGGTCCTCGAAGCGCCGTGGAATGAGGGACCGCAACAGCGCCCGCATCGGCGAGGACTCGAGCTGGAACACCCCGATCGTGTCGCCCTGGGAGAGCAGTTCGTAGGTCGTCGCGTCGTCCATCGGAATCGAGTCGATGTCGAAGTCGGGATCCCGACGCTCGCGGATCATGGCCTGGGCATCTGAGATGACGTCCAGGTTGCGCAGGCCGAGGATGTCCATCTTCAACAGCCCAAGCTCCTCCACGCCGTGCATTTCGTACTGCGTGACGACCGGAGCCTCGGCGGGATCCTGGCCCTGCTCCGGTTTGCGCTGGATCGGAAGGTATTCGGTGAGCGGCTCCTTGGTGATCACGACGGCCGCCGCATGGATTCCGACCGAACGCTTCAGTCCTTCGAGCCCACGCGCGACGTCGACGACACGTTTGACGTCCGGGTCGGTGTCGCACAGCGTGCGCAGGTCCTGTGCCGCCTGGTATCCGGCCATGTGTTTCGGATCCTGTTCGAAGCAGTACTTGATCGGCGTGTCGCGCCCCATCACCACCGGCGGCATCGCCTTGGCGATCTTGTCGCCGAGTGCATAGGGATACCCGAGGACGCGCGCGGCATCACGCACCGCGTTGCGCGCCTTGATCGTGCCGAAGGTGATGATCTGGGCGACGCGATCGCGACCGTACTTGTCGGCCGCGTAGCGGATCATCTGGTCGCGGTAGCGCGAGTCGAAGTCCATGTCGATGTCGGGCATGCTGATGCGGCTCGGATTCAAGAATCGCTCGAAAAGCAGGTCGTACTTGATCGGATCCAGGTTGGTGATGTTCAGGCAGTACGCCACGGCGCAGCCGGCCGCCGATCCACGTCCGGGGCCGACGCGGATGCCGTGCTCGCGCGCATAACGAATGAGGTCCCAGACGATCAGGAAGTACGACGAAAAACCCATGTCGCCGATCACCTTCAACTCGTAGGTGAGTCGGTCGGCGACGTCCTTGGGCAGTTTGTCGCCCCAGCGCTTCTTCGCCCCTTCGAGCGTGAGGTGCGCGAGGTAGTCGCGATCGGTGGCGAACCCCTTGGGCAACGGAAAGTCCGGCAACACGTACTTGCCGAACTCGATCTTCACGTCTGCCCGCTCGGCGATCCACAGCGTGTTGTTGCACGCCTCGGGCACCTCGCGGAACAGATGTCGCATCTCGTGCGACGTCTTCAAGTAGTGCTCCGTGCCCTCGAACTTGAAGCGATTCGGATCGGCGATCGTGCACCCGGTCTGCACGCACAACAACGCGTCGTGGCTCTCGTGGTCGTGGCGATGGGTGTAGTGCGTGTCGTTGGTCGCGAGCAACGGCGCGTCGATCGACTTCGCCAATTCGATGAGCATCGGATTCGTGCGGATCTGGTCGGCGAGGCCGTGGTCCTGGAGCTCGATGAAGAAGTTGTCGCGACCGAAGATTTCCTGCAGGCGACCGGCGCACTCGTGGGCGCCCTTGGTGTCGCCTCGCATGAGGCGCTGCAACACGTGACCTCCGAGACAACCGCTCGTGGCGATCAGACCCTCGCTGTAGGTCTGGAGCAATTCCCAGTCGACGCGCGGTTGGTAGTAGTAGCCCTCGAGGAACGCACGACTGGAGAGGTTGATCAGGTTGCGATACCCGACGTTGTTCTCCGCGAGCAGTGTGAGGTGGTAGTACACCTTGCCCCCGGTGTCGGTCTCGCCACCCGTGTCGTCGATGCGGCCGCGACGCGAGGGACGTTCACTGCGGTGCTCGTGGGCCATGTAGGCCTCGGTGCCGATGATCGGCTTGATCCCTTGCTCGGTGCACTCCTTGTAGAAGTCGATGACCCCGTACATGTTGCCGTGGTCGGTGATGCCGAGCGCGGGCTGGCCGTCGGCCTTCGCCTTGGCCACCAGTTCACTGAGACGCGAGGCCCCGTCCAACATCGAGAACTCCGTGTGGACGTGCAAGTGGGTGAATGAATCCCCCACCGAGGGCCTCCTTGTCGTGGTCTGTAGTGGAACGACAGTAGCAGTGGGGTCTGCGCGAGGAAGCGAACCGTCGACTCAGACGGCGCCGTGCGACCTAGAGGTAGTTGCCCGGACGCTCGGGGGCCCCGTTCGGTGCTCCTTGCGAACCTGGAAGCTGACGGATCTGGTCGAGTTGCTGACGAGCCGCCATCTGCTGGGCGAACAACGTCGCCTGGATTCCGTGGAACAATCCTTCGAGCCAACCGACGAGTTGGGCCTTGGCCACGCGCAATTCGCTGTCGGATGGAATCGTTCCGTCCCTGAATGGCAACGCGAGCATGCGCAGCTCCTCGGCGAGATCCGGAGAGAGCGCTTCGCCGAGTTCGATGATCGAGCGCTCGTAGATCTCCGCGAGGCGTTCCCTGCTCGGCGCATCCAAGTTCATCGAGTGGACCTCGTCGAGCAGCTGCTTGATCATCGAGCCGATGCGCATCACCTTGGCCGGCGCCGTGACGGATTCGGTCAACACTTCCTCGGTCGGCTCGACGACCTGGGCACCATCGAGGTGGGCTTGAGGTTTCGGCGACGAATTGGGGGTGTCGGACATGACTACCACTGTGTCACTTTCGCCCCCGCGATGCCAACAGCGGGACGTCGATTTCGTCGTCGGTGAGCGCTCCGTGGCGACACACGAGTGCGTGCGGTCCGTTCTCCTCCGGATCCTCGAAACTGTGGGTGCCGAAGGGAATGAGCGCGACGTCGCCGAGTCGACGACGCGCGGCGTCGGTCACACGCGAACCGAACACGCCCGCTGCGATCACCTCCTCGCGGGTAAGGACAAATGCGCAGTCACCGTGGTGGGCGCGCGCCGCCTCGACGAGATCGTGCTCGCGACCGCCGCGTGCGTGCAACCAGCGAAACCGGCTCTCCCCCGACTGGTAGGCGACGTGACGCAACACGTCTGCGTGAGGCGGTGCGAGGTCGTCACCCACGCTCACCTGACCGTGGTCGGCGGTCACGATCAACACGGTGTCCTCGTCGAGCACGTCAAGCACGTCACCGACGAGTCGATCGGCCTGACGCAACTCGGCGTCGTAGAACTCCCCGAACCCACAGGCATGGGCGATCTTGTCGACCCCGTCGTAGTACGCATAGACGAAGGATGCGCCGAGACGCAGCTCGCGCTCGACGATCACGGGAATCGACGACGACGACTTCCATCCCACCGCCTTGGCCCCTCGCAGGTGGGCGTCGGTGAACGCGGTGCCCTCGAGTTCTGCACGACTCGCCACCGGAACCCGCGCACCCATGAACGGCGGAGTCGGTTGCAGCACCTCGGGCGGAAACTCTCGGCGCACGTCTCCCCGCTCGTCGGCCCACCGCAGCATCTGCACCACTCGTCGACCGAGGTCCATGCGATAGCCCATCATTCCGTGCTCACCGGGTGCGAGGCCCGTCGATATCGAAGTGAGCGCGGTGACCGTCGTCGTCGGGGCCACCGTGGTGATCGAGGAGCCCACCATCGATGCAAGCGTCGGGGCGATCGAACGCCGTGTGGCGAGCTGATGCCAACCGAGACCGTCGACCACGAGCATGACGACGCGTCGTGCGCCGCTCACCACAGATGGCATCCACTCGGGAATCCGTGACACACCGGTGGGTCCCAGCAACGTCGGGACGAGGTTCGCGGTGCACGCGCCTGAATACTGCGGGATGCGCATCGAGGGCGCTTCGGTCGTCATGAGCGTGCGACCTACACTACCTACGTGCGAGTTTCGACGAGAGGCGACTATGCGTGTCGCGCGCTGCTGTCACTCGCCCTGCACAAAGACGACACCGGTCCGACCTCCGTGCGCGACATCGCCGCGCGAACCGGACTCCCCCAGCCCTATCTCGAACAGATCCTCCTCGTCCTGAAAGGCGCCGGACTCGTGAAGTCCAAGCGTGGCGTCGGCGGTGGTTACGTGCTCGCCAAGAGTCCCGAAGAGATCCGCCTCTCGGACATCATCGCGGCAGCAGACGGACCGATCACCCTCGGCGACTTCGGTCAACCACACCAAGACGGTGCCTGCGACCACGAGGGTCACTGCGTCTTGCTCGCAATCTGGAACGTCGCCGGCGAACACATGCGCGCTCACCTCGCCGACTACACGCTCGCCAAGATCGCCCAGGCCGCCCAGGGCTCGGCACCCTGGCCCGAGCTACACCACTAGACGTTCGTCCGTCCGCACCGGCCGACGACCTCGGCCATGTCACGGGGCATGTCGGCGACGATGTCGACCGTGTCGTGGGTGGTCGGATGCGAAAACGACAGTCGTCGCGCATGCAGCATCGGTCGCGGTGCCGACAACGAACTTCGCGCTCCCCCGTAGGCGGCGTCCCCGACGACCGGATGGCCGATCGACTCGAGGTGCACGCGAATCTGGTGCGTGCGACCGGTTTCCAGTCGACACTCGACCAGCGATGCGGGCTGCGGGGTGTCGAAGCGCGTGACGACCTCGAAGCGCGTGCGCGCCACCTTGCCGTCGACGACGACGGCCATCTTCGTCGGATCCCGATGGTCGCGGCCGATCGGTGCGTCGATGACGCCCTCGTCGACCTCCGGGTGACCCCAGACGAGTGCGCTGTAGACGCGGGTGACGTCGCGGCGAGTGAGTGCATCGACGAGGAAGTCATACGCGACCTGGGTTCGCGCCACCACCATCAGCCCCGAGGTCCCCGCATCCAGACGATGCACGATCCCTGGTCGCATCGGATCTCCGACGCTTGCCACCTCCGGATACCGGGCGAGGATGCCGTTGACGACGGTCCCGGTCGGATTGCCCGCACCAGGATGCACGACGATGCCCGGCTGCTTGTTGATCACGATCACGTCGGTGTCTTCGTGCACGACGTCGAGGACGATCGATTCGTCGGCCGCGGGTAGCTCCTTGCGCGGCACGCGACTCACGTCCACGCTGATCCGCTGACCCTCGCGAACCTTCACCTTGCCCGACGTGGCGAGCTCACCATCCACGTTGACCGCGGAGCCCTCGATGAGGGCAGCGGCGACTGCCCGACTGACGTCGGCGATGATCGACACGACGCGGTCGAGCCGCTGGTCCGCGAGCGCCTTCGGCAAGACTTCCTCACGCACGGGGATACTCGATTCGTCGGGCCGGGAAGACCACGCTCCAGGCGAGGAGCACCGCACCGCACACGATGCACATGTCGGCCACGTTGAACACCGGCCACCACTGCAAGTCGATGAAGTCCACCACCGCTCCGTCGAGCCACCGCGAGCCTCGGAACACCCTGTCGACGACGTTGCCGATGGCCCCACCGATGATGAGCGTCGTCGCGACGCGCGCCCGGGGGTCAGTCGTGCGCTTCAGCGAGCGTACGAGGGCGACGACGATGACGACCGCGGCAACCGCGATCAGGCGACCGAGTCCGACGCCTTGCGAAAACGCCATCCCCTCGTTGAACGCGAGCGAAAAGCGCAACGTCCAGACGATGTCGATGGTCCGGCCGTCGTCGAGCGCCGACAGCGCCCACCACTTGGTCACCTGGTCGACGACAACGAGTGCTCCCGCAGCGAGCAGTGCCGGTGCGGTTCGTGATGCGTGACTGGCGGTTGCCGGCGCGTCGTTCGTGACGGTCATCGACGACCGATGCCGCCGACCCGTTCCTGCACGGACTCCTGCGTCCACGGAATGGCCTTCAAACGCTCGCGCGGAATCGGCAGGCCGCTGTGGATCGAATATCCGTAGTCACCGACCTTGATTCGCTCGAGTGCCGCGTCGATCTCTTCGATCTCGTGACGAGCCTCTGCCGACAACACGAGATCGCGCTCGCGCTCGACGACCATGGTGTCGCCCTCGCCACCTTCCTCGTCGAACTGCACGTCGCCCATCTCCACGTCTTCGATCAGTGCGTTCGCCTCGTCCTCGAGCCGGTTCGCCTGGTTCGTGCGGATCGCGCGCATCTCGAGCAACAGCTCGCGCTGGGAGGCGAGGAACTTGTGGTCGAAGTCCTTCGTCGCGTAGATCCCGTCCAGGAACTCGGTCTTTTCGTGCGTCGCCTTGGGTGGCGGCTCGGGCTTGCGGCGCAGTGCGGCGAGTCGCGCGGCTTCCTTGGCCTCGGCGGCAGCCTTGCGTGCGGCCTCCTTGGCTTCACGTGCGGCGATGCGCTCCTGCTCCTTTGCGGCGCGAGCAGCGGCCTTCTCGGCGGCGATGCGCGCCTTCTCCTTGGCCTTCTCCTTGGCAATGAGTGCAAGCTCCTTGGCGCGGGCCGCTTGAGCCTTCTTTTTCTCCGCGGCCACGCGTCGACGCTCGATTTCCTTTTCGCGCTGGGCCTTCTTGCGTGCCGCTTCGGCAGCGCGCTTGGCCTCCACCTTGGCTTTGGCCTGCGCCTTGCGCGCGTCTTCGATCTTCTTGCGAGCCGCCTTCTTGGCGAGCTCGGCCTTCTTCTTCTCCGCGGCCTTCTTCGCGGCGACCCTCTTGGCCAGCTCAGCCTTCTTCTTCTCCGCGGCCTTCTTCGCGGCGACCCTCTTGGCCAGCTCAGCCTTCTTCTTCTCCGCGGCCTTCTTCGCGGCGACCTTCTT
>CAYSRZ010000044.1:0-7575 GCA_964433615.1 uncultured Acidimicrobium sp. | reverse complement strand
AGGAGTGCGGTCACGATTCGCACGAAGCCGAAACCCGAATAGGTCGACACGTCGTCTGGCAGAAGGTTGGTGACGTCGATGTTCATGTTTCCCCCTTGGGTTCGACACTATGTCTCGACGAACCATCCGCCGCGATTGAAGCGGGGCGAGTAGGTGACGGTGAGTCGGTCTGTAAGCGGGGTTCTGTAGCTGCGAGTGATCGCAGCCGATGACCATCCCTCTATGCGACCTACCCGAGGGGTGCTTCCCATCGCTGGGAGGCGAGCGGACAGCCCGTGCCCTCTGCATGGCCTTGCTTCAAGTGGGGATACCGAGCCATGCGAATCGCTCCGCATGCTGGTGCGCTCTTACCGCACCGTTTCACCCTTACCTGTGACGTCGCCTTGCGGCGCCATCCATCGGCGGTCTCTCTCTGTTGCACCACACGTCAGGTTTCCCCGACCTGGCTCGCGCCAGCACTTTGTCCTGTGAAGCCCCGACTTTCCTCAGATCGACTTTCGTCGACCCGCGGTCATCCGACCGGCTCACCGTCGCGTGTCAGTGTACGGTCGCGAATCGACCGTCTGGATCAGCAGGTGACGTAGTCGTAGACGAGCGAATTGAGGCTTGGGGTCTCCATCGCCACCGTCGTCTTCACGCCGTCGGCGTTCGGGGCACCAATCGAGACTTGGACGCTCGACTGAGCGCCGAAGGCCATCGGCACGCTGGCCACGTTCGCCTTGCCCGTCGCTTCGTTGGTCGTCGGACCGACCGCGCCAAAGCCTGGATTCAGCACCTGTGCGAGCACGACGGCATGGCGGGCCTCGTCGGCGCCGATGCGCATCGCAGCCGCGCGAAGCGGTGCGGTCGAGAGGAGTCCGACGACTCCTTGATAGGTCTGGGTGGCGAGGTTCTCGAGTCCGTGGGCGAGTGCGATCACGTCGACGCCTGCATCGGGGTTGCCGTCTTCGGTGATGAGGGCGACTGCCGGATCGATGTACAGCGAGCGGATGCGTGCGTTGCCGCACGTGACGGCCTTGCCGCCGAGCTGCACGGCGAGTCCGTTGACCGCATCGGCGTGACGGGTGTGATCATCGCGGAAGCGCTTCACCGCGTCTGACAACTTCGCATAGTTGCCGGTGAGCAGTCCGCTCGACAGCACCAGTTCGTAGGTCTCGATCGCGTTGTATTCGAGCGAGGCGGCCGTGCGCATGAGCACCGCGTCGGTGACCTCGACGGCCGGCAGTCCCGTCGTCGGTGGCACGTCGCCGATGCTGGCGATGTTGGCGCTTTCGGGAACGTTCGACTGCTTGCCACATGCGGCGAGCAGGGTGGTGCCGGCGATCGTCAGTCCGCCGAGGCGCAACAGTTCGCGCCGGGTGAGTGGTGAGTTCATCGTCATGGCGCCACCGTCGTTTCCACGGTCGCCGTCACGCCAGGGGCGATCGACGACGCGGTGTTGTCGAGAGCACTCGACAGGTTCAGCGTCGGCAACACGCCGAAGACCGCTGCGTGACGAGCCTCGACGGTGATGATCGAGGCAACGAGCGTCGCCGCGTCGTGGTTCTCCAAGCTGGACAAGATGTCGGTGTGGGTGGCGACCAAGGTGTTCTCCAGGGTCTGCAGCGTGCGATAGGCCGCGGCACCGGTCGTCATCTGGCCTACATAGGCCGAGTAGACGCCCTCGTTGCGCGCGTTGGTGGCGTCCTTGCCGATGAGGCCGTTGATCGATTGTGCGTAGGCGAGGTGGTGGGCGGCGAACTGCTCGAGGGTGGTCAGTTCGTCACCGGTGAAGCGACCGGACTCGATGGCCTTTTCGTAGAGGTCGTGCACGGCGAGCTCGGCGCTCTGTGCGAAGGCCAACAACCGAGAGTCGGCCGCATTCGGGCGTTCTCCTGGTGCGCGGCGAAGTGGCGCGGTGGGCACGGTGACGTTCCTTTCGGGATGCGATGGGGCGCTCATAATCTAGAAGTCAAGACCCGACAATTCAGGTATCCAACCGGCGGCCCGACCCACCGCATCGCGCCAGCGGTCGCGATCGAGCGGGCTCGTGGGCTCCACGATGGTCGTGGGGGCCCATGTCGTGGCGGCGTCGGCAAGCGTCTGCCAGGTGCCCACGGCCACTCCGGCGAGGAAACCGGCCCCGAGGGTCGTGGCCTCCGTGACGGGAGACACCTCCACGGGCAGCATCGAGGCATTGGCGAGTGCGTGCACGAAGGTCGCGTTGCGGCTCATGCCGCCGTCGATGCGCAGTGCGCTGATCGTGCATCCGGTGTCGACCCTGGCTGCGTCCACCAAGTCGGCGCCGCGCTGGGCGATCCCCTCGAGCACCGCGCGCACGATGTGTGCTCGCGTCGTGCCGCGCGTGATGCCGAGCAGCGTGCCGCGCGCGCCGTAGTCCCAGTTCGGGGTGCCGAGACCGAGGAGTGCGGGGACGTAGACGACGCCGTCGCTCGAGTCCACCGATGCCGCAATCGCGTCGCTGTCTGCGGGCGACTCGATGAGTCCGAGGTCCTCGCACAACCATTCCACGTTGCTGCCGGCCGACAACATGATCGCCTCGGCTCCGAACTCGATGCCCTCGGCATCCGAGTGCGCGATGATCGGGAACGTTCCGCCCGACGAGCGTTGCGCAGACGTCGGCGCGTGGCGACCCGTGGCGACGTCCAGCATTCCGCCGGTGCCGAAGGTGATCTTCGTCTGGCCGGGCGTGATGCAGCCTTGGCCGACGAGTGAGGACTGTTGGTCGCCGACGAGACACGCGATCGGCGGCGAACCGGCGAGTGCGCTCGCGTGGCCGACGACGCCGCTCGACGGCACGATGGTCGGCAGCATCTCGACGTCGACACCCATCAGATCACAGATGCGCGACGACCACGACATGTCGTCCAGGCTGAACAGTCCCGTGACGGCGGCATTCGAGTGGTCGGTGACGTGCAGGGTTCCATTGGAGAGCACGGCGGCGACGTAGGAGTCGATGGTGCCGATGCGCACGACGCTGCGATCAGCAATCGGGGTGTTGGCGAGCAGCCACTTCGCCTTCGTCGCGGTCTGGTTCGGGGCGAGGATGAGGCCGTGTTCGGCGCGCGCGGAGATGCAGTCACCGACGGTGCGCAGATCCTGCCATCCGAGACCGGGGGCGAGCGGCTCGAGCGTGCGCGCATCCCACATCACGGTGCTCGCGCGCTGCGTCGTGATGCCGACGGCGTCAACGGGTCCCGACGTCGAGAGCACCTCGTTCGCTACGCGAAGTGTCGCCTGGGCGATCGCCGTGGCATCGAATTCGACGAGTCCGGGGAACGGCGACGTCGGCGGACACTTTTCGTAGCGCAGGTTCGCGACGGTCCCGTCTCGACGCACGATCGCCGCGCGCAGCCCCGTGGTGCCGACGTCGATCACGAGCACGCTCATGGCCACACGTCCTCGTCGTCCAGGCCGAGCTTGCCGGGGTTCAAGATCCCGTGCGGGTCGAGTGCCTGTTTCACCGCGCGCAGGACGCCGAGGGACGACCCGAGGGCCTCGGCCACGAAGCGCGAGCGATTCAGCCCGACGCCGTGGTGGTGCGACAGGTTCGCGCCCGCGGCGAGTGCCGCGCGTTGGCCCGCATCCCACATCGCCACGTAGAGGGCCTCGGCGTCTCGACCCTTGTCGCCGGCGAAGGTGAAATAGAGGCACGCTCCGTCGAGGTAGCTGTGCGACAGGTGTGCGCTCGCCGAACGGGCCCCGTCGACGGAGGTGATCGCCGCGCGCACGTCGGCATAGACGCGATCGAGCGCCGACCAGCTGCCGGCGACTTCCATCGTGTCGACGACGTATCCCTTGCGCGTGACGGCCTGCAGTCCGCTCGTGTCGTTGCGGTGTTCGAGCCATCGTTCGACGAGCGTGGTGTCCTCGATGCGCGCGCCGAGTGCGATCGCGTTGCGATGCACGACGGCCATCGTCGCGTCCACCAGTTCGACTTCGCCTTCGTCCAATACGAGGAGCGTGCAACGCGAACCGTCACCGCCGTGCGAACGCTGTGATTCGGCGGCGTCGTAGAGCCGCAGCACCGCCGGTGTGGCACCCGAGCGCACGACGCGACGGCACAAGTCGATTCCCTCGCCCATGGTCGACAGCGAATACGCGGCCATGGCGGTGTGCGGTGCGACGGGGTGTGCGCGCAGCCACACGTCGGTGATCACCCCGAGCGTGCCTTCGCTGCCGACGAACATCGAGGCGACGTCCGGTCCGTCTGCTGCCGCCGGTGCCGTGCCGGTGGTGACGACCGTGCCGTCGGCGAGGACGACCTCGAGGCCGACCACCATGTCGTCGATCTTGCCGTAGCGCGTCGAGAACTGTCCCGCGCCGCGGGCGGCGATCCAGCCACCGACCGTCGACAACTCGAAGGACTGTGGAAAGTGGCCGACGGACAGCCCGAGCGGTGCAAGGTGGGCCTCGAGGTCCGGACCGAACGTTCCGGGCCGAACGTGGACGACTCCCGAGGTGACGTCGACGTCGGTGACGCCGGCAAGTGAGGTGGTGTCGAGCACGACACCGCCGCGCGCGGGCACCGAGGCTCCGCTCACGCCACTGCGACCACCCGCGACGGTGAGCGGAACGCGTGCGCGGTGGCAGATGGCGGCGATGCGCGAGACGTCGTGTGTCGAGGTCGGGTGCATGACAATGGCGGGGAAGGCGGGAACCGCTCCGCCAAGTGCCCAGTGCATCGCCAGTGGCCACCAGTCGCGCGCATGTGCCGCGAGCTGCTCTGCGTCCCGCGACGAGCGACAGATCCCGCTCAGTTCGTGGAGCACCGCCTCGGGCACGCTCGTCGTCTTTTTCAGACGTTGGGTCAGTCGTTCGGCTGCGACCCCGAACTCGATCGGTGGGGTCGGTTCCATCGACTCAGTCTTGCCGAGTGGAGGCCAGGTACTCGGCCTCGGACACGACGCCTGCCGCCTCTTCGCGGGCGCAGGAGTCGACGAAGTCGCGCACCTGGGCATCGATGTCGGACTGCGACCATCCGAGTTCGGGTGCGATGAGTTCCGCGACGCGACGAGCGCCGTTGACGCTTGCGCGCCGATCGAGGATTCGCGCACGCGTGCGTCGCGACAGCACGTCGTCGAGGGTGAGGGCCATTTCGTGGCGCACGGCAAAGATCGCCTCGGCCGCAAGGTAGGGCAGACCATCGATCAAGGGGCGGGCGAGTTCGGGTCGTTCGGCGGCGATCGCCAGAACCTTGGTCGCCTCGGTGCCGTAGCGGGAGGCGAGGTGCGCATTCGGACCCTCGAGTGCGCTGCGGTCGAAGCCGCGTGCACCGATCAACTTGCATCGCTTCGACGAGCTGCGCTGTGAGGTTCCGAGTCGCGAGCACACTTCGTCCACGGTGTGTTCGGCCATCTTGCGATAGGTGGTGAGCTTGCCGCCGGTGATCGACACGACGCCTGAATCGGAGACGGCAACCTTGTGCTTGCGCGACAGGTCGGCGGTCTTGCCCCCGGACGAGTCGTCGTCGGTGCGCACGAGCGGGCGCAGTCCCGACCACACCGCGGTCACGTCGCTTCGCGTCACGTTCGTCGTGATCGAGGCATTCAGCGCCTCGAGGATGTAGTCGATGTCGTCGACGCTGCATTGTGATTCGTCCACGTCGCCACCGAAGTCGGTGTCGGTCGTGCCGACGTAGGTGTAGCGATAGGTGCCGTCGGGGTTCTTCACCCACGGAACGACGAACAGGCTGCGCTTGTCGCGGCGCACGGGAATGACGACGGCGATGTCGTTGCGGGCCTTGTCCCACGGAATCGTCACGTGCACGCCCTTGGCCGGTCGGATGCTGCGCGGATCGCGGCCCTCGTCGGCCTGGCGCACCTCGTCGGCCCACACGCCACCCGCGTTGACGACCACTCGTGCCGACACGGTGAACGTCTCGCCCTCGCGGGTCGTGACCACAGCACCGTTCGCGCGACCCGAGTCGTCGTGGGTGACCTTCGTGACGCGCGTGCGATTCACGATGGTCGCTCCGCGTTCCGCGGCGGTGCGGGCCACCGCAACGCAGAGTCGCGAGTCGTCGACGGTGGCGTCGTAGTAGAGGTATCCAGACGAGAGCTTCTCGCTCGGCATGGTGGGGAAGTGAGCGTGTGCTTGGCGTGCGCGGAGTCGACGGTGCAGCTTGCCGATGCGCCAACCGCCCGTGAGGTCGTACATCCACAGAGCACTTCCGAGTGCGCGAGCGATCTTCTTCGAGATCACGCCGTCTTTGGTCAGGATCGGGATCATGAACGGCATGATCTGCACGAGGTGTGGTGCGTTGCGCAACATGCGTTGGCGCTCGTGCAGTGCCTCGTAGACGAGTCCGATCTCGCCCTGCTGCAGGTAACGCAACCCGCCGTGGGCGAGCTTGCTCGACTTGCTGGACGTTCCCGAGGAGAAGTCCTCGCGCTCCACGAGGGCTACGTTCAGCCCGCGGGTGGCTGCATCGAGTGCCACGCCGAGTCCGGTGATCCCGCCACCGACCACGAGAACGTCGAAAGTTCCCGTGCGCAAGGCCGTCAGGTGGGCCTCGCGGGAAAATTCCATCCCGACACCCTAAATGCGGGAATAGGTGGGATGTCTGATCGGTTGCAGAAGTGACGGATTCCACAAAATTCATGAATTGTTAGTTCGCAAGACTTGCAAATTAGGTGGTTTTTCCCGTAAGGTTTGCACCATGAATTCGCCCTCCGTCCTCGCCGCGACCTACCGCGCGCATGGCCGCAAGCTGACCCCGCAGCGCCAGTTGATCTTTTCCCTCTTGCACGACAACACCTCGCACCCGACGGCGGAGACGCTCTTTGCCACCGCGAGTGCGAAGATGCCCGGCATCTCGCTGCGCACCGTGTATCAGACGCTGAACGAACTCGCCGAGATGGGTGAGCTCCAGGCGATCGACCTGGGAGAGGGCGCCACCCGCTTCGATCCCAACGTGGATGACCACCACCACGCGATCTGCAACGTCTGTGGCGCGATCAGCGACGTCCACGTGGATCGGGTCTCGTCGCTTCGCCCCAAGGGCGTGGACGGCTTCAGTGTGGATGACGTCGGAGTCGTGTTCCGCGGCATTTGCGCGGCATGCGAGGCGCCGTCGAAAAGGTCTCCTTCACCGAGTGTGAAGAAGAGCAAGTCAGCAAGTACCCCAACAACCAAACACTAAGGAGAACATCATGGCAAGCCTTCACGGCACCAAGACTCATGAGAATCTCAAGGAGGCGTTCGCCGGCGAGAGCCAGGCCAACCGCCGTTACTTGTGGTTCGCACAGAAGGCAGACGTCGAGGGTTACCCCGACGTTGCGTCGCTGTTCAAGAACGTGGCGGACGGCGAGACCGGTCACGCACACGGCCACCTCGAGTACCTCGCAGAGGTCGGCGACCCGGCATCGGGTGAGCCCATCGGCGACACCGAGCAGAACCTGAAGGCGTCGATCGCCGGCGAGACCTACGAGTACACCCAGATGTACCCGGGCTTCGCCAAGACCGCCCGCGACGAAGGCTTCGCCGAAATCGCAGACTGGTTCGAGACGCTCGCACGCGCCGAAAAGAGCCACGCTGGCCGCTTCTCGGAGGGCCTCAAGTCCATCTCCTGAT
>CAYSRZ010000043.1:0-7687 GCA_964433615.1 uncultured Acidimicrobium sp. | reverse complement strand
TCCGCCGCGTCGAACAGTTCAGCGCCGTGGGTGGCGAGCAACGCCTTGTTCGCCGTGATCACCGGCTTGCCGTTCGACAGCGCCTTGTGGATGAGACGCCGGGCATCGTCGACTCCACCCATCACCTCGACGACGACGTCGATGGTCGGGTCGTTCACGACGAAGTCCGCATCCGTCGTCAAGAGTTCAGCGATCGCGGAGTTCTTGTGGTTGGCAACGTTGCGCACGGCGACACGAGCGACCTCGAGCTGCACGCCGCTGCGGGCCGCGATGGTTGCGGACTGACGCGTGACCAAGTCGACGAATGCGGCTCCGACCGTTCCGTGGCCGAGGACACCCAGGCGAATGCGCTGCGCCACCATCTCGATCACGCTATTGGCTATTCGGCCACATCGGCCCGGACGAGGTCCTCGTAAGTTTCGCGACGCACGACGAGTCGCGCGTCGCCAGCGCGTGCGAACACGACCGGCGGTCGCGTCACTTTGTTGTAGTTCGAACCCATCGAGTGGCCATACGCACCGGTGACCGGCGTCGCGAGCAAGTCTCCGACGACGAGATCGGCGGGAACCTGGGTCTCGGAGATCAGGATGTCTCCCGACTCACAGTGTTTGCCGACGACCCGGACCGACTTCGTGCGCTCGGCGTTCGCACGCGTCGGGACGAACGCCTCGTATCCGCTGCCGTACAACACGGGACGCGGATTGTCGCTCATTCCGCCGTCGACGGAGACGTAGGTGCGCACCCCTGGGATGTCCTTCATCGTGCCGACGGTGTAGACCGTGATCGCCGCCGACGCAACGATCGAGCGACCCGGCTCGACGAATACTTTCGTCGGTCGACGCAACCCCGATGCAGCGTCGAGCAAGTGCCGCGACCACTCGGTGATCGTCGGTGCACGTTCCTCACCGACGTATGCGACGCCGAGTCCCCCACCGAAGGTCACTTCCTCTGCGCCGACGTCGTTGGCCAGGTCCACCATCAGACGCGCGGCATGGGTGAAGTTCTCGACCGCGAACACGTTCGAGCCGATGTGGCAGTGCACGCCGACGAAGTCCATCTTCGATGAACGCGCGACCTCGATCGCCCGAGCCGCATCTCCGTTGCCGAGGTTGAAGCCGAACTTCGAATCGTCCTGGCCAGTCGAGATGTATTCGTGCGTGTGCACGTAGACACCTGGGGTGATGCGCAACTGCACGCGCGGAATCGGCAAGCCGGCTGCCACGAGCGACTCGATGCGGGCGAGTTCGTCGAAGCTGTCGACGACGATGTGGCGCACGCCAGCATCCATCGCCATTCGCAGTTCTTCCGTGCTCTTGTTGTTTCCGTGCAAGACGCATCGACCGGCGGGAACGCCCGCGTTCAATGCAACGAAGAGCTCGCCGCCGGTGGCAACGTCGATGAGCAATCCCTCGTCGTGTACGAGTCGCGCCATCGCCGTGCACAAGAACGCCTTGCTCGCATAGACCACCGCGTCAGGGCCGAACGCCGAGACTGCCTCGTGACACCGAGCGCGCAGATGGTCCTCGTCGTAGATGAACACGGGAGTACCGAAGCGCGCAGCGACGTCTCGCACGGAGACTCCCGCTATCGACAGGTCGCCGGCCGCGTCGATCGAGGCGTTGTCCGGGAGGAGATGTCGAGCGATCGGGTTCACATCTGCTCCGGAGCGTCGATCCCGAGGAGTCCGAGGCCGCATTCGAGGACCCTGGCCGTGAAGTCGCACAGGGCGAGGCGGCTCGCACGCACGTCGTCGGTCTCGGCCTTCAACACCGGGCACTGCTCGTAGAACGAAGAGAACTCACTCGACAACTCATAGAGATAGGTGCACAGCCGGTGCGGCGAGTACTTCTCGAGGGTGTCCCAGACCGCGGTGTCGAACTGCAACAGACGCATCGCAAGCGCCCGCTCGGTCGGATGGTCGATCGACGGCGTGAGCGAGCGCACCGAGTCGCGGGCGATACCCGCCCTGCGGAAGATGCTGCAGATTCGCGCGTGCGCATACTGCAGGTATGGCGCCGTGTTGCCGTCGAACGACAACATGCGATCCCAGTCAAAGACGTAGTCCTTGATCCGATCCGTGGACAGGTCCGCGTACTTCACCGAACCGATCCCCACCTGACGGGCGACGATCGCCTGTTCGGCGTCGGAGAGTCCGCCGTTCTTCTCGCGCACGGCTGCCGCCGCACGATCCACGGCCTCCGCAAGTAGCGCATCGAGCTTGACGGCGTCCCCGCTGCGGCTCTTCAACATCTTGCGATCCGCACCGAGCACGCTGCCGAAGGCGACGTGCACCATCGACTCGCCGTTGGACAACCAGCCGCTCTTCGTCGCCACCGACTTGATCATCTCGAGGTGCTGGGCTTGCGGGGAACCCACGACGTACAGCAACACGTCGCAGTCGAGGCGCTCCACTCGATCGATGACGCACGCCAGGTCGCTCGTCGCGTAGTTGTAGCCACCGTCGCTCTTTCTAATGATCAACGGCAGAGGTTCGTTGTCGCGGTTCACGAATCCCTCGGGGAACACGACTTCTGCTCCGTCACTCACGACGAGCTGTCCGGAGGCCTCCAGCCGCTCGACGACCTTGGGCAGCAACTCGTTGTACGCGCTCTCGCCCATCAGGTCGTCGCTCGTCAACAGCACGCCAAGCATCTCGTACACGCGCTCGAAGTAGCGCATGCTGAGCTCCACGAGCAGCCTCCACAGCCGCAGCGTCTCGGCGTCGCCACCCTGCAACATGACCACCCGGTTTCGCGCACGCTCCTTGAACCCGTCGTCGGCGTCGAACTTGTGCCGCGCCTGCTTGTAGAACGAATCGAGGTCACCGACCGACAACTCGTTCGCTGCCGCAATCTCTCCGAGGTCGATCAGGTGTTCGATCAACATGCCGAACGGCGTGCCCCAGTCGCCAATGTGGTTTTCGCGACGCACGTCATGCCCGACGAAGCCGAGCATGCGCACGATTGCATCCCCGATGATCGTGCTGCGTAGATGACCGACGTGCATCTCCTTGGCCACGTTCGGAGCGGAGTAGTCGACGACGACCTTGAGCGGCCGTGGCGCGACACGCACGCCAAGTCGATCGTCGAGCATCGCCGTCGCCACTTCTCGAGCCAGGAACTGCGGAGAAAACGTGAGGTTGATGAAGCCTGGACCGCCGATCTCGGTCGCGGTGCACATCGCGGACAGGTCCGCCATCGCAAGCACCCGCTCCGCGACGTCTCGAGGCGGCACCCCGAGGCTCTTGGCCACTGCGAGTGAGCCGTTTACCTGGGCGTCCGCACGGTCGCTGCGTCGCACCACCGGGTCTGCAGTACCGCCTGCGAGTTCGGTGAAGGCCGCCTGCAAGTAGTTCGCGACCGTGATGAGTGGATCAGCCATGTGTCATCCATTGTTGCCGACGGCCACCCGTTCACTGCGCCCGGTTTCGACGTCGCAGGTAGCCTCACAGGGCAGGCCCTCGTAGCTCAGCGGATAGAGCGTCGGTTTCCGGAACCGCAGGTCGGAGGTTCAAGTCCTTCCGAGGGCGCGAGTCAGTTGCCGAGCGCAGCCTTGACGAGCGCGGCGATCTTGCCACCGTCGGCACCCGCACCGACGCGCTCACGCACCGCCTTCACCACCATGCCCATCGCCTTGCCTCCGCTGGCGCCAGATGCCGCCGCCTTGGCCACCTCGTCCTCGACGATCGCGCGGACGTCGTCATCGGACATCGCTGCGGGAAGATACGCCTCGATGATCGCAAGTTCCGATCGTTCCTTGGCCGCCGCCTCGTCGCGGCCAGCATCGGCATAGATCTGTGCCGACTCGGCACGCTTCTTGGCCTCGGCACGCAGCACCGCGATGGTCTGGTCGTCGTTCAACACGATCGCCTCGTCGCCAGCCACTTGGGCGTTCTGAATCGCCGACTTGAGCATGCGCAACGTGGACACCTTGGTCTCCTCGCGCGCCTTCATCGCCGTGGCCAGGTCGTGTTCGATGCGGTCTTTCAAGGAAGTCACACCCCCATTCTGCCCGACCGATGCCACGGCCACTGGCAACGTCCATACACTTGTGAGCGATGAACAACGAGACGTTCGAGCTGTTCTTTGCCATGCTCAGCGTGGCGACGCTCGTCGGCACGGTCGTCGTGCTTGTCGCGCGCACGGCCGCACGGGCGAACCCGACGGGCATGGCCATCGTCGAGGGCTTTCGACCCTTCGCCCGTCCGCTTTCCGCGGCGATCGCCACGACCTGCATGCTCGGAAGCCTCTACTTTTCCGAGATCGTCAACTACAAGCCGTGCCGGTTGTGCTGGTATCAGCGCGGTGCGATGTATCCGCTCGCGATTCTGCTGATCGCCTTCACCGTGTTGCGAACCAAGCGCATCGCCCGCATCGTCGTACCGATCGCCGCGATCGGCGCTGGCATCTCGCTGTACCACTGGCTGCTCGAGCGATTCCCCGACAACCTCGACTCAGGCGTGTGCTCCAAGGACGTGCCATGCGAGTTCGTCTGGTTCGAGCTGTTCGGCTTCGTCACCCTGCCGTTCATGGCACTGACCGGCTTTTTGGCAATTATCGTGTTCAACACCCTTCCCACCCCAACGGAGTAGTCATGGCCAACACCTCACGCGGTAGCAACAGTCGGGCAACCTGGATCGTCGGAGCGGTCATCGGCGTCGTCGTCGCCGCCGCCGCCATCGTCGCGATCTCCTCTACCGGCGGAGACGAGCCGGCATCCGACCTGCAGCAGTTCGGACAGATCGAAGTCGTGGGTGAGCCACTTCCCCAGTTCTCTTCGGAAGCGAACGACCCTGCGATCGGCATGACCGCACCCGTGGTCAACGGCACCGGATTCACTGGCAACGTCGTGTCGACCACGCACGGCACCCCGATGATGATTGTGTTCCTCGCTCACTGGTGTCCGCACTGCCAGCGTGAAGTTCCCCTCCTCGTGGAATGGGAGAAGTCCGGCGCGGTTCCTGCAGGCGTCGACATCATCGCGGTTGCGACCGGAACCGATCCCGCCAACCCGAACTACCCGCCGAGCGACTGGCTCGCCCGCGAGCAGTTCCCTGCACTGTGGCCAGTGATGACGGACAGCAAGTCCTTCGAAGCCGGCGAGGCGTACGGACTGCAGGGCTATCCCTACTTCGTCCTCGTCGACGCCGAGGGCAAGGTGGCCAAGCGCATGAGCGGCGAGATTCCGATGGAGACCCTCACCCAGGAGTTGAACGCACTCCTCGGATGACGAGTTTTGGAAATGAGAATCATTCTCATTTCCGATAGTCTGAGCGCGTGAAGTCTGCGGCTCTCTCGTTCTGCGCGTCCATCGTCCTCATCGGTTGTTCGACATCTCCGTCGAGTGCCCCCGAGACCACGACCTCACAGCCGCGCCCCAACATCGTCGTCACCTATTCGGTGCTCGGTGCGGTCGTGTCCGAACTTGTCGGCGATGCAGCTGACGTGTCGGTCGTGATCCCCGACGGACAGGATCCGCACGACTTCGAGCCGTCCGCGAAGGACGTCGAGATGATCAACGACGCAGATCTCATCGTGGCCAACGGACTCGGGTTCGAAGAGGGTCTCGTGGACGCACTCGACGCGGCCCACGACCGTGGCGTCGAACGCTTCCTCGTGAGCGACTTCGTGACGACGATCGACGGCGACGGGCACGACCACCACTCGAGTGACGACGACTCCCATGGGGACGACGCTCATGACGACGACAGCACGACCGACACTCATGCCACCGACCCGCACCTGTGGCTGTCACCGTTCACACTCAGTGAGATGATCGACGACCTGGGTGATGCCGTCAACGCATCGACTGGTCTCGACGTCACTGACGCCGCCGAGAGACTCACCACGTCGCTCCTCTCGCTCGACGAACGCATCTCAAGGCGCATCACCGCACTGGGTTCCTGCACGATCGTCGCCGGTCACGACGAGCTCGGCTACTTCGCCGATCGCTACGGCTGCAAGGTGGTCGGTGCAGTGATTCCGAGTTTCTCGACGACAGCGGAGGCGAGCGCCGGCGAACTGTCTGACCTGAAGCAACTCATCGAGCAATACGACGTGAAGACCCTCTTCACCGGTCTCGGCACCTCGAGCGACGTTGTCGACCGACTCGTATCCGAGCTCGACATTCGAGCCGTCGAACTGACGACTCACTTCATGGACGGGGCACAGACCTACGATGCATTCGTGGAGCGACTCGTCGACCAGATCGTCACCGGACTCTCGTGAGCTTTCTCGTCGAACCGTTCACGTCGAACGAATTCCTCCTCCTCGCCCTCGTCGCGGGATGCCTGGTTTCCGTGACGTGTGCGATCGCCGGAACCTTCGTCGTGCTGCGCGGGCTCGCCTTCGTCGGTGACGCGCTCGCCCATGGCGTCCTGCCCGGCATCGCCCTTGCCGTGCTCCTCGGGTTCTCGGGCGTCCTCGGCGCTGCGGTCGGTGCAGGAGTGATGATGGGTGGGGTCGGGCTCGCCCAACGACGTCTGCGACTCTCGGGCGACACCGCGGTCGGCTTGCTGTTCGTCGGAATGCTCTCGCTCGGCGTCATCATCACCTCCAAGTCCGACGCCTTCGTCGGCGATCTCACGCGCATCCTGTTCGGGCAACTCCTCGGCGTCGACCAAGTCGATCTCGCATGGCAGACCGCCGCCCTCGTCGTCGTCGGTGCGGTGACGTACGTCAGTCGTCGACCGTTCCTCCTCCTCACGATCGACGACGGGCTGGCCCGCACGTCAGGTTTCTCGGTGCGCGTGTTCCACAACGTCTTGCTCCTCGTCGTTGCGACCACCGTCGTTGCGAGCTTCCAGACGGTCGGAACCCTGCTCGTACTCGGAATGCTTGTCGCACCTGCGGCAACGGGGTCCCTCTTTGCCCGACGCATCGAGTCGATGATGCTCATCGCATCCGGCGTCGGCATCTTCTCGACCTACGTGGGTCTCCTCGTGAGCTACCACTACGACCTTGCCGCGGGCGCCTCGATCGTGCTCACCGCCGTCGTCATCTTCGCGATGTCCGCGCTCGTCCATGAATTGCGCTCCGCGCGACGCCGCCACGACGAGCTTCCCCACGCGCACGGACACATCCACGTATGACGACCGCATCGATCATCGCGAGTGATCTGTCCGTCGGCTACGGCCACCGCGCGGTCGTCGAGCACGTCGGATTTTCACTCGCACCGGGCGAACTTCTCGTGCTCATCGGCACCAATGGCTCGGGCAAGTCGACCCTGTTGAAGACCCTTGCCGGGCTCATCGAACCGATGACGGGGGACGTCGTCGTCGCAGGTGGTCGCCCAGGTTCGCAGCCGACCACCGTCGCCTATCTCCCTCAACATCCGGTGTCGTCACACACGTTGCCACTCTGCGTCCATGACGTCGTCGGCATGGGTCGTTTTGCTCGTCTCGGACTGTTCAAGAGGACGACGGACGCCGATCGACGCGTGGTTCTCGAGTCGATGCGCCGGACCGGAATCGACACACAGGCCGACGATCCGTTGCGCGACCTCTCCGGTGGTCAGCAGCAGCGGGCACAGCTCGCCCAGGTTCTCGCCCGCGAAGCTTCCGTGTTGTTGCTCGACGAACCGACCGCCGGGCTCGACGTGACGGGACGGCGCCTCGTTGCAGAGATCATCGAGCAGGAACGTCGCCGTGGCGTCACCGTCGTGATGGCGACGCACGAGTTGAGCGACG
>CAYSRZ010000042.1:0-7701 GCA_964433615.1 uncultured Acidimicrobium sp. | reverse complement strand
GACGAACTGGTTCCAGGTGATGGCAGACATCGAGGGCAACGAGTTCTGCTTCATCTTGCGCAAGGGACGCTCGTGACGATCGACGACGTTGGGCGCCCCGAGCCACCGATCAACTCGGGTGAGGTCGACACGCTGCTCGGATTTCTCGACTACCAGCGCGCGACGCTGGAGTGGAAGACGCGTGGCGTCGATGCGGCGGGGATGTCGCTGACGGTCGCGAAGTCGACGATGACCCTCGGCGGTCTGCTCAAACACATGGCGTGGGTGGAGGACCACTGGTTTTCGTACTTCCTCTTCGACGTCGAGCGCAGCGAACCGTGGCGCTCGGTGGACTGGGCGGCCGACAACAACTGGGAATGGAACTCGGCGGCGAACGATTCTCCGGAGGAACTACGCGAGCTGTGGGGCGACTTCGTCGCGCGGTCGCGTGCCAACGTCCAGCGCGTGATCGGTGATGGCCTCGATCAACTGGCCACGCGCACGTGGCCGACGGGCGAGTCTCCGAGTCTGCGCTGGATCATCGTGCACATGATCGAGGAATACGCGCGCCACAACGGACATGCAGACCTGCTGCGGGAGGCTGTCGACGGGGAGACCGGCGAGTAGGTCGACTAGGCGAAGTCGGCGATCACGAGCTTTCGCATCTTCAGCATCGACTCCCATGCGCGCATCCTCACCGCGTCGTCTGTGTGCTGCAGCAGCGGGTTGAGCATCCGCGGCACGATCTGCCAGCTGACGCCGAAGCGGTCCTTGCACCACCCGCACATGCTCTCCTCGCCGCCGTCGGCGACGAGTGCGTTCCACAGTCGGTCGATCTCCTCTTGGTTGTCGCACAGCACCTGGAACGACACGGCTTCCGAGTGGGTGAAGTGTGGTCCGCCGTTGAGCGCGGCGAACGGTCGTCCGAAGAGCGTGAATTCGACGACGAGGACGGATCCCTTCGGCAACTGCGCGTCGTCGAGGTAATGGGAGACCGAGTCGATGGACGAACCCGGGAAGGTCGACACGTAGAACTCGGCTGCCTCGAGCGCATTGCGGTCGAACCACAGGTACGGGGTCGCACCGGTGATGGTCACGACGCGGGTTCCTCGCTCGATGCCCGACTTCGGCGGCCCGAGACACCCATCGACACGATCGTGGCGGGCACGAAGAATGCACGACCGTGGAAGGACACGTCGTGCCAGGCCTTGGTGGTGAGTGGGGCGTGCCATGCACGGATGCGATAGACGAGGAACACGAGCACGGCGGAGTGGAAGGCGATGATCGACCACGCGTAGCCGTCGGCGCCGAGGACGTCGAGGAACGGGGCCGCGAGCAGGGGGCCGACCATCGCACCGAGACCGTAGAGCGTGACGAGCTGGGACGCCGCGGCGCTCGTGTGTTCCGGTGACACCCAGTCGTTGGTGTACGCGCCGCCGATGGCATACAGCGGGAAGCTCAGTCCGCCGATCACGAACAGGATGAGGATCATCCAGTTGCTGTTGGCGTCCTGGGTCAACATCACGAATCCCATTCCGATCGCCCCGAGCGTCACGAGGACGCCGATGATCCGGCGGTCGAGGTCGTCCGATGCAGCACTGATCGGCCAGGTGAGTGCCATGCCGCCGATCTGCACGACTGCGACGAACACGCCGACGCGTCCGGTCGACAACCCTTCACGCGTGGCAAAGATGACCGCCATGCCGAGCAGTCCGCCGTGGGCGAGACCGACGAGCAGGATCGTGCCCACTCCCGTCGGCACGATGCGCGCAAGCTCGCGCATCGAGATGTGTTCGTGCTCCTCGATCGGCGGGGTCGTCGCCTGCTCCGAGATCGCCACGGGGATGACGGCGAGCGAGGCGACCATCGCGGCGAAGGCGAAGCCGGTGAGCGTGCGTGCGTCGAAGTTGAACACGAGCAACTGCCCGGCCCCGTATGCGCCGATGGTCACGACGTTGTAGATCGCGAGCAGACGTCCGCGGAATGTGTTCGTGGCGAGACCGTTCAGCCATGACTCGGCGACGACGTAGAGGCCGGCGAAACACAGTCCGGTGATGACGCGCATCGCGATCCACACGATCGGCGATCCGTAGACACCGGTGATCAACACGGCCGCACTCAGCAAAGAGGCGAGCGCGGCGTAGACGCGGATGTGGCCGACTTGGGCGAGGGCACGTAGCGCGTACCACGAACCGACGAGGAACCCGGCGTAGTACGCGGTCGTGATGCCACCGCTCACGAGCGTCGGGAGTTGCTTCAACTCCGCCCGGATGCCGACCAAGGTGCCGACAACCCCGGCGGTGACGAGCAGGAGCGACAGTCCGATGAACAGACCCCACGTCGCGAGCAGGATGGCGCGACGATTCGGTGTCAGTTTCGGGAGGAGGGGCACCGATTCAGTCAACCATGTGACGACGAGTCACCGCGGTTTTGTTCGAGCGCATTGACCGCCGTTTCGACCGGCCTCAAGAGACGACGACCGATCAACGCACAGATCACCATCGACACCGCCGACAAGATGAACGGGCCGCGAAGGCCGAGCAAACGAGCGGTGAGACCGCCGAACGCGGCGCCGAAGGGAACGATGCCCCACGAGACCGTGCGCGATGCTGCGTTCATGCGCCCGAGCATGCGCGACGGGGTGATGCGTTGGCGCAAGGTCGTGTTGAGCGAGATCCACAGTCCGGTTCCGACCCCCAGGATCACGTTCGACGAGATCGCAAAGGCGGCATTCGACGTGAGCGCCATCATCGTGGTCGGGATCGCCCACAGCCACATCGAGATGACCATGGTGGTCGTCGTTCCGAGTCGATCGACCATCCGCTGGATGAGGAACCGGCTCAACACCGTGCCGATGGCTGCTCCGACCGACAGGGCGGTGAACGTGAGGTCGGTCCCGCCGAGGATCTCGACGTTGTAGAGCACGAGGAGCGACGCCGCGGCGAAGTAGAAGAAGTTGACGAACGCGAGGATCTCGGTGAGTCGTCGCAGTGCCTTGTTGTCGCGCATGTAACGCAGACCGTCGAGGACGTCGTCACGAAAACGCGTCGTGGGTTTCGCGACGGCGTGCTCGTCGGGGATCGCGGCGATGAGGCCCGCGGAACCCGCAAAGGTGACGGCGTCTGCGAGGAACGGCAGAGAGCGTGTCGCGTTGAACATCGCCACGCCAAGCGGTGGGCCGATGAATTGCGTCGAGACGATCTGCGCGCTGGCGAACCTCGCGTTTGCCGGCAGCAACTGGTCCTGGCGCACGATCGCAGGAAGCAGCGCTTGTGCCGCATTCACGTGGAGGGTCTCGCAGATGCCGAGGAGGAAGGCACACACGTAGAGCTGCCAGATGGTGACGGCATCAAGCAGGATCGATGCACCGAGCACGCCGACGATCACCATGCGCGCGAGGTCGGCGCCGATCATCAACTTGCGACGATCGCTGCGATCGGCGATCGCCCCGGTGAAGATCGAAAAGAGGAGCCAGGGCAGGCGCGTCGAGATCGTGATTCCGGCGATGAGCACGGGGTCGCGGGTGAGGATCGCTGCGAGGAGTGGAAACGCCGTCACGAACATGCCGTCACCGGAGCTCGACACGAGCGTGCTCAACCAGACGAAGCGAAAGTCACGACCGAGATTTTCTCGTCTCGCACCTGGTCGTCGTTTGCTCACCGGTTCCAAACTATTCGCTGGGACCCGTGCTGCTTCGGTCTTCACGGTTAGCGTTGCTCGAATGCAGCGACTCACGATGTTTCCCCCCGATCCCGACCATCCGCTCATCCACACGCGCCGTTACGAGGTCCGTGCCTTTCGCATGTCGGCCGACCGGTTCATGCTGCGTGGCGTGGTGTGTGACGAAAAGCCAGCCGGGCTCTACATCGACGCCGATCCAGAGCCTCTGTGGATCCACCACATGGTCGTCGACCTTGAAATCGAGTACCCGACGCTGCGCATCGACAAGGCGAACGTCGAATACCACAGCCATCCGCACTTTGAGTGCACGAACATCGTCCCGCACTACCAGAAGCTCGAGGGACTCTCGATCGCCCGTGGTTTCAACGCCAAGGTCAAGGAGCTCTTCGCCGGTCCTCGTGGATGCACGCACATCACCGCGCTCTTGTCGGCGATGGCGCCCGTTGCGGTGCAAACCCAGTGGTCGATGCGGATGTATGAAGCCGCACAGGGAGTCGCCGAAGGCGACCTCTCACACGACACCGAGGAGCTGCGTCGCCGTCGATTCGACGGCACGGTCAACACCTGCCACGTGTGGGCGGAAGATGGGCGGCTCGTGGACCTCGTGCGCAGTGGCGCAGAGATCGAAACACCCGTTGCGGTGAGCATCCGACTGGCCGAACTCGGCCGCAGCGAGGACGACTGGCGCAAGATGCACGGATAACGAAAAAGGGACGGCCCGTGTGGGCCGCCCCTTTTCGAAGTCCGTTTGCGCGTGCTTAGAGGGCGAGACCCCAGAGGCGGTCGCCGAGCTCCCAACCGATGTTCGTGCCCTCGGATGCTGCGACTGCGAAGAGGAACAGCGCGCCGCCGGCCATCGAGATGTTCTTGAAGAACGCGATGGTCTCGGTCTGCTTGGCCTGTGCATCGGTCTGGGTCCAAAAGTCGTGCATCTTGAGCGCCATGATCACGAGCAGTGCGGCGAGCACGATCGCACCGAGGTCTGCATAGACGCCGAGGATGACGGACAGACCGCCGAGGGCGAGCAGGATTCCCGACAGAAGGATCGACGCCTTGGCGGCTGGGACCTTCTTGAACTGCGCATAGCCGACCATGTGCTGGGTCTTGGTCAGGTGGTTGATTCCCGACGAGATGAAGATGAGGCCGAAGAGGATTCGGCCGATGATCATGATGGTGTCCACTGATTGCTCCTTGTATTGGTTGCCGGACGATCCGGCAGGGGTAGTTGCGGGCACAACTATAGGGCAAAAATAGTTGCGTACGCAACTATTACGGTATGATGACGATCGTGGCGAAAACCAAGTGGCTGAACCAGGCGGAGATGAGGGCCTGGCTCGCCTACGTCACCACGTCGGTCGACCTGCAGCGCGCCATCGAGCGCGACCTCGAGCCGTTCGGCCTCGACGGAGGCGACTACCAACTCCTTGCCATGTTGTCCGACGCTCCCGACAGGCGGATGAAGATGTGCGACCTCGCCGACACCTTGCGCCTGTCGCGCAGCGGACTCACTCGGCGGATGGAGGGGGTGTTGCGCAAGAAGATCGTCGCACGAGTGCAAAGCGACGGTGACAAGCGCGTGGCATATGCGGTGATGACGGACAAGGGGATGGACCTGTTGCGCAAGGTCGCACCGCATCACGTGGACAGCGTCCGACACCACATGATCGACCGACTGAGCGACACGGAGATTCGTTCGTTGGCGACGGCGTTCGAAAAGATCGCCAAGGGGCTGAACGAAGCACACTGATACGATGCGGAGATGTTCATCCGCAAATTCGTGACCACGTGTGAAGACATCCTCGGCGAGCAGTCGGTTCCGACCGGGCGGGTCGTGCGCAAGGCGGTCAGCAGTGCGGTGATCACCAATCCGTTCGCCGCCAAGGCCCAGCGCGACCTCGCCGAGATCGAGGCGATGGGCGCAGAGATCTCCGGTCAGCTCGCCGAGCGCGCACTTGCCGCCCTCGGAGTGCGCGCCGACGAGGTGACCGCATACGGCAAGGCCGCGATCGTCGGTCTCGACGGTGAGATCGAGCATGCTGCCGCGCTCATCCACCCACGATTCGGAGCGCCCGTGCGCAAGGTGGTGATCAAGGGTGACGACATCATTCCTTCGACGAAGAAGGTGGCCGCAGCAGGATCCTCGATCACGATCCCGATCACGAACAAAGACGACATCTGGTCGTTCGACGAGATGGATGCGATCGAGGTGAAGATCGACGATGCTCCGCACCCGAACGAGATCGTGGTGTGCGTCGCACTCGCCGTCGGCGGACGACCCTTCGCCCGCACGAGGAAGCCCGGCTGATGTTCAAGGCGATCATCCTGCTCACCGCCGGTGACGACCTGTCGCACGAACAGTTCGTCTCCTGGTGGTTGAACGAGCACGCACCACTCGCGCGCCAGTTGCCGAAGTTGCGCAAGGCGACGTTCAACGTCGTCGACTCACCGCAGGCCGGACAGCCGAACGGCGTGTCCGAGCTGTGGTTCGACTCGCAGGCTGACTTCGACGCGGCGTATGCCTCCGAGATCGGCAAGGCGGTCGTGGCCGATTCGCTTGCACACGTGTCGGGTCGCACCCGACTGATCGTGACGGAGAACTCGGTCCTGAACTAGCGCCGTGCGAGCCACGTGGGACGCGTGGACTCGAAGCGGGTGATCTCGTCGGCCTTGGCGAGCGTGATGCCAATGTCGTCGAGGCCCTTCATGAAGCGCTCCTGGGTCTGGGCGTCCATCTGGAACGCCTCGGTGAGCCCAGCGGACGGGATCTCGACGGTGCGCTTGGCGAGGTCGATCGTGATCTCGGCGTTCGAGTCACCTTCGACGATTTCCCAGAGTCGGTTCACGGTCGGCTCGGACAACACGACGGGCACGAGGCCGTTCTTCGTGCAGTTGTTGCGGAAGATGTCGCTGAAGCTCGGCGCGATGACCGCGTCGAAGCCGCCCTGCTGCAACGCCCACACGGCGTGTTCGCGGGAAGATCCGACGCCGAAGCTCGGACCGGCGATCAGGATGTTGGCGCCGACGTAGCGTTCGTCGTTGAGCACGAAGTTGCGATCGTCGCGCCAGGTGGAAAAGAGCCCCTTTTCGAAGCCCGTGCGCTCGACGCGCTTCAGCCACTCGGCGGGGATGATCTGGTCGGTGTCGACGTCGCTGCGCTTGAGCGGCACGCCGCGACCGGTGATGATGCTCACTGCTTTCATGCGAGGTCCTCGGGTGTGGCGAAGTGGCCGGCGATCGCGGTCGCCGCGGCGACGGCGGGGGAGACGAGGTGCGTGCGACCCCCGCGACCCTGACGGCCCTCGAAGTTGCGATTGCTTGTGCTTGCGGCGCGCTCGCCGGGGGCGAGTTTGTCGGGGTTCATCGCGAGACACATCGAACAGCCCGGCTCGCGCCAGTCGAGACCCGCCTCGATGAAGATGCGATCCAATCCTTCGGCGATCGCCTGCTTCTTGACCTGGTGTGATCCGGGCACGACCATCGCGCGCTTCACGGTCGCGGTGCGACCCTTGACGACCGCGGCGGCTGCGCGCAGGTCTTCGATGCGCGAGTTGGTGCACGAACCGATGAACACGGTGTCGACGGGAATGTCGCGGACCGCTGTGCCCGGCGTGAGCCCCATGTACTCGAGCGCGCGACTGACGGTGTCACGGGCGGTGGCGTCGGCGAAGTCCGTGGGATTCGGGATGCGGCCGTCGATCGGTAGCACTTGAGCGGGGTTGGTGCCCCAGGTGACGTGCGGAGTGAGGGTGGAGGCGTCGATGACCACTTCCTTGTCGAACTTCGCACCCTCGTCGGTGCGCAGCGTGGACCACTCGGCGACCGCGGCGTCCCACGCGGCACCCGTCGGGGCGAACTCGCGACCCTTCAGGTAGGCAAACGTGGTCTCGTCCGGTGCGATGAGGCCGGCTTTGGCTCCTGCTTCGATCGACATGTTGCAGACGGTCATGCGACCCTCCATCGACAGTCCGCGGATTGCCGACCCGCGGTATTCGATGACGTGGCCGATGCCGCCGCCGGTGCCGATCTTGCCGATGATCGCGA
>CAYSRZ010000041.1:0-7880 GCA_964433615.1 uncultured Acidimicrobium sp. | reverse complement strand
AAGGAAGTCGTGATCGGCTTCGACAAGCCGTTCGTGATGATCGGTGAGCGCATCAACCCGACGGGTCGCAAGCTGCTCGCCGAGGAGATGAAGAACGGTGACTTCAGCCGCGTCGAGGCCGACGCGATCGCCCAGGTCGAAGCGGGCGCACACATGCTGGACGTCAACGCGGGAATCCCGCTCGCCGACGAACCGGCACTCCTTGCTCGCGCCGTCGAACTCGTGCAGTCGGTGACCGACGTGCCGTTGTCGATCGACTCCTCGATCATCGATGCACTCGAGCGTGGTCTGTCCGTCTACAAGGGCAAGGCCCTCGTGAACTCGGTGACGGGCGAGGACGAGTCGCTCGAGCGCGTGTTGCCGCTCGTGAAGAAGTACGGGGCCGCCGTCGTTGCCATCTCGAACGACGAGACCGGCATCAGCATGGACCCCAACGTGCGCTTCGCGGTGGCCAAGAAGATCGTCGAGCGTGCCGCCGACCACGGCATCCACTACTCAGACGTCGTCGTCGACCCGCTCGTCATGCCGATCGGTGCGCTCGGTCAGGCCGGCAACCAGGCCTTCGCGCTCATTCGTCGCCTCCGCGAGGAACTGAAGGTCAACACCACCTGCGGAGCATCGAACGTGAGCTTCGGCCTGCCGAATCGTCACGCCGTGACCGGCACGTTCCTCTCGATGGCCATCGGCGCCGGCATGACGTCGGCGATCATGAGCCCGCTACACGCCGAGGTGAAGACCGCGATCATGGCCGCCGACGTGTTGTCGGGCAACGACCAGGACTGTGCGAACTGGATTCGCGCGAACCGCGATCCGAACGCCCCGACCGGTGGTCGTGGCGATCGTGAAGGTCGTCGTCGCCGTTCGGCCCAGTAGTCCACTTACATGTCGCGAATCGTCTTCACGCCCTCGGGTCTCGATGCCGTCGTCGACGACGGCACGACCGTGCTCGATGCCGCGCGCAAGCTCGGCGTCGACCTCGACTCGGTGTGTGGCGGTCGTGGAATCTGCGGACGCTGCCAGGTGACCCCAAGCGTCGGGAGCTTCCCGAAGTGGGGCATCGAGGCGCGCGTCGAGTCGCTCACACCACGTGGCCAGGACGAGATCGACTACCGCGGCAAGCGTGCACTGGTGGAGGGCAACCGCCTCGGGTGCATGGCCAAGGTGTGCGGCGACGTCGTCATCGACGTGCCGGCGATGAGCCAGGTGCACAAGCAGATCGTGCGCAAGGACTTGAACCTCGGCGAGATCGTGATCGACCCGCACTTTGCCCTCTACTACGTGAGCGTGCAGCAGTCCACGCTCGGCGACGGCGTGACGGCGATCGAAGAGATCCGCAACGCGGTTGCCGCGCAACACAAACTCGCGGTTCCGACCGTGGCCAACCACGTGCTATCCCACGTCCACCGCGCAATCGACAAGGGAGACGGCGGGGCGACGGTGGCGATCAAGCGGGGGACACCCGGCGAGATCGTCGCGGTCTGGCCCGGTTTCGTCGACACCGCCTACGGCATCGCAGTCGACGTCGGCTCGACGACGGTCGCCGGACACCTCATCGACTTGACGACCGGCGAGGTGGTGGCGAGCGCCGGTGTGATGAACCCGCAGATCCGCTTCGGCGAGGACCTCATGAGCCGCGTGTCCTACGTGATGATGAACCCGGGCGGCGACAAGGAACTGACGAGTGCGATTCGCACCTCGCTGCGCACGCTGGCGAGCGACCTGTGCGCGAAGGGCTCGATCGACAAGATGAACGTGCTCGAGATCGTGCTCGTCGGCAATCCGATCATGCATCACATCATGCTCGGCATCGACCCGACGCCACTTGGTGCCGCACCCTTCGTGCTCGCCACCGACGAAGCAGTCAGCGGTGATGCGCGCGAGCTCGATCTCGACCTGCCGAACGCGTCGTACTACGTCGGTCCGTGCATCGCCGGCCACGTGGGGGCCGACACCGCGGCCGCGATCCTCGCCGAGGGTCCGCACCGAGGATCGTCGATGCAGTTGTTGATCGACATCGGCACGAACGCCGAGATCGTCCTCGGAGACTCGACCCGCCAGTTCGCCGCGTCGTCGCCGACGGGTCCCGCGTTCGAGGGCGCGCAGTTGTCGTCGGGCCAGCGCGCGACTGCTGGCGCGATCGAAAAGGTGCGCATCGATCCCGTCACGCTCGAGCCGCGGTTCAAGGTCATCGGCATCGCCCCGTGGTCGAACGAGGAAGGATTCGCCGAGGCGCTCGTCGACACGCCGATCACGGGCGTGTGCGGGTCGGGGATCATCGAGGTGATCGCCGAGATGTACCTGACCGGCATCATCTCCCAGGACGGCGTGATCCAGGGTTCGCTCGCCGAGCGCACCGAACGCGTCGTGGCCGACGATCGCACGCACTCCTACGTGCTCTACGAACACGGCGACGTGCGCCTGTTGATCACGCAGAACGACATTCGCGCGATCCAGCTCGCCAAGGCTGCGCTGCGCGCCGGCATCGACCTGCTCGTCGAGCACGCTGGTTCGCCGAGCGTCACCGACATTCGCCTCGCTGGCGCGTTCGGCGCCCACATCGATCCGGTGTATGCGATGGTGCTCGGGCTCGTTCCCGACTGTCCGGTTGCTGGCGTTCGCTCGGTCGGCAACGCTGCTGGCGTCGGCGCGGCAAAGTCGTTGCTCTCGCTCACGGAGCGTCGCGAGATGGAGTCGACCGTGCGCACGGTGACCAAGATCGAAACGGCCACCGAGCCTCGGTTCCAGGAGTTGTTCGTCGCGGCGATGGCATTCCCGCACGCCACGGCCTCGGCTCCGAACCTCGAGACGGTGGTGACCCTGCCCCCGAGGATCGCCTCGAGCGGCGGTGACGCAAGTCGCGAGGGTCGGCGCAGGCGACGCAGTTCGTGACTGTGTGAGAATGGACGACGGAAGGGACTGGTCATGACGGACACGGAGCGACATCGCAAGAGCGGCGGGCGAGCGGCCCGGCAGGCGACGCGCAAGACCGCCGGCGCCCAGCGCGAGGCCTACCTCACCCGACTGATCAAGCCATACGAGCTTGCGAGCGAGGAAGTGCTCGCCATGCTCGAGCACAACGCCGACACGATCCTCGAGGAGATCGGCGTCGAGATCCGCGACTATCCGAGCGCGATCGAGCGCTTCAAGGCGGCGGGTGCGACGGTGGACGGCACCCGCGTGCGCTTCCCGCGCGGCATGTGTCGCTCGATCATCCAGGCGAGCGCGCCACGTGAGTACGTCCAGCACGCGCGCAACCCGCTGAACAACGTGCGCATCGGTGGAGATGCGACCGTGTTCGCCCCGAACTATGGCTCGCCGTTCGTGCACGACATCGACAACGGTCGTCGCTACGCGACGATCACCGACTTCCAGAACTTCGTCAAGTTGTCCTACATGTCGCCCTACATCCACCACTCGGGTGGCACGGTGTGCGAACCGGTCGACATCCCGGTGAGCAAGCGACACCTCGACATGGTGTATTCGCACATCAAGTACTCGGACAAGGGCTTCATGGGTTCGGTGACCGCAGGGGAGCGCGCCCAGGACAGCGTGAACCTCGCGCGCATCGCCTTCGGCGGAGACCTCGCCGATCGCACCGTGATGACGAGTCTCATCAACGCGTCCTCGCCGCTCGTGTGGGACGCCACGATGCTCGCCTCCGCGGAGGTCTACGCGGAGAACAACCAAGCCTGCATCATCACCCCGTTCATCCTCGCCGGCGCGATGGCGCCGACGACGTCGGCGGGCGTCGTCGCCCAGACCTTGGCCGAGTCGCTCGTCGGCATGGCGTTCTGCCAGCTCGTTCGTCCCGGCGCGCCGGTCATCTTCGGATCGTTCGCCAGTTCGATGTCGATGCTCACCGGTGCTCCCACCTTCGGCACCCCCGAGCCTGCGATGGTGCTCTACACCGTGGCGGCTCTCGCGCGACGCCTCGGCGTTCCCTTCCGCTCCGGCGGCTCGCTGTGTGCATCGAAGTTGCCCGACGCACAGGCCGCCTACGAAAGCGCCGCGACGTTGATCCCCACGATCATGGCGGGCACGAACTTCGTCCTGCACTCGGCCGGTTGGCTCGAGGGTGGCTTGGCGATCGGATACGAAAAGTTCGTCCTCGACTGCGACCAGTTGGGGATGATGATGACGTTCGGCAAGGGTTTGGACGCCACCGACAACGGCCAGGCCATGACGGCGTTCCAGGAAAATGACCCGGGTCAGCACTTCCTCGGCACGGCGCACACGCTCGCCAACTTCGAGACCGCGTTTTACCGCTCCGACACCGCCGACAACAACAGCTACGAGCAGTGGGTCGAAGACGGCAGTTTGGACGCCGCCGACCGGGCGAACCGCCTGTGGAAGGAGCGCCTTGCGTCCTACGAGGCCCCCGCGCTCGACGACGCAATCGACGCAGAATTGCAAGAATATATAGCCAAGCGCAAGGCTGAACTTCCCGACACGTTCGGCTGAGCGACCCCACCAACAACACCGAGGAACACCACCATGAGTCTCTTGTCGTCACTGTTCGGATCGACCAAGGCCGGCTATTCGCCCGAGGCCCGCGAGCTCGTCGCCCACATGCGCTACGAGTTGATCCCGCTCAAGTCGCTCGACCAGGCGATCGCTGACCTGCCGCATGGCGCGCCGGTGTCGGTCACCTGCTCTCCGGTCAAGGGCATCGCCACGACACAGCAGTTGTGCGAGCAGCTCGTGGCCAAGGGGCACAACGCGGTGCCGCACTTTGCCGCCCGACTCGTCGAGGGGCCGGAGCACGCCGCGAAGTTGGCCGAGTGGGTGCGCGCCCAGGGGATCAAGGAAGTGTTCATCATTGGTGGTGACGCCGAGACGCCGCCGCACTACCAATACGCGCTGCCGTTCATGCGCGACTTCTTGGACGCCAACCCCGGCATCGAGACGCTCGCCTTCGGCGCGTATCCCGACGGTCACGCGACGATCAGCAACTCCGACCTGCACAATGCGATCCACGAAAAGCAGAAGCTGATCGAGTCGAAGGGGATCATGCCTCTTGCATCCACGCAGATGTGCTTCGACGCCGCCAAGATCCGCTCCTGGCTGAAAGAGGAGCGTGCCGCGGGATTCACCGCGCCGATCAATCTCGGCCTGCCGGGCGTCGTCGACCGCGCGAAGTTGATGACCATGGGCATGCGGCTCGGGATCGGCCAGTCGATGCGGTACTTGTCGAAGAACAAGTCGACGATCACGCGCATGTTCGCACCAGGTGGCTACGACCCGACGAAGTTGCTGAACGACCTCGCCCGTGACGCACAGACGCTGCGCATCCAAGGCATCCATTCGTTCACCTTCAACAACGTGGCCGACACCGCCAAGTGGGCGCAGGCCATCTTGGACGGTGACCAGTGAGCAGTATTCCTGCTTCGAGCGACGTCGTCGTCATCGGCGGCGGGGTGATGGGCGCATCCATCGCCCTCGAGTTGTCCAAGGCCGGCCGCAAGGTCGTCGTCATCGACAAGGGCGGAGCGCCGGGTGCCGGGTCGACGAGTGCGTCCTCGGCAATCATTCGCTTCACCTACTCGAACTTCAACACCATCTTGATGGCCTGGGAGGCCGCTCAGTATTGGTACAACTGGTCGGACTTCGTCGGCGTCGAGGACCCCGACGGGATGGCCAAGTTCGTCAAGACCGGCTACCTCGTGTTCCTCACCGAGGGCTACGACGGCGTTCGCCAGCGCGAGCTGTGGGACGACTTCGGCATCCCGTACGAGGTGTTGAGCCCAGAAGAGGTGCGCAAGCGCTGGCCGGCCTTCGAGACCGGCAAGTTCTATCCGCCGAAGTCGATCGAGGACCCGGCGTTCGCCGACGACCCCTACGACCAGCTGTCCGCGCTGTTCGATCCGCTGAGCGGGTTCATGGACGACCCGATGCTGGCCGCGCACAACCTCGCGCACGCCGCCAAGGCCCATGGCGCGGAGTTCTTCTTCCACAAGGAAGTCTCCGACGTCACTCGTTCGGGCGACCGCGTCACCGGCGTCAGGCTCGCCTCGGGTGAGTCGATTTCCGCGCCGATCGTGATCAACGCCGCAGGTCCGCACGCCGCAAAGATCAACAAGATGGCGGGCGTCTACGACGAGATGAAGGTGCACCACCAGCCCCTGCGTCAAGAGGTCTTCTCGCCACCCGCACCCGTCGGTTTCCGTCTCGAGGACAACGCGCCGATCGTGGCGGACCTCGACTTGGGTCAGTACTTCCGTCCGCACATGGGCGACTTGCTCAACGTCGGCACCACCGAGCCCGCCTGCGATCCGTTGCACTTCATCGAAGATGCAGACGATTGGAACGACCAGGTCACCGTCGAGTTCTTCGAGCGTGTGATGCTGCGCCTCGCGCGACGGCTCCCGGACTTCGGCATCCCGCTCAAGTTGCTCGGCATCGGCGCGCTCTACGACGTGACCGACGACTGGATCCCGCTGTATGACAAGTCCAGTCTGGACGGGTTCTTCATGGCGTGCGGCACGAGCGGCAACCAGTTCAAGAATGCGCCGCTTGTCGGCAAGTTCATGCGTCTGCTGATCGAGGCACAAGAGAAGGGGATCGACCACGATCTCACACCACTCGAGTTCGTCGGTGAGGCAACCGGCAAGGCGATCAACCTCGGGGCATTTTCGCGACTGCGCTCCGAAGCGGTGACCGCCGGAAACGTGATGGGCTAGCGTTCGCACCGTGCGAACGACCCTCCAGGAGCTTCTCGACACCGGTCGACCACTGCTCGCCGACGGCGCGACGGGCACGAACTATTTCAAGGTCGGCCTCGAATCCGGAGAGCCGCCCGAATTCTGGATCACCGATCAGCCCGACAAGGTGGTCGGGTTGCATCAGGCCTTCGTGGATGCCGGCGCGGACATCATCCTCACCAACACGTTCGGGTGCAATCGTCATCGACTGAAGCTGCACAATGCCCAAGATCGAGTCGGCGAACTCGCGGCGGGTGCCGCGCGGCTGGCACGCAGCGTCGCGGACGCCTCGCCGCGACCGGTCGTCGTGGCCGGCAGCGTGGGGCCGACGGGTGAGCTGTTCGAGCCTCTCGGAGCACTCACCCACGACGAGGCGGTCGACGCCTTCGCCGAACAGATCGAGGGTCTGAAGGCTGGCGGCGCGGACGTCGCGTGGATCGAGACGATGTCGGCACCGGAGGAGATGAGGGCGGCCGCCGAGGCGGCGATCCGCGTCGGCATGCCGTACGTGTGCACGATGAGTTTCGACACCGCGGGACGAACGATGATGGGGCTCGCGCCGAAAATGTTGCGTGCGCAGTTCGACGGTCTCGCCGTCCCACCGCTCGCGATCGGCGCCAATTGTGGTGTCGGCGCGAGCGACATCTTGGTCTCGGTGCTCGAGATGGATGCCGATGCGTCGCCGGTGGTGTGCAAAGGCAACTGCGGAATCCCCAAGTTCGAGGGCACGACCATCACGTATTCGGGGACGCCCGAGCTGATGGCGCGGTATGCGGCACTGGCCGTCGACGCGGGTGCCCGCATCATTGGGGGCTGCTGCGGCACCTCGCCCGAGCACCTGGCGGCCATGTCGGCCTCGATTCGTTCCCATGTGCGAGCGCATGCCCCGACGGTGGAGACGATCGTCGAGGCCATCGGACCCTTGACGAACAAGGCTCCGAGCCCCGATGCCGGGTCGTCGGGCCGTCGCCGTCGGGGGGCCTGACACCGCAGGTCGCGGGGCTGAACACTTTAGTAATCACTGCCATTTCCTGTGCTACCGTTACGCCAACGAGCGAGGGGCTCGCATTCGGACGCCAGTCCGAAACAACACAGGGGGTAAGTGTTCATGGAACAGCACGAGTTGATCTCGGCGGAATTCACCCGTCGACGCTTCATCAAGGGGGCCGGCGCAGCAGC
>CAYSRZ010000040.1:0-7929 GCA_964433615.1 uncultured Acidimicrobium sp. | reverse complement strand
GCGATGGGCACCTACAGCTTCGACTTCGCCAAGACGATGACGACGGGCGAGGGCGGCATGGTCGTGTTTAACGATGAGCGTCTCGCCGAACGTGCCAAGGCGTGGCACGACCATGGGCACGAAAACAACCCCGCAGTGCCGCGGTGGGAGGACACGCGCTCGGGGAGTGGTTTCAACTACCGAATGATGGAGTTGCAGGGAGCGGTCGGTCTTGCCCAGTTGCGCAAGCTCGACGAGGTGGTCGCACGGCAGCGCACGAACGCCTCTGCGATCACCTCGGCGATCGCAGACCTGAAGGGCATCGCGCCTCGAGTCGAACCGACAGGCTCTGCCGGCACGGCCGATGCGGTGATCTTCGGCGTGCGCGACAAGGCGGCGGCACTCGCGTGCCGTCGCGAACTACTTGCACGCGGCATTTCGACCAAGATCCTTCCGGAGGCGACGACGTGGCACTTCGCCGAGACCTGGACGCACATGCCGGAACTCGTTGCGGCGCACGGCGGGAATCTGACTGAGGCGTTTCCGCGATCTCGCGCGAGACTGGAGGCCGCGGTGTCACTGCCAGTGTTCGTGAACATGCCCGACGACTTCGCGGGTCGAGTTCGCGAGGCACTCGTCGCGGCACTCGGTTAGGAACTCCATGAACAAGGCTTTGATCTCGGTCATCGTGCCGACCTACAACCACGACAGGTTCATCGGTCGTTGCCTGCGCTCGCTCCTCAACCAGACGTTTGCCCGCGATCGTTACGAGATCATCGTCATCGACGACGGAAGCACCGACAAGACCCAGGCTGCACTCGAGGGCTTCCGCGACGACGTCGTCTCGCTGCGCAACGAGACCAACCTCGGATTGCCCGCGTCGCTCAACAGGGCGATCAGGCACTCGCACGCCCCGTACATCGTGAGGGTGGACTCGGACGACTACGTGAACGAGCACTTCCTCAGTGTGCTGTACATGTTCCTCGCCGAGAACCGCGCGATGGACGCGGTGAGTTGCGACTATCTCCTCGTGAACGACAAGGAAGAAGTGATCGCCCGCAAGAACTGCCTCGAGGAGCCGATCGCCTGCGGAATCATGTTCCGTGCAGATCAGCTGATCGACATCGGTCTCTACGACGAGACCTTCCTCTTGCACGAAGACCGCGACCTTCGTTATCGGTTCTTGCAGAAGCATTCGATCCACCGAATCGAGCTCCCGATGTACCGCTACCGACGACACGACTCGAACATGACCAACGACGATGCTGCGGACGAGTTGCACAGCGCGCGGCTGATCGAAAAGCACGGCAAGGGCGCGGTCTGATGTCGCCGCGCGTGGTGCTCGGCAGTCGCACGATGACGCCGACGAGCAGGCCGTACGTCATCGCCGAGATCGGTGTGAATCACGAGGGCTCAGTCGACCTCGCAAAGCGACTCATCGAGCTGGCCAAGGAAGGTGGCGCAGACGGCGCCAAGTTCCAGAGTTACAAGGCCGACACGCTTGCCTCGAAGCACTCTCCTGCGTACTGGGACACGTCCAAGGAGTCGACGCGCAGCCAGCACGAGTTGTTCCAGAAGTACGACAACTTCGAGCCCGAGGACTATGCCGCGCTCGCCGATCACGCCCAGCGTTGCGGGATCGATTTTCTCTCCACGCCGTTCGACGATGCTGCGGTCGACTACTTGCGACCTCTCGTGTCGTTCTACAAGATCGCGTCGGCCGACATCACCAACACGCCGCTCCTGCGACGGGTCGCCCGCACCGGCAAGCCGGTCGTGCTGTCGACGGGAGCATCGAACATGGAGGAGATCCGCTGGTCGGTACGCACGTTGCACGATGCGGGTGCGACCGACGTCGTGTTGTTGCACTGCATCCTCAACTATCCCTGTGAGAACCGCAACGCCCACGTGCGCATGATCACCGGCCTCGCCGACGCCTTTCCTGGGTACTTGATCGGCTACTCCGATCACACCGTGCCGGACCCCGACATGACTGCGCTGTCCGTGGCGTATTCGCTCGGAGCGGTTGTGCTCGAGAAGCACTTCACCCACGACAAGACGTTGCCGGGAAACGACCACTACCACGCGATGGACGTCCACGATCTACGTCGATTCGTCGACAGGATGGCCACGATCTCCGACATCCTTGGCGACGTGTCGGACAAGGCACCAATTTCGACCGAGGAGATCTCGCGGCTGAATGCACGTCGCAGCATCGTGCTTGCACGCAGCGTACGCGCAGGTCAGGTGCTCGCGGAGGCAGACCTCACCTACAAGCGCCCCGGCACTGGCGTCGGCCCGCAGGACTGGGACCGCGTGATCGGCATGACGGTGAACAAGGATCTTGCCGACGACCACGTGCTCACGTGGGACGACCTCACCAACTCGTGAGCGTGTGATGACGAGCGTCGACGCCACGATCCAGGCGCGCACGGGTTCATCGCGATTACCCGGCAAGGTCCTCTTCGACGTCGATGGCAAGCCGCTGTTGCAGCGCCAGATCGAGCGCATTCAACGCTCGCGCAACATCGATCGCGTGATCATCGCGACGACCGATCGGCCGCAAGACGACGCACTCGAGTCGTTGGCCGAGTCGATGGGCATCGGTTGCTTCAGGGGGGCAGAAGACGACGTGATCGGACGGGTGTGCGGCGCGTTGCGCGCCTTCGACGTGAAGGTCCATGCTGAGTTCATGGGCGACAACTCCGTGCCCGATGCCGGTGTGATCGACCAGGTGATCGAGACCTACTTTTCGATGGCAGATCGAATCGACTACGTGACGAATGCGCTGAAGACGACCTACCCGCCGGGCCTCGAGGTCTCGGTGTACGCCGCCGCGACGCTCTTCGACGCCGAGTCCCGCACGCAAGTCGGTGACATTCGCGAATACTGCGGTTTCCACATCTACACCCATCCGGAGCGCTACCGGATCCTGAATCTCGAGGCACCTCCGCGGCACCGTCGACCACATCTGCACCTCGAGGTCGACACCCAGGAGGACTTCGACGTGGTGCGTGCCGTCTATCGGCACTTTGCCACGTCGACCGACTTCACCCTCGATGACGTGATCGCGTTCGCAGATGCACACCCGGAGATCTTCGAGGCCAACGTCGCCGTCGAGCGACGCTGGAAGCAGTACCGACAGGACGAGGACTAGGCGAGCGTCGCGATGGCGGGCGTGCGGTCACGCCACGGCATGGCTTCTTCGAGCTGCGCCGCGACGGACAACAGGAGGTCTTCGCGGCCATAGGCGGCGACGAGCTGCACGCCGATGGGGAGACCATCCGACGTCCAGTGCAGGGGCAGGCTGATCGCAGGCTGGCCGGTGACGTTGTAGGCAGTGGTGAAGGCGACGAACTCGCCGGCAACGCGCATCGGGTCCATCGGAGACGTTGCGTTGTTGCGAATCGAACCGATGGGAAGCGGTGCCATGGCGAGCGTCGGCGTCACGAGCAAGTCGAATCCGTCCGCCCACCATTGCTGGACCTGGCGGCGGAACGTGGCCGTCGCAACGATCGCCTTGGCGTAGTCGACCGACGACGTCGAGCGCGCATAGGTTGCCATCGCCCAATTCATCGCCTCGTAGTCCTCGGCTGACGGCTCGCGACCGAGGAGCCCCGACGTTGCATCGACGGCAACGGCCATGTTGGTGCTCCACAGCGCACTGAATCGTGGTGGGAAGCTCGCATCCGCAAGTGGCTGGGGCCACGACTCCTCGACGTGGTGTCCGAGGTCGTTGAGCGTCGCAACCGTGCGTCTCACGGCGGTCGCGCATTCGGGATCGAGCGGTCCTGGTAGTGGTCGGTGGTCGAGGAACCCGATGCGCAACGGCCTGACGGACGATCCGACCTCGTCGATGTAGGGACGCAGTGGGGCAGGGGCAATCACTTTGTCGCCGACGCCGGGGCCATGGCTCACGTCGAGCAACGTGGCACAGTCGCGCACGGTGCGCGTGACGACATGTTCGACGCCAAGGTTGGTTTCGTCACGATTCGGCGCGGCGGAGATGCGCCCTTGGCTCACCTTCAGGCCGACGAGGCCGCAACACGACGCGGGGATGCGGATCGATCCACCGCCGTCGCTCGCGTGTGCGGCGGGGACGATGCCGACGGCGACCGCGGCTGCGCTTCCGCCGCTCGATCCGCCCGAGGTACGTGAGGTGTCGTAGGGGTTGCGCGTCGGGCCCCACGCTTCGGGCTCGGTGACGGGCACGCTGCCGAATTCGGGGCTCGACCCGCGGGCAAAGACATTGAGGCCAGCTGCGACGTATCTCGCCACGAGTTCGGTCGAATAGTCAGGGGTGTAGTGCGCATCCCGCAATGCGCGGTTGCCGTTGGACAAGGGTGTTCCCGCGAGCGCGGCGTGGAGGTCCTTGAGCACGAAGGGGACGCCGCGCAACGGAGAGTCGACGGCGCCGGCAAGTCGCTCGGCATGCTCGCGAGCGCGCTCTGGCCACACGTAGTTGAGAGCGTTGATCGCCGGATTCAGTTGTTCGGCGCGCTCGAGGGCGGCGTCGAGCAGTTCTCGGGGCGTGACCTGCTTGGTGCGCACGAGTTCGGCTTGCGCCATCGCATCCATCCATTGGGTCTGTCGTGCCAACGAACCCATGTCATTCCCTTCGTTCCCTGTGGCGCGCTCAATTAGGGTTGGACTCCTGTGAGCGACGCAAGTTCCCCCGTGCAACTTAGTGCCCGCGAGGTCCTGCGCTCGGCCTCGGTGCGTCGGCTACTGGGGAGCAGCCTTGCGTTCTACATCGGCGTGATGCTCCAGGCCGCCACGCTCGGCAAGCACGTCTATGACATCACCGGACGCGAGCTCGACATCGGGTGGTTGGGCCTCGCCGAGTTCGCGCCGATCGCGCTCTTCGTGTTCGTCTCCGGCAGTGTCGCCGATCGCTTCAACCGAAAGTACGTGGCGGCCTTCGCGCTCGGTGGCGAGTTCATCTGTGCCATCACGTTGATGCTCTATTCGTTGTCCGGTCCGACGGCCGTGTGGCCGTTCTTCGTCATCGGTGCGGCCTTTGGCACGAGTCGGGCCTTCCTGTCTCCCGCGACACGCTCGATGTATCCGATGGTTGCCCCTGAGGGTGGACTGCCGCCGATCATCGCAATGTCGTCGGGTGTGTGGACGTCGGCGATGATCGTCGGGCCCGCAGTCTCCGGCTTCCTCTACAGCGCGTCACCCGCGCTCGCATATGGGTCGACCGCCGCACTCATCCTCGTCGGCATCGTGGGCATCCTGCGCGTGCAATACCTTCGTGAGCCGTTGCCACGGGATCCCGACGAAAAGGTCACGTTGCACTCGGCGATGGAGGGCTTGCGCTTCATCCGTCGCACGCCGATCCTGCTCGCTGCGATCTCCCTCGACTTGTTCGCCGTGCTGTTTGGTGGAGCAGTCGCACTCCTGCCGGTGATCGCCGAGGAGCGCCTCGGCGTCGGCGACATCGCCTACGGCTGGCTACGAGCCGCCGGCGGCATCGGCGCAGCGTCGATGGCCGCGTTCCTCGCGTTCCGGCCGCTGCGACGAAACGTGGGGCGGATGTTGCTCGTGGCCGTCGCGTTCTTCGGGATCGGCACCGTCGTCTTGGGGCTTACCCGTTCATTCGTCGTCGCATTCATTGCGGTGCTCGTCTTGAACGCCGCCGACATGATCAGCGTGTTCATCCGCGGCTCCATCGTCCCGCTCGTGACGCCAGCGGAAAAGCAGGGCAGGGTGTCGGCGGTCGAGAACGTGTTCATCGGTGCGACGAACGAACTCGGCGCGTTCGAGTCGGGCGTTGCCTCACAGGCCTTCGGCACACCGGCAACCGTCGTCGGTGGTGGCGTCGCGACGATCGCCATCGTCGGCGTCTGGTGGATCGGATTTCCCTCGCTGCGACGAATCGACAAGTTCAGCGACCTCGAGGCTCCGGAGGCACGGTCGTGAAACTCCGCACCGCCTGTCCACTCGACTGTCCCGACACGTGCTCGCTCGAGGTGACGGTGGAGGCGGGGCGCATCGTCGACATCGACGCGGCACCCGTCGACGATTCGTCGAATCCGTTGACCGACGGATGGATCTGCAAGAAGGTCAAACACCATGCCGAACGCGTCTATTCGCCGGAGCGCATCCTTCGACCACTCGTGCGCGTCGGGGCCAAGGGCGAGGGTCGATTCCGGGAGGCCACCTGGGACGAGGCAATCGCGCTGGTGGCGTCGCAAATTCGCGAGGCGATCGCACACGATGGCCCGGGAAGCGTGATTCCCTACCTCTACAACTCGTCATCTGCTCGCATCGACAAGAAGCGCCTCATGCCACACCTGTTCGAGCGACTCGGGTGCCCGGAGGTCAAACAGACGATTTGTGCCAGCACCAAGTCGGCCGCTTGGGAATGGACGTTCGGAACGATGTTGTCGAGCGACCCACTCGACGTGGTCCACACCAAGTTGCTCGTCGTGTGGGGCGGCAATCCTGGAGCAAGCAACACACATCTCATCCCGCTCATCACCCAGGCTCGCAAGTCGGGTGCCGCGCTCGTCGTCATCGATCCTCGCAGGATCTCTGTCGCCGATCGCGCCGACGTGCACCTGGCGATCCGACCCGGGACCGACGTCGTCCTCGGCTTCGCACTCGCGAACTGGCTGGTGGACAACGGACATGCCGACACGGGTTTCCTCGAGCGACACACCGTCGGCTTCGACGCGTTCATGCGTGCGGCGAACGAGTGGACGATCGAACGTGCGGCGAAGGTGTGTGGCGTGGACGCGTCGTCGATCGTCCGCGTCGGTGAGATGATCGCGGGGACCAAGCCTGCGATGTTGCGAACCGGTTGGGGAATGGAGCGCAATCGCAACGGAGCTAGTGCGTACCTCGCCGCCCACGCAGTGTGGGCGATCGCCGGCCATTTCGGGGAGTTGGGGAGCGGCATCCTGGAGTCGACGTCGAAAGGCTTTCCGAATTCGGTGCTGGTGGACTGGCCCGAGGGTGTGGAGCGACCCGAGCGGGGCACGATCAACATGAACAGGGTGGCGCGGGTGTTGAACGGCGACCGCGACGAGTGGCCGGTTGCGCCGCGAGTGCTCGTGATCCAAGGTGCCAATCCAGCAGTGACGTCGGTCGATCAAGTCGGCATGTTGCGCGGACTTGCCAATGAGTCAGTGTTCACCGTCCTGCACGAACAAGTCATGACCGATACCGCCGCGTACGCCGACGTCGTGCTCCCGGCGACGTCACATTTCGAGATCGACGACGTCGTCGGTTCGTATGGTTCGTACACCGCGCAACGCAATTCGAAGGTCATCGACAGGGTCGGGGAGTCGAGGTCCAACGGCGAGGTTGCAGAGGCCCTCGCCGTCGCGCTCGGATTCGATCGAGAAGAGTTCGACGCAAGCGCCGAGGCGATCGAAGCTCTTGTCGGTGAGTCGCTGTGCACGGGATCGGTCGTCGTGCGCGAGGCAGGATCGACGATCCAATTTCGAGACGTGTTCCCGAGCTTCGACGATGGACGCATGCGACTGTGGCGCGATGACCACGAACTGTCGGGTCCGCGCTTCGTCGAACTCGTCGATGAGCGCCATCCGCTCACGTTGATCACACCGGCCACCACGTTCACCATCAACTCGATGTTCGCCGACACCGCACCACCACCCGCGGTCGTCAAGGTTTCCCCTGCGGACGCCCGTGCACGGGGAATCGAGGACGGGGCGCTCGTCACCGTGTTCAACGATCGCGCATCGATTGCACTTGCGGCCAACGTCGACGCGACGATGCGCGAAGGGGTGTGTTCGATTCCGAAGGGTCTGTGGCGACGCCACGTCACTGGAGGTTTGACCGCGAATGCCTTCGCACCCGACACGTTCACGGACCTCTCGGATGGCGCGTGCTTCAACGATGCACGCGTCGAGATTCGCGCGTCGTAGTCCAACTACGCTGGACCTCGATGGCTGAATCCCCCAAGAAGCCTGGCATCGT
>CAYSRZ010000039.1:0-7956 GCA_964433615.1 uncultured Acidimicrobium sp. | reverse complement strand
AACGCCTGTGCGATGAATATCGAAAAGGGACTCAACTCCTTGTCTGGTGTGTCGGCAACGGTGAATTTCGCAGCCGAGTCGGCGAGAGTCATCGTTCAGTCCGCCGATGTGTCAACCGAGCGGCTCATTCGCACGGTCGAAGGCCTTGGCTACGGTGCTCGGCTCCTGGAAGAGACGACACCCGACATGTTGGATGCCGAAGTTCGTGAGAAGGTCGCATCCCTCAAGTTGCGACTCGTGGTCAGTCTGGTCCTTGGCTTTCCAGTGTTCGTGGTGTCGATGATCTCGCAGGTGCAATTTTCCAATTGGCAGTGGTGGGCTCTCGTGCTGTCGACTCCAGTCGTGACGTGGGGAGCATGGCCATTCCATCGAGCGGCACTCATGAACGCCCGCCATCGTTCGACAACCATGGACACTCTTATCTCGCTCGGAGTGTTTGCAGCTACGGCATGGTCGGTGTGGGCCCTCGTGTGGGGTGACGTCACCATGCACGCAGCAATGGACATGACCGGCGGAATCCACGTGTATTTCGAAGTCGCTGTTGCGGTAACGGTTTTTCTCCTTGCGGGTCGATACTTCGAAGCGCGCGCGAAGCGTCGGGCTGGTGACGCGCTGAGAGCCTTGCTGGCCCTCGGTGCTCGCCAGGCGGTCGTGCTGCGTAACGGCGAGGAAGTCGTCATCGATGCAGCAAAAGTCAAGGTTGGGGACCGCCTGATCGTTCGACCGGGCGAGACGATCGCCGCCGACGGCATCGTCGAAGAAGGCAACTCGTCGATCGACGCATCGATGTTGACGGGTGAGAGTGTTCCGGTCGATGTCGGCCCAGGGTCGAAGGTGACTGGAACCACGACAAATCTCACAGGACGACTCATCGTGAAGGCTCGTCGAGTTGGCGCGGACTCGACGTTCGCGCAGATGGCGAAGTTGGTGAGGGATGCACAAACATCGAAGGCACCAGTGCAGCGTCTGGCAGATCGCGTCAGCAGCGTGTTCGTCCCAAGCGTCATCGTGATCGCCACGGGAACGTTCGCCGCGTGGTATTTCCTCGGAGACTCCACCGACAGGGTCTCGGATGCGTTCACGGCCTCGGTCGCCGTATTGATCATCGCCTGTCCATGTGCGCTCGGTTTGGCGACTCCTACGGCGCTCATGGTCGGCAGCGGTCGAGCCGCGCAGATGGGCATCGTCATCAAGGGGGTGGACGTCCTCCAGAGCACTCGCCGAATCGACACGGTGGTATTCGACAAGACCGGGACGGTGACGACTGGAGTGATGCAACTCGTAGACGTCGTCGTCGCGGATGGGGTGTCACGGGCGGAGGTGCTGTTGATGGCAGGGTCGCTCGAGCACGCAAGCGAACACCCAGTAGCCAAGGCGATTGCCCAGGCTGCACGAGCAGAGCTCGGACAACTGGATCACGTCAGCCAGTTTGAATCGATCGCCGGACTGGGCACGACGGGGGTCGTCGCGTCCAAGCGCGTGATCGTCGGTGGCGAACCGCTGTTTAGTCGTCAGCTCGTGCTCGTGTCGAAGCAACTTCGCGAAGCGCTCATCAAGGCGCGTGAATCCGGCAACACTGCGGTGCTCGTCGGCTATGACGGCGCGGCCAAGGCGGTGTGTGTGGTTGCCGACCGACCGAAACCGAGCAGCGCCACGGCGATCAGTGACTTGCGCAACCTCGGATTGCGTCCTGTTCTCTTGACTGGAGACAACCGCGAGACGGCGCTCGCCGTCGCATCGCAAGTTGGGATCGACACCGATGAACAGCATGTGATCGCGGGTGTTCTTCCCGCCGACAAGGTGAGGGTCGTCGCCGACCTTCAGGAACGGGGTTATGCGGTTGCGATGGTGGGTGACGGCGTGAACGACGCGGCGGCACTCGCTCAAGCCGACGTCGGAATCGCCATGGGTACCGGAACTGACGTCGCGATGCATGCAAGCGACCTGACGATTGTGAGCGGGGATTTGCGCCTCGTATCAGATGCGATTCTTTTGTCACGGGCGACTCTGCGCACAATCAGTGCGAACGTGTTTTGGGCGTTCGCATACAACACCGCGGCAATTCCGATCGCCGCGACGGGCCTCATGAACCCGATGTGGGCGGGTCTGGCGATGGCGTTCTCTTCCGTCTTTGTCGTGAGCAATTCGCTGAGACTACGAACGGCGAAGCTCACGCCGCAGACTGCATTTGTCCACGCAACTCGTTGATCGCCGCACGTCTCCACGTCCGCACCGTACGTACTCGCACTCCATGACGCACGGCGATTTGCTCGACTGTCGCGCCAGCTGACAGTTCGTCGAGTAACTCGAGGGACCGCTGTGACAAGCGTTCGCGAATCGACCCGTGCAGGAGGTCGTGGAGGGCGTCCGCGAAACCGTCGTTCGACGTTTCTGACGGGAGCTCTGCCAATTCGACCGAGTCACACAACTGCACGCTGAAGCGCCGATATCGAGTTGGTCGGACGAAGGCGTGATACTCGGTGTCCCGCACGAGATTTGACGCGACTCGAGCTGGACGCCGATCGAGCGGATAGGTGCGGATGAGCAACCAGGCCTGTGCGATCGTCTCGGTGAAGGCCTCGTCGAATCCACCGACGGTGATCTTGCCGCGTCGTCGGGCGATTGACACGAGGGGTGGGAGGAGGCGCTGAAGGACGATTCGCGCCGCAAGGTCATCCGTTGCGGCCCTGCTCACGAGTAGGAACAGGTAGCGGTCGGCTTCCGAGTCACGATTGTCCCGACCGAATCCAGCGAGGGCCAGAGCCTCGTCCAGATGACAGATGGGGGAGTGTGGGAGCCCCCAGGAGTTGACCTGGTCAATCACCCGTTGGGTGGAGACCAGTCGTTGCCATTCAGAACCGAGGTCCCTCAACATGGGGCTCGATCCAGAAGGGTGGCGAAGGGTGGACTGCAGCGTGAGTGTGGTTCGTATGGTCATGATCCGATGATTCGGATGCCCATCACCGGAGATCACACTGCAGGTCTCACCTCAACCCTCACCGCGCACAAGTAGCAGGGTCTACAGTGAGCAAATGCGCGTGATCCTTCCGTCTGGCACCCCTGCATCGGTCGCACAGGTACCGACCGCGTCGGTCGGTCTCGTGGTTGCGCCGGACATCTTTGGGCTTCGACCCTTGTTCGATGACATGGTCGAAAACTTGTCGAGGGAGTGGGGGATGTCCGTCGCCGCCGTCGAGCCGTTTCCCGGATATCAGTTGTCCGCAGATGTCGCGGATCGATTCGCGGTAATGGGGGAACTTGACGATGATCGGCACCTTCGTGATCTCGTCGAAGCCGCCGACCTGCTGGGAACCGGGCGGGTTGGTTTGATGGGCTTTTGCATGGGCGGAATGTATTGCTTCAAGGCAGCTCGATCGACGAGATTCGATCGCATCGCGTCGTTCTACGGCATGATCCACATTCCAGAGACGTGGGTCGGACCAGGCCAGGGTGATCCGATCAACCACCTCACATCAGGTCACCCCGAGAGGGTCCTTGCCATCATCGGAAGTCAAGATCCATACACTCCACCCGAGCACGTTGCAGAGCTTCGGAATCTTGGCGTGACGGTCCGGGAGTACCCCGAAGCAGTGCACGGCTTCGCACACGACCCATCGCGACCCGCGCACCGTGCCCACGATGCAGCGGATGCGTTCAGCGCAACGCGCGAGTGGTTGAACGGTTCCTAGCTGGAGCGAACTTCGAGTCGATCGCGCATCAAGATTCGGTAACGCCGGTCGTGTTGTTCGAGCCAGCCGAGTCGGATGAAGCTCGCGATCGCCTTGTTCACGCGCTCGCGTGACGCACCGACCATACCGGCGAGCTCTTCTTGGGTTACGGGAAGCACGAACTCGTCGTTTCCACCAGACAGCTCGAGGAGACGCTTGGCGGTTCGGCCAGTGACGTCGAGGAACACGCTGTCGGACAACACCTCGTCCATGGTGCGGAGCCGAGTGGCGAGCAGCTTGGCAACACCCCACAGCATCGCTGGGTTCGAGTGCATGTGTTCGATGACCGGTTCGTAGGGGATGCGTAACACGGTCGAGGGCTCAATCGCTCGGGCCATCGCCGATCTCGCTCCGTTGTCGAGGATGCCCAGCTCTCCGAACAAGTCGCCGGTCTCCATCAAGGCCAACACGCTCTCGCGTGCGTCGAGAGGCTTGTTGTCGACTGCGATTGCGATCCGACCCGAGAGGACGACGAACAACGCATCGGGTGAATCACCCTCGCTGAACAACACGTCCCCACGTTGGAGCTGCTGCGTCGTGGCACTCGCGGCGATGGTTTGCAGGGCCGAAGTCGGAGTGGCGGCGAAGAACGAGGTCTGAGCAAGGATTTCGTCGTGTTTCATGCGGGTTTGACGGTACTACCCTTATTCGTCGTGGCAACCGCAGCAAAAGAAATTGTTTGGACGGTTGTCGTCGCGGCGGGTTCAGGTGCCAGGTTCGGTGGCCAGAAACAGTACGCATTGATCGCCGACCAGCGGGTCCTCGACTGGTCCGTCGACACCGCAAAGTCGGTGAGTGATGGGGTCGTCGTCGTCGTTCCTGCCGAAGACGTCGCCCGTGAGGGTGGAGTCGCAGGAGGGGCCACCCGAAGCGAGTCGGTTCGCAATGGTCTTGCTGCTGTTCCGCTCGATGCGACGATCATCTGCGTGCATGACGCCGCCCGACCATTCGCGAGCGAGCATCTCTTCCGGGAGGTGATCAGTCAGGTCGCACATGGTGCGGATGCGGCGATTCCGGGGTTGCCCGTCACCGACACGATCAAGGAGGTGTCGTCGACCAACGTCGTCATCGCGACACCGGATCGGTCTTCACTGGTCGCCGTGCAGACTCCACAGGCGTTCAGGGCATCGGTCCTTCGGGATGCACATCGCACCGCCGCTGAGGGAACCGATGATGCGGCGCTCGTCGAACGTCATGGAGGGCGTGTCGTCGTCGTCGCCGGCGAGGAAATGAATCGCAAGTTGACGACGCCACAAGACCTCGAATGGGCACGTTCGAATGCGCGGAGCGAGGTGTGACCGTGGGAGATCGCATCATGCGTGTGGGCCAAGGCTTTGACATCCACCGGTTTGAAGTTGAACCGACGGACAGGAAGTTGATTCTTGGAGGCGTGACCTTCGAGGGTGAGCGTGGACTCGTCGGACACAGTGACGCAGATGTCATCGCCCACGCCGTCGCTGACGCGCTTCTTGGGGCCGCTGGTCTTGGTGACATCGGTGAACACTTTCCCGATACCGATCCACGTTGGAGCGGAGCTGATTCGATCGACATCCTTCGTCGAGTGGTCGTGACCATTGGGGACCATGGGTTCACCGTCGAAAACGTCGACTGCAGCGTGGTCTGTGAACGACCGAAGCTCGCGCCACGCCGCGCGGAGATGCAGTCGATTCTGTCTGGTGCCGCCGGCGCGCCAGTGACCGTCAAGGGTCGACGCGCAGAGGGTCTCGGCGCCCTTGGTCGAGTCGAGGGCATTGCCTGTTGGGCCGTCGCCCTGGTCTCGAAAGTTGCATCGTGAAGCCACGTCACGAGCGTGGTTCGTCCCGCAAGCCACCACGACGCCCAGATCGGAGTCGTGCGTCGCAACGTGGATCGACGTCGCGTTCGTCGTCCGACAATCGAGGACTCGGCGGTACGCAGATTGAGGGGCGCCAAGCAGTTCGTGAACTCCTGCTTGCCGGTCGGCGCCGCGTACACGAGATCGTGATGTCGGATGATCTCGATGACAATCCGGTGATGTCGGACATTTTGGACCTAGCTGCGGACCAGCGAGTTCCTGTGCGCAAGATCGCTCGTCGCGAGCTGGAGCGAGAAGCGCGAAGCGAGGCTCCACAGGGCGTGATCGCCTTTGCCGCAGAACTTGTCGAAGCCGACCTCGCCGACTTCGTCGGACGGTCGTCTGGAAATCGTCGCCCTTTTCTCGTCGCCGTTGACGGGGTGACCGATCCAGGAAATCTCGGCGCAATCCTTCGTTCGTGTGACGGTGCAGGGGTCGACGGTGTCATCCTTCCGCGACATCGGGCAGTTCACATCACTCCGACGGCGGCAAAGTCCGCAGCAGGAGCTGTCGAGTACGTTTCGATGTGCATCGTTGGAGGTCTCCCAACTGCCCTTCGTCAGCTCAAGGAGGCGGGCGTGTGGATCGTTGGTCTGCACGATGCGGCCGACAAGAGCATCTTCGATCTCGGTGATCTTGCGAAAGAGCCGATTTGTCTCGTCCTCGGCGCAGAAGGACCAGGATTGTCGAGGTTGGTTCGCGAACGCTGTGACGTCGTGGTCAGCATTCCAATGCTCGGTTCACTTTCGTCCCTCAACGTCTCTGCAGCCACTGCTCTGGCTACGTACGAGATCGTTCGCGCTCGCAGGGCGTAGCATGAGCGGTCGTCGAGACAACGACGACACGCCGGGTTAGCTCAGGGGCAGAGCAACCGCCTTGTAAGCGGTAGGTCGTGGGTTCAATTCCCACACCCGGCTCGCAGAATTCGGCATGACTCAGTCCGGTGCGTGCGGAGAGGTACGGTGAATGTATGAATCAAGACCAGCGTCGCCCCCGCAGAAGCCCCGCCCCGGCACGGCCGAGCCTAAATTCAACGACTTCTGTCGTCGTTGCCGTCGTCGCGGTCATTCTTGGATTCCTGATCCTTCGCGACATCAACGGAGACAATGCCTCGACGACCGACGGAGGTGGTGAACTCACCCAACCGGTCGATACGGCCGCGCCGACCGACACCGCCGCTCCGACCGACACTGCTCCCGTCGATACGACCATTCCGCTCACGAACTTCAAGGTTCAGATCGCAAACGCATCCAAGGTTCCCGGTAGTGCGGGCGAGTTGACCACTGCTCTTCAAGGTCGCGGTTTCATCGTCCAGCCGGCCACCAATGCGAGCGAAATCACCCCGAAGCAGACACAGACCGTCGTCTATTTCATCCCTGGTAGCGAGGTCGCTGCCGCGCGTGTCGCTCAAGAACTTGGCGGAGTGACCACCGCCGCGATGCCGGCGCCAATCCCGACGGAAAGCGGAGAGTTGGGTGAGGCGACCGTGCTGATCCTGCTCGGCACCGATCTCGCCGGTAAGCCACTCGCCGCACCAGTTGGTGGCTGATCCGAATAGACCAGACCACTCGCGTCTGCGCATTTGGGGAAACTACAAGTATCGCTCGAAGTAATTCACGTATGCTGAGTCTGCAGTGACGCATCGCAATTGGAGGACAATCTCGATCGCCGGTGCGTTTTTTGTGATTGTAGTCGCAACCGTATTTGCAGCATTACGACAGAGGTCAAGTTTCCAAGAGCCAAGAGATTTTCCCGAGATGTATGTGGTTGGGGATTCTCTAGGAGTGGCAACAGATCCATACCTTCGTGAGCTTGCTACACGAGATGGCATTGCATACACCTTCGTTGGGAATTCAGGCGCTTCGATCGATGCAGGAATGGCTGCAGTTTTGGAGCACAGACCATCCCCACATGCGGTGGTGTTTGTGGCGCTGGGAACAAATGACGCAATTGATAACCCGGCACGATTCGCGGGATTCGTTGAGTATGTTGCCAGATTTTTTGTTCGGTATGAAACGTATTGGATTAATCTCTACAGTCCTTTGAGTGATGAGAACAACACGATTATCAAAGAAGCTTCGGATCGTTGGAAACACCTTCATTACGTTGACTGGAAGACTTTTGCGCTTGCAAATGACATTCAGCCAGTTGATCAGGTGCACTACGACGAGGTAGGCACGAAAAAGAGGGCGGAATTTATTTACAACATCTATACATCAGTTACAGAACTAAACGACTAGCGGAATGGAGCCTTGATAAGTAGTCGAGTTGCTTGCTCGATACACGTTGTCGTCGTTGTGAACGCTTCATGCTCTCCGAATCGTCGAACAAGGCTCACGTGTCGCACCCGTCCAGCGACATCGTCGTCGACGTTGCCACAAATCACCGCGAAAG
>CAYSRZ010000038.1:0-8074 GCA_964433615.1 uncultured Acidimicrobium sp. | reverse complement strand
CGGCGTCACACGTGAGCACCGAGCGCACGCGCACGCGGTTGACCTTGGCGTCGTCGCGCAGCTTGTCGACTTCGGCGTCTCCGAGGATCGTGTTCTTGGCGAGCACGGTGCCGTCGGCGAGCTCGACGTCGTTGAGCAGCGCACGGCCGAACAACTTGGTCTCGAGGTATGCCTTCGTGTTGGCGGTGTCCGGCTGGACGTTTTCGACCCAGATGCCAAGCGTCGTGCCGCAGTCGTCCTCGCGAACGATGAGTTCCTGTGCCACGTCGTGCAGACGGCGCGTCAGGTAACCCGAGTCTGCGGTGCGCAGCGCGGTGTCGACGAGACCCTTGCGGGTTCCCGGCGTCTGAATGAAGTACTCGAGCGACTCGAGACCCTCACGGAAGTTGCTCTTGATCGGACGCGGAATCATGTCACCACGTGGGTTGGCCACGAGGCCGCGCATGCCGGCGATCTGACGCAACTGGGTGATGTTTCCACGGGCACCCGAGGAGATCATCATGTCGATCGGGTTCAGTTCCTTGGACTTGAACTCGTCCGCCATCGCCTTCTGCACCTCGGACGTCGCCTCGGTCCAGATGCGCACTTCCTGCTGGCGTCGCTCACCGTCGGTGATGATGCCGCGGCGGAACTGCGTCTCGACCTTCTCGGCCTGCTTTTCGTAGCCGTCGAGGATCGAACGCTTGGCGCTCGGGGTCTTCACGTCGTCGACCGACACCGTGAGTCCCGACTGCGTCGCGAAGCGGTAGCAGAGGTCCTTGATCGCATCCAGTGCGGTGGCGATCTCGGCCTTCGAGAAGTTGTCGCTGAGACGCTCCACGATCACGCCGAACTCGCGCTTCTTGAGCGACTCGGTGATGTGACCGAAGCGCTCGACGAAGCCTGCGGGCAGGCACTCTTCGAACATCAGTCGACCGGCGGTCGTCGAGGTGTACTTGGTCGTACCGTCGGCGCCACGCTCGGCGAACTTGATCGTCGCGTGCAGGTCGATTTCCTTGTCCTCGAGTGCGCGCACCACCTGGTAGACGTGGCGGAACACGCGGCCCTCACCCTTGCGGCCGGCGAAGGCCTCGGTGAGGTAGAAACCGCCGATGACGAGGTCCTGCGACGGCGTCACGATCGGTCGACCCGATGCGGGCGACAAGATGTTGTTCGCGCTCAGCATGAGCACGCGTGCCTCGGCCTGGGCCTCGACCGACAGCGGCAGGTGGACTGCCATCTGGTCGCCGTCGAAGTCGGCGTTGAACGCGGTGCACACGAGCGGGTGCAGCTGGATCGCCTTGCCCTCGACGAGGACCGGCTCGAAGGCCTGGATGCCGAGGCGGTGCAGCGTCGGGGCGCGGTTCAAGAGCACCGGGTGCTCCTTGATCACGTCTTCGAGCACGTCCCACACCTGCGGACGACGACGCTCGACCATGCGCTTGGCGCTCTTGATGTTCTGCGCCAACTGCTGGTCGACGAGACGCTTCATCACGAACGGCTTGAACAACTCGAGTGCCATCAACTTCGGCAGACCGCACTGCTGCAGACGCAGCGTCGGGCCGGCCACGATGACCGAGCGACCCGAGTAGTCGACGCGCTTGCCGAGCAGGTTCTGACGGAACCGGCCCTGCTTGCCCTTCAACATGTCGGACAGCGACTTGAGCGGACGGTTGCCGGGACCCGTGACCGGGCGGCCGCGGCGGCCGTTGTCGAACAACGCGTCGCTTGCTTCCTGGAGCATGCGCTTTTCGTTGTTCACGATGATCTCAGGCGCACCGAGGTCGAGCAGACGACGGAGTCGGTTGTTGCGGTTGATCACGCGACGGTAGAGGTCGTTCAAGTCGGAGGTCGCGAAGCGGCCACCGTCCAGCTGCACCATCGGGCGAAGGTCCGGCGGGATCACCGGGATCACGTCGAGGACCATGGCCTTCGGGTTGTTCACGAGGCGGCCCGAGTCGTCGCGGCGGTTGAACGACGCGATGATCTTCAGGCGCTTGATGGCCTTCTGCTTGCGCTGGGTGCTGAGGGGCTTGCCGTTCACGCCGTTGGCGATCGCGTCACGCAGGATCTCCTCTTCGGCGACGAAGTCGATCGTGTCGATCAGCGACTTGATCGCCTCTGCACCGGTGCCGCCGACGAAATAGTCGGAGTAGCGGTCCTTGATCTCGCGCCACAGTTCCTCGTCCTCGACGATCATGCGCGAGTGCATCTTGGCGAACGTGTCGAAGGCGCGATCGAGCAGGTCGATGTCCTTGTTGTAACGATCGTTGATGCTGGTGATGTCCTTGTCGATCAGCTTCTGGCGGGCCTTGACGTCGGACTCCTTGGCGCCCGACTTCTCGAGCTCCTTGAGTTCTGCTTCGGCGTCCTTCTGACGCTGCTTCAGGTCCTTCTCACGCTGACGAATCAACAGCTCGCGATCCTCGAGCTTTTCCTGCTCGAGCACCGGCATGTCGTCGTGGCGCTTGTCCTCGTCCACGCTGGACACGAGCCAGGCGGCGAAGTAGATGACCTTCTCCAACTGCTTGGCCTTGATCTCGTCGCGCGGCTCGAGGCCACCGAGGAGATAGGCGAGCCAGGAACGGGTTCCGCGCAGGTACCAGATGTGCACGACGGGCGCGGCGAGCTCGATGTGGCCCATGCGCTCGCGGCGGACCTTGGAACGGGTGACTTCCACGCCGCACTTTTCGCAGATGATTCCCTTGAAGCGCACGCGCTTGTACTTGCCGCAGTAGCACTCCCAGTCGCGGGTCGGACCGAAGGTCTTTTCGCAGAACAGACCGTCGCGCTCCGGGCGCAGGGTGCGGTAGTTGATCGTCTCGGGCTTCTTCACCTCGCCGCGCGACCAGTTGCGGATGTCGTCGGCCGTAGCCAAGCCAATGCGCAACTGCTCGAAGCTGTTGACGTCTACCTTCTTCTGGATTTCGGTCACTACGTCGGACATGTCTCGTTCCTCTTCTCGTTAATCAGTCAGCGTCGAATCGTGTGGATAAGGGTGGTCAGAAGGCCCGCTCGCGGCGTCGCTCGCGCTCACGGTCGTCGGCATCGCTGCCGCGCTCCGGACGCGAGATGTCGACACCGAGTTCCTGGGTGGCGCGGAAGACGTCCTCGTCCAAGTCGGCAAGTTCGATGTTCTTGCCCTCGTTCGAGATGACCTCCACGTCCAGGCACAGCGCCTGCATTTCCTTCATCAACACCTTGAAGCTCTCGGGGATGCCCGGCTCGGGGATGTTCTCCCCCTTCACGATCGCCTCGTAGACGCGCACGCGACCGAGCACGTCGTCGGACTTGATCGTGAGCAGCTCCTGCAAGCAGTACGCCGCGCCGTAGGCCTCGAGTGCCCACACTTCCATCTCACCGAAGCGCTGGCCACCGAACTGTGCCTTACCACCGAGCGGCTGCTGGGTGATCATGCTGTACGGGCCGGTCGAACGCGCGTGGATCTTGTCGTCCACGAGGTGCGACAGCTTCAGGATGTACATGAAACCGACCATGATCGGGTTGTCGTAGTACTCACCGGTGCGACCGTTGCGCAGGCGAGCCTTGCCGTCGCGACCGACGAGGCGAACGCCGTCGGTCGACTCCGGAGTCAGGTTCTCGAGCATCGACTGGATGGTCGGGTGCGGGCCGGACTTGTCCTCTTCGTCCCAGTGGGCGCCATCGAACACCGGCGTCGCGATGAACGTCGACGGCGTGGTGTTGATGCGAGTCTTGGTCTCGGTTCCGCGCAGCGGCGAGTTGCCGACGTGCGTGGAGTTCTTCTTGTCGTCCCAACCCCATCGGGCGCAATACCCGAGGTGGGCCTCGAGCACCTGGCCGATGTTCATACGGCTCGGTACGCCGAGCGGGTTCAAGATGATGTCGACCGGCGTGCCGTCGTCCATGTACGGCATGTCCTCGATCGGCAGGATCTTGGAGATGACGCCCTTGTTGCCGTGGCGGCCGGCGAGCTTGTCACCGACGCTGATCTTGCGCTTCTGTGCGACGTAGATGCGCACGAGCTGGTTGACGCCCGGGGGCAGTTCGTCGCCGGCCTCACGGTCGCCCGGATCGCGGGACAGCACCTTGACGTCGATGACCTTGCCGCTCTCTCCGTGCGGAACCTTGAGCGACGTGTCACGCACCTCGCGTGCCTTTTCACCGAAGATCGCGCGCAACAGGCGCTCTTCCGGCGTCAGCTCGGTCTCACCCTTCGGGGTGACCTTGCCGACGAGGACGTCACCAGGGCCGACTTCGGCGCCGACGCGGATGATGCCGCGGTCGTCGAGGTCCGACAGGATGTCGTCCGAGAGGTTCGGGATGTCGCGGGTGATTTCTTCCGGTCCGAGCTTGGTGTCACGGGCGTCCACTTCGTATTCCTTGATGTGGATCGAGGTGAGCACGTCCTCCTTGACGAGGCGCTCGGAAAGGATGATGGCGTCCTCGAAGTTGTAACCCTCCCATGGCATGAATGCCACGAGCAGGTTCTTGCCGAGTGCCAATTCACCCTGGTCGGTCGACGGACCGTCGGCGAGCAAGTCGCCCTTCTGGACCTTCTGGCCTTCCTTCACGCGAACGACGTGGTTGATGCAGGTGTCCTGGTTCGAACGACGGAACTTGAACAGCTTGTGTTCGCCCTCGCTCTTCTTCAGGTTGTCGTAGGCAACGACGATCGTGTCGCCGCTCACCGAGGTCACGGTTCCCGAGTCCTTGGCGAGGATCAGGTCCGCGCCGTCACGTGCTGCACGCAACTCGATGCCGGTGCCGATGTACGGGGCCTCTGCGCGAAGCAGTGGCACTGCCTGACGCTGCATGTTCGCACCCATGAGTGCGCGGTTCGCGTCGTCGTGCTCGAGGAACGGAATCAACGCCGTCGCCACCGAGATGATCTGCTTCGGCGAGACGTCGACGAAGTCGACTTCCTCCGGTGCGACGTAGGCGATGTCGGTCGTCGATCCGAAGAAGCTTTCCGCTTCGAGCATCTTCTTCAGGTCGTCCAAGCTCGCGGCCTGCGGGCTGCGACGCACCAACACGCGCTCCTCGACGAAGCTGCCGTCGGCGTTCAACGGGGTGTTGGCCTGGGCGACGACGTAGTTCTCCTCTTCGTCGGCCGGCATGTACACGATCTCGTTGGTCACCTTGCCGTTGCGCACGCGGCGGTACGGGCTCTCGATGAAACCGAACGGGTTCACTCGTGCATAGGTCGACAACGCACCGATCAGACCGATGTTCGGGCCTTCCGGCGTCTCGATCGGACACATGCGGCCGTAGTGCGAGAAGTGCACGTCGCGGACTTCGAAGCCCGCGCGCTCACGGCTCAAGCCTCCGGGTCCGAGCGCCGACAGGCGGCGGCGGTGGGTCAGGCCCGACAGCGGGTTGACCTGGTCCATGAACTGCGACAACTGGGAGGTTCCGAAGAACTCCTTGATCGCGGCAACGACCGGGCGCACGTTGATCAACGTCTGCGGCGAGATCGCCTCGACGTCCTGGGTCGTCATGCGCTCGCGCACGACGCGCTCCATGCGCGACAGACCGATGCGGACCTGGTTCTGGATCAACTCGCCCACCGAGCGGATGCGGCGGTTGGCGAAGTGGTCCTGGTCGTCGAGTCGGTAACCCGGCTCCTGCTTCACGAGGTGCAACAGGTAGGTGATCGTCGCCAACACTTCGCAGCGGCTGAGGACGTCCTGGCCCTCGGTCGGGACGTCGAGCTGGCCGAGTTCGGTGCCGGTCTTCAGGCCGAAGAGCTGACCGATCTTTTCGATCTCTGCGCCGAGCTTGCGGTTCAACTTGTAACGACCGACGCGCGAGAGGTCGTAACGACGGCTCTCGAAGAACGCGCCTTCGAAGTACGCGCGCGCGGACTCGACGTTCGGTGGCTCACCGGGACGTGCACGCTTGTAGATCTCGACGAGTGCCTCTTCGCGCGTGACGGCGACGGGGCGCTCCTTTTCCCACTGACCCTCGAGGAAGTCGAAGTAGGTGACGAAACGATCGAGGAATCCCGGTGCGTGGTCCTCGCCGTAGCCGAGGGCGCGCAACAGGGTGAAGATGCCGAGGCGACGCTTGCGGGCGACGCGGGTGCCGGCGGTGACGTCCTTGCCTGGCTTCTGTTCGACGTCGAACTCGAGCCACTCACCGCGATACGGGTGGATCGTGCCCTTCACGAGCTGGTGCTTCGACAGGTTGCGCAGGCGGTAACGCTCACCCGGTTCGAAGATGACGCCAGGCGAACGGACGAGCTGCGACACGACGACGCGCTCGGTTCCGTTGATGATGAAGGTGCCCTTCTCGGTCATCTTCGGGAAGTCGCCCATGAAGACGACCTGCTCCTTGATTTCACCAGTCGGCTTGTTCAGAAAGCGTGCGCGCACGAACACCGGGGAGGCATACGTCATGTCGCGCTCGCGACACTCGGCGACGGTGAACTTCGGCTTCGGGCAGAGGTCCTCGTCCTCGGGATCGAACTCGAGCTCGAGCTGCAGGTCGTCGCTGAATCCCTTGATGGGAGAGATGTCTTCGAAGGCTTCCTTCAGACCGTCTTTCAGGAACCACTCGAAACTGTCGCGTTGTACCGCGATCAGGTCCGGAAGGTCGAGGGATTCGGAAAGGGTCGCGAACGAATACCGTTCGCGTGCAGACGCACGTGAGGCCACTGAATTACTCCTGATCGAGAAGCGGTGAATACGATTCGACGCGCCAAATGAACATCCTGTTGGGGAGGTTCAGGGGGCGACGCACGGCAACGGACTAGGCTACCGCCGCTTTTGCGGCTTCACCCTGGCCCGTTGTGGGTTGGTGTCGTCCCCCGGGCCCGTGGCCCGAGGGATCGACCCCGAATGTTCGCGTTATGCCAACTCGACGGTGGCGCCGGCCTCTTCGAGCTTGGCCTTTGCCTTGGCGGCGTCGTCCTTGCTGGCCTTCTCGAGGACCGGCTTCGGAGCGCCATCGACCAGGTCCTTGGCTTCCTTCAAGCCCAGGCTGGTGAGCTCGCGGACGACCTTGATGACCTGGATCTTCTGAGCACCGCCGTCCTTCAGGATGACGGAGAACTCGTCCTTCTCGGCCTCTGCTGCCGGGGCTGCGCCACCCGCTGCACCGCCAGCGGCGGCGACGGCGACTGGAGCTGCTGCGGTCACGCCGAACTTCTCTTCGAACGCGTCCAGAAGTTCCTTCAACTCGATGACGGTCAACTCTGCGATGCCGTCGAGGATCTGGTCTTTGGTGAGTGCCATTGCTATTTCTCCTGTTTTCTGTGTGATCTTGTTGGTGGTCTTGGTTCGTGGGCCCGGGTGTTACGCCGCGTCCTTCGATTCGATGAGCGCCTTGAGGCCGTAGGCGGCCTTGCGCATTGGTGCCTGCAGCAGGTTCGCCGTCTTGTTGAGCGGCGCCTGCAACATGCCCGCGATCTGTGCGAGGAGCACTTCGCGCGGCGGGAGGTCGGCGAGCGCCTTGACGTCGGCTGCCGACACCGTCTTGCCGCCGATGACGCCGCCCTTCAACACGAGGAGCGGATTCTCCTTCGAGTGATCGCGGAGAGCCTTGGCGACGCCGGATGCATCACCCTTGATGAAGGTGATCGCGGTCGGGCCGACGAGCATGTCGGAAAGACCGTCGAAGCCGGCCTCCTTGGCGCCGAAGCGAGCGAGGGTGTTCTTGTACACCTTGTACTCGGCTCCGTGCACGCGCAGCGCGCGACGCAACTTGGCGAGCGAACCGACGGTCATGCCGCGGTATTCGGTGATGAGTGCTGCCGAGGACTCGGCGAGCTTGGCGCGCACTTCCGCGACGACCGCTGCCTTGTCTGCACTAACTGTTGCTGTCATGATGAGCCTTTGTTGCTGTGAGTTCTTGTGGCGCGAGCGCTCGACACCGACCGAACGCTCCAAGCGCTGCGACTAGATGTCGCCTCTTGAAGAATCCGCCTCGTTTGGTGGAACCGAAGTTCCGTTACCCCGAAGGACCAAAGGTCTGTGGCGAGCAACCCTCACCGTGGTGAGTTGGCTGTTATGTGACGGTCAGGCTATCGGGCAGCGACGGCGTCGCAACCCGACGACTCCGACCCCTAGTACTGCTCGATCGACACCTTGACCCCAGGACCCATGGTCGAGGA
>CAYSRZ010000037.1:0-8122 GCA_964433615.1 uncultured Acidimicrobium sp. | reverse complement strand
CCGCTCGCAAGAAGAGCCGCCTGATGAAGAAGATCAACGCCGCTTCGAAGAAGTAACCGGCGCACCGGCGAGGCGACTGAGCCTCGCCACCAAGATCTCCATCACCAGTTCGTCCTCCAAGTCCTTGCCTCCGCGCAAGTCGACGTCGGCGCGCGCCAACAACTGGATCGCCGCAGACACGTTCTTCGAACCCAGCCTGCGATAGGTGTCGAGGTACTTGCGGGCCTGGAACTCGCTCTTCGATCCGATGAGTGCCGCAGCCTCGTTCGCGCTCCCCACCACCGGTCCGTCCAGTCGCAGGAGTCGCGCGTAGTGATTGTGGAGAAGCGCCATGAGCTGCAGCGGGTGATACTCACCGCTGCGCACCATTCTTCGCATCATCGACAGTGCCGTCGCCGCATCCCCGCGGTCGATCGCGTCCGTGAGATCCCACGGCAGCACGCTGCCCTTGTCACCGAGGAACGGCTCGACGTCCGACGTCGTCAACTTCTTCGCCGTGCCATACGTGGAGGCGAGCACCTCGATGAGCGATGGCAGCCGCGCCTGGTCCTGGCCGAGCCAAGAGATCACCGCGGCGATCGCGGGAGCATCGATCTTCACCCCGGCTTCGGTGAACTGCTCGGAGAACCACTCGTGCAGGTCCGCCTTCTTCGACGGTGGCGACGTCGAGATCACGGTCGCCCCGGCCCCCTTCAGCGCATCGGTGGTCGACTTGGCGAGCTTGCCGAGCGAGGTGACGACGAGGTGGTTGGCCTCGGTCGGGTGGCCGAGATACTCGACGAGCCCACGCAGCTGATCCACGGTTGCCTCGTCCAGGTTGCGCAGCACGACGACGCGCCTGTCGCCGAACAGCGACTCGGTCTGCACGCCCATCACGGCAGTGGCGACCACGTTCGCCTTGTCGTCCCCTCCCGAATCGGCGAGGTCGTGGCTTTCGAACATCGAGCCACGGTCGCCATCGGCGACGAGCTCGTCGACGAGATCCGTCAACTTCGCCGAGACGAGACGCGCGTCGCCACCGGTGATGTGAAAGACCGCCACGTCCCCATTGTTCCAGATCGGTGCGACGGGGAGTCAGAGCCGTGACGCCACGACGGCCACCCACCACACCCAGCGCACGGCGAGGCGCAGCGGCACCAGTGCCACGCGAGCGAGATCGTCCGCCATCGGCACCCCGACGTCGACGAGGAGGCCACACACCCCCATCACCGGGAGACCGGCCAACATGACGAACCCGGCGACGGGCACGGCGAGCATGTTGGCGGCAAGACCGACCACGTTGAACGTCTGGAACGTGAGATACGACACGGGTGCGACCGCGACGTGTGCGGCGACGGTGACGCCGATCGACTCGGCGAACCACCGTGGCCCAGGAATCCGATCGGTGATGCGCGGCGCGATCCACACGAGTCCTGCCGTCGCTGCCGTCGACAGCTGGAAGCCGACGGATGCCGACAGGAGCGGGTCGACGACGAGTGCCGCGCCGACGGTGAGGGCAAGTGCGCGCTCACCCGAGGCGAGGAACCCGCGCGATGCACCGTACGCGGCGACGACGGCCATGATCCCGGCCCGCACGACGGATGGCTCGCACCGCGTCACGACGACGAACCATGCGACGACCGCCACGAGGACGCCGAATCGTGCGCGCACATGGATGCGCCGCAGGAGCGGACCGCAGACCGCAAGGACGAAGGCGACGTTCTGACCCGACACCGCCGTGAGGTGCGACAACCCCGCCGCACGGAACGCCTCGATCATCTCGCGGGGCTGATGTCGGTCGTCGCCGATCACGAGACCGGCAAGGAGCGCCGCCTCGTCGGGACGAAGCGACGCGGTGGACAGGCCAAGGATGTCGCGCACGCGATTCGCCGACCTCGCAAGCGGTGACCCCGGCACGCAACGCGACTCGACTGCATCGACCGCGAAGGACCCGACGACGTGCCGGGGCGCGAGGCGTGCACGTTGTGTCGCCGACAACTCGCGTCGCTCCCCACTCACCACCACGACGTCACCGAACCGACAGCGGGAGAGCCGTCCGGCGGAAGATCCATAGAGATAGGACACGTAGCGACGACCGTCGATGTCGAACACGACGCGCAACGCACCGGTCTCGACGGGCTCCTCGACGATGCGCGCGACGCCGTCGTAGTCACCGAGTTCGACCCCGTGGCTCGCCGACCAGGCGGGAATCCCGACGACGAGTGCGACGACGAGTGAGGCTGCGACGACCCCCACGCGACGAAGCGCCACCCAGCCACAGGCGACGCCTACCACCGAGTGCACGATCCAGTGCACCGAGACGACGTCGTGGGTGACGACGCGTCGTGCAACGAGGATCGTTGTCCACATGACGAGCACGCCGGCGACGAGACGCGACGTCGGTATCGGGACATTTCGATGCCCCGGTCGCCGTACATGCAGACCGTACGATTGAGCCATGACCGACGTCGACGACGTGCAGCCCACGCGCTCACCGCGTGTCGTCGAAGACGGCATCATCTATCACCGCACACGGGTGCGCACCCGCGGAGGCGCGATTGCGGTCCTCGCGGGCCTCGGCACCGCTGTCGTCGGAGGCATCCTCCTCGCACTTCCCGGCACCCTCCTCGGCTTCGTCGGGTTCTGCCTCGTGTTCGCCGGATTGCCGGTTTTGCCAATGACCGGTGTTCCCGTCGTGTCCTCGACCGCAAGTTACGTCGTGGCGATCCTCGCCAGTGGGGCCGTGTGGTTCGCACTCGGTCACGTCGCCGCGCTGCGCGCGACGCGTCGGGCGGTCGCAAGTTGGCCCGAGTGGATCCGCGAGATCAGGCCACTCGCGTTCGGCGTCTGGGCGGGTTCGCTGATCGCCCTCGCACTGGGTGCGATCATCCTCGGCGCGCTGTAGTTCACACCGTCACGCGCGAGCGGATCGCGGCAAGCTTGGACTCCCCGATCCCACGCACCTTGAGCAGGTCTTCCACGCTCGAGAACCGCCCCTTCGACACGCGATAGTCGATGATCGCGCGTGCCGTCGACGGCCCGATGCCGGGCAACGACTCGAGCTCGGCGAGGCTCGCGGTGTTCAGGTTGACAACCACGGACGCCACTGCTGTCGTCGCACTCGGCGTCGACGTCACACTAGGTACATTCGGCGTCACGACCACAGGAGCGTTGACACCGGGTCGCGGTCGCGCGAGAGTCGTCGTCGGCGTTGCGCCCCGCACCGGAATGTAGACCTGGGCGCCGTCGACGAGACCGGCGGCAAAGTTCACCGCGACGGTGTCGGCGCGAGGTGTCGTGCCACCTGCTGCGGCCACGGCGTCCACCACGCGTGATCCCGGAGCCAAGCGAAACACCCCGGGTGCGACGACTGCTCCCGTGACGTGGACGACGAGCGTGCTCGAGGGAATCGTCGTTGCGCTCGGAGCGCCAGATGCAACCGGCAGTTGGTCATCGATCGGTGGCGGTGGCACACGCACGACCCACCATGCGCCGACGACCACGACGAGGACACCGACCGACGCGGCGAGCACGCGCGCCGGCCCGAACCACGACGAAAGATCCGACACGCGTGCTCGCACGCCCGGATGTGTGCGCGACTAGAAGAGTTGTGCCGTCAGTTTCTTGCGATGACCGGCCACGCGCGGATCGTTCGGGCCCATGGTCTCGAGGATCTCGAGGTAGCGGGCGCGCTTGGATTCGTCGGCCTTGACGAAAGGCAGGAGACCGGTCAGTTCGGCGTCGAAGTCATCGTTCGGCACGAACGGCTCCTCGACGACCTCGGCCTCGGCCGGCGGCACGAGGAGCGGCGATGCCTCCTCGGGAAGCAACTTGTCGACGAACTCCTGCACGAAGTGTTCCGGGTAGCTGCCGGTGAAGCCGTCGACGGGTCGGCCCTTGTCTATAGCCACGACCATCGGTATCGACTGTGCGCGAAATGCCTGGGCGATCGCGGGGTTTTCATCCACATTGACCTTGGCAAGCACGACCTTGCCGCCCTTCGCACCGACCACCTTCTCCAAGATCGGACCCAAGGTCTTGCACGGCCCGCACCACGGCGCCCACAGGTCGACGACGACCGGGGTCGTCTGGGATGCCTCGATCACGTCGCTTTGGAACGTGGCGTCGGTGACGTCGATGACCATGGCGCTCACGATATCGCCGAGTGTGTGCGGGGCCCGACGCCTGACTAGGTTGCCTACATGGCCACTGACGTCCCCGCCGGCATCAATGCCGCAACCGTCGGTACGTGGCTCGAGGCCAACGTCGCGGGCGCCACTGGTCCGTTCCAGTACACGTTGATCGCTGGCGGACATTCGAACCTCACGTTTCGAGTCGACGACTCGGCTGGTCATCGTTACGTGTTGCGCCGACCGCCACTGTCGCATGCACTCGCGAGTGCCCACGACATGGGTCGCGAGCACCGTCTGATCAGCGCACTCGCCAACTCCGCCGTTCCCGTCGCCCCGGCGCTCGGCCTGTGCTCGGACGCGAGCGTCAACGACGCCCCGTTCTACGTGATGGACTTCGTCGCCGGCCACGTCGTGCGTGACAACGCAACCGCACTTCAGGTGCTCACGCCCGCCACGCGACGCCGCGCCAGCCTCTCGCTCGTCGAGACGATGGCGGCGATCCACGCCGTCGACCTGGACGCCGTCGGCCTCGCCGACCTGGGGCGCCACGAGGGTTACATCGAGCGCCAACTGAAGCGCTGGTACGGCCAGTGGAACGCCTCCAAGACGCGCGAGCTTGGTGCAATCGATCGGGTTCACGAAGCGTTGTCGACGCGCATCCCCCCACAGGGACCCGCGACGATCGTGCACGGCGACTACCGGCTCGACAACTGCATGGTCGACGATGCGGGCAACGTGATCGCGGTGCTCGATTGGGAACTGTGCACCCTCGGTGATCCGATGGCGGATCTCGGACTCTTGATGGTCTATTGGACCGGCCCGCACGACGAGCCCTCGACGTCGAGCTTCGCGCCGACGACGACCGAAGGATTCCTCGATCGCGCCGAGCTCGCCGCACACTATGCGAAGGTGTCCGGTCGCGACGTGTCACAGCTCGACTACTACGTGTCGTTCGCCTACTGGAAGCTCGCCTGCATCATCGAAGGCGTGTATGCGCGTTACGTCGCCGGTGCGATGGGTACGCATGATCCATCCACGTTCGCCGCGTTTGCGACCCAGGTGGAAGCGGCTGCACAACGCGCAGAAGAAGTACTCGCACGCCTACACTGAGCGCACGATGAGCGACGCGTATCGCATCTCGCCGAACTTCGGCGGCGCACTTCCCACACTCGACGATCCCGTCCTCGTCGTCATGCTCACGGGATGGATCGACACCTCGAATGCAGCGGCGACGGCGATGGAGGCGCTCGTGTCGGAGACCGGCGCGACGACCCTGGTGGAATTCGACGCCGACACCTTCATCGACTACCGCGCTCGCCGCCCGATCATGGAACTGCGCGCCGGGGTCAACACCTCGATCGACTGGTCGCTGCCGAAGCTGTCGGTCGGACGCGACGAAAAGGGCCGCGACGTCGTGCTCCTCTCGGGACCTGAGCCCGACAGCCGCTGGCAGCACTTCGCCGCCACCGTCGCCTCGCTCGCCCACCAGCTCGGCGTGACGAGGGCGTACGGCTTCGGCGCGTATCCCGTCGCCACCCCGCACACTCGTGCGGTCTACATCTCGTGCACGACACCCAGCGAGACTGCTGCCGCCCGAGCCGGATATTTGAAGAGCACGCTCGACGTGCCGGCGGGCGTCGAGGCGGTCATCGAACACGCCCTGCATGCGCGGGGCATCACCGCGATCGGACTGTGGGCACAAGTTCCGCACTACGTCGCATCGATGGCCTATCCGGCCGCCTCCGCCGCGTTGCTCGAAGCTCTGTGTTCGGCCTGCGACCTGACGATCGACATCGCCTCGCTCCAGGCACAAGCGACGGCTCAACGCAGTCGGCTGAACGACCTCGTGCACGCCAACCCCGAGCACTCGGCGATGCTCGCCAAACTCGAGGAAGTCTTCGACGCCCAGCATGCGAGTTCCGAGTCCGGCTCTACCGGCATCGGTGGTATATCACTGCCGAGCGGTGACGAGATCGCAGCGGAGCTCGAGGCGTTCTTGCGTGGCCACAGCACCGACTCCTGACTTCGAACGACCCCCCCCTTGCTAGCGTTGAGTCGGCGTCGGGGGACGCGTGGAAGTGGGGAACGTCGTGCCAAACCGGAGTGATCAGCGGGAGTTCGTGGAGGCACTCGCGCGGGGTCTCGACATCATTCGTGCGTTCCACGCCCACAAACCACTGCGCACCGTGAGCGACCTCGCCGCCGAGTTGAACCTTGCCCGGCCCACCGTGCATCGCATCCTGCAGACCCTCGAGCAACTCGGATACGTGGTGCAGACCGACGGCGGTTACTACTTGAGCGCCAAGGTGCTCGAACTCGGCGTGAGCTACGTGGCGATGCGCGGCTTCTACGGCGCGGCACGCCCGCACCTCGAGCGACTCGCGGGCCACCTCGACCAGGCGGTCACGCTTGCCGAACTCGTCGATGCCGACATCGTGATCATCGGACGCGCGGAGGTTCCCAAGATCGTCGCGTACAACGCCGCACTCGGACAGAAGCTCCCTGCGCACTCGACCGCGCTCGGTCGCGTCTTGCTGTCCGGCCTGAGTGACGAAGAGGTGGCTCGTCGCCTCGACATGGGCTCGCTCGCAGCCATCCAGCCCCTGGAGTCACTGAAGGCCGCCGACGTGGCGGCCGAGATCGTCCGCGTGCGCGAGCAGGGTTGGTCGCTCGTCGACCAGACGATGTCGATCGGCTACCACGCGATCGCCGCACCGATCACCGACACCGCCGGTGCGGTCGTTGCGGCCATCGGCATCATCGTGCATGGCACCGACGTCAACCAACAGCAGCTGACGAACCACCACCTGCCGCTCCTCGTCACCACCGCCAAATCGATCAGCGAACAGTTCGCCCACATGGCAGAGCTCCCCCGCTCACGCGCCACGTCGACGAGCCCGAGTTACGTGTCGTTCACCGCGCAGAGCACCCCGGCGTGAAGATCGACGGCGGCATCTCGTCGCACCTGCGATCGGCCGCCTCGAGCGCCCAGGAACTCGAACGGCTCGGCTACACCGGAGGCTGGACCGCCGAGACGTCGCACGACCCCTTCTTTCCACTGCTCCTTGCCGCCGAACACACCGAGCGAATCGAGCTCGGCACGTCGATCGCCGTCGCCTTCGCCCGCAACCCGATGACGCTCGCCAACGTCGGCTGGGACCTCCAGTCGTATTCCAAGGGTCGTTTCATCCTCGGTCTCGGCAGCCAGATCAAGCCACACATCACCAAGCGATTCAGCATGGAGTGGAGCCACCCTGCCGCGCGGATGCGCGAGATGATCCTCGCAATTCGCGCGATCTGGCACACCTGGCAGACCGGTGAGCCACTCGCCTTCCGCGGAGAGTTCTACACCCACACACTGATGACACCGTTCTTCACCCCTGACAAGCGCGACATCGAGGCCTTCGGCCCACCGCGCATCTTCCTCGCGGGCGTCGGCGAGAAGATGACCGAGGTCGCCGGCGAGGTCTGCGACGGTTTCATCTGCCATGGCTTCACCACCGAGCGCTACCTGCGCGAGGTCACCATCCCCGCACTCGAGCGCGGGCGGGCAAAGGCGGGAAAGACGCTCGACGGCTTCGACATCGTCGGGCCGAGCTTCGTCGTCACCGGCAACGACCAGAGCGAACTGGAGAAGGCTGCGGACGCGACACGACAGCAGATCGCGTTCTACGGATCGACACCCGCCTATTCAGGGGTGCTGGAGTTGCACGGCTGGGGCGACCTGCACGGCCAACTGAACGCACTCTCCAAGCAGGGCAAGTGGGTGGAGATGGGCTCGCTCGTCACCGACGAAATCTTGAACACCTTCGCCGTCGTCGGTCCGCCGCCGCACATCGCCGGCGAACTGCATCGCCGCTATGGCGACGTCATCCAGCGCATCAGTTTCTACGCACCGTATGCAAGCGACCCATCGACGTGGGCGCAGGTGATCGCCGACATCAAGTCGGCCTAGTTCCCTACTTCGTCGCGGCGAGTCCGTGCAGCCACGCCTGCACGTTGGTGCCGAG
>CAYSRZ010000036.1:0-8303 GCA_964433615.1 uncultured Acidimicrobium sp. | reverse complement strand
CTCACCGTCGTCATCCCCGCCCACGTCACCGACGACACGTCCCGGGTTCGACTCCAGTCGCTCGTGGAGTCACTATCGACGACGTGCCGAGTCGTCGTCGTCGACGACGCTTCACCCGTCGCGCCAATGGAATCTGAACGTGCCGAAATCTTGCGGCTCTCGACAAACCAAGGACCGGCAGCTGCGAGAAACGCCGGTGCAGCGACCGTCACGACACCGTTCATTGCCTTCGTCGATTCCGATGTGACCGGAGTCGACGCCGTCCTTGCACTCCTGGTCTCGACGTGCGAGGCCGATGGCGTCGCGCTCGCGGCCCCACGAGTTGCCAGCCGTCCAACGGGGACGAGGCTCGCACGCTACGAAGAGATGCGCTCACCACTGGACTGTGGTCGCGACGCAGGGCGTGTGCGGGCGGGCACGAGGATCTCCTATGTCCCCTCGGCGACGTGGGTCGTACGCACCGAGGCCTGGTCGCAGATCGGCGGTTTCGACGAGGCAATGCGCGTTGGCGAGGACGTCGATTTCGTCTGGCGCGCTGCGCGCGCTGGGTGGACCTGCAGGTACGAGCCGCGTGCGATCGTCGAGCACGAGCCGCGCGCAACACTGCGCTCACTTGCCCGTCAGCGCTTCACCTACGGAACTTCTGTTCCGGACCTCGCGCGTCGTCATCCTGATGAGTTCAACGTGCTGCGGATGAGCTGGCACTCATTCGTGCTGTGGATCACTTTCTTCGTCGGTCTGATCCCCGTCAGCGTGCTCCTCGGTCTCTACACCTTCGTCGCTCTTGCTCGCCGATTGCGATCCATCGACAACGGCGCGCGCATCGCCTGGCGCCTCGTCACCAAGGGGCATCTCCACGCCCTCGGGTCGATCGCACGGGTGTTGCGGCGCGAATGGATTCCCCTCACGATGCTCGGACTGCTGTCGAGTGGCTATGGGAACTTCCTTGCAATGTGCGTGCTCATCATCCCGCCGCTGGTCGAGTACGTCCGCGGCGCACGCAAGGTGAATCCGTTCGTCTACCTCGTGCTTCGGTTCGTCGACGACGCGGCCTACGGCTGGGGTGCCGTCACCTCGTGCGTCCGGCGCAGGACGTTTAGACCCTTTGTGCCTGATCTACGGACGTGGCGCGCAGACGTGAGCTGATGTCGTTGCACTCCTCGCACACCGATGTCGGGATCACGCCAATTCGCATCAACACCGAAAAAATCTTGCAACCGAGGCACAGTGCGAACGCGGCTTCGAGGAACGCCGCGAATGCAAGACCTGCAATGACGACTCGAGCAGCCGTCACGGCATCCTGCACGAAGAGAACGCTGCCAGCGATCGACATCACTGCACCGATGCCCTGAGCAAAACGCTTTGGTGGACCGGGCACGAAACGGTGCTGCGCGCGGATGCGCGGAGTGATGACTTCCGTTGCGAGTCGACCAAGAGGACTGAGTGTCGGTCCGGTGAGGACTCGCGCGACGAAGCCGTACGTCAGGGCGGCAAGCACCCATCCATTCCCGGTGAGGACGAACGCGATGCTCAATGCAACTGAGCCTGCGGCGACGATCCGCGCGCTCGTTTCGTTCACGGGGTTGGGGAAACTGAAGAGACCAGGCATGACTCCAGCCTAGGAGCCAATTGTTGACCTAACAAGTCGTATTTTGGTTCCCGCCACTGGGACCCCGATACCGTGGCGAGCGATGACTCTGCGCCTGGTGGTCGACCGCTCGGCCTGGACCGCCCACGTCGATGCCGTTGCCGCGGACCTCCGCGGTCTCGTTCCGGTGGTCAAGGGCAACGGGTACGGCTTCGGACGGCGCACGCTGATCGATGAGGCCGCCCGATTTGCGACCGAGGTCGCCGTCGGCACCGTCTATGAACTCATCGACGTGCCACCGTCGATGACCCCGATCGTGCTCACTCCAGTCGACGACGGATACGTCGGTTCGCTCCGTCCAGACGCGATCTACACCGTCGGTGCCGTCCACCACGTCGTGACGCTGCGCAGGCTCGGTCATGATGGACGAGTCCTCGTCAAGTTGCGTTCACGAATGCAGCGATACGGAGCGTCACCAGACTCGGTGGACGAGCTGACGAGCTCATGTCTCGATGCTGGTCTGACGATCCATGGTTGGTCGATCCATCCCCCGCTCATGAGCGCCACCACCGACCACGTCCAAGACATCATCGGTTGGGCGAACGACCTCGACGACGATCGCCCGATCTACGTGAGCCACGTCGGCAAGGACGAACTCACGGAGCTCCGCGAACGTTTCACGAGACACGACTTCCGCGCCCGTAGCGGCACGTCGCTGTGGCTCGGCGACAAGTCGATGCTCAAGTTGGAGGCCAACGTCGTCGACGTGCACGCGACGCGGGGAGGACTCGCCGGATATCGCCTGGTGCCGGTTCCCGGCGAAGGTTCGATCGTGCTCGTCGGATGCGGCACGGCGCACGGCGTTGTCGAACGTCCCGATGGTCTGTCACCTTTCCACTACCAACGGAGGCGACTCCACCTTCTCGAGTCGCCCCACATGCACACGTCGATGCTCTTCATCCCGTCGACCGACGACGTCCCATCGGTTGGTGAATGGCTGGACGTACAGCAGTCCATGACCCGCGCACTCGTCGACACCGTCTCGTGGACCTAGGTCGCGACGACCGACTCGTCGCCCTCGACGTCACGCGTGGCGTCGCCATGCTGGGCGTCATTGCGCTCAACTACCACGCGATCCTGAACGACGAAGACGCCTTCGCGCCGATCGCCCCGTCGTTCTTCGAGCGACTGTTCAATCCAGTCTCCGGCGTGCTGTCGACACGCTTTGCGGCCACGTTCGTCGTGGTTGCGGGCGTCGGTGTTGCCCTCCTGTCGTCACGAACATCCGACTTTGACCCTGCCGGGGTCCGTCTGCTGCGCCAGCGCTTGCTCCGTCGAGGGGCGTTCCTGCTCGTCGTCGGATTCATCCTCGAGTGGATATGGCCCGGCACGATCCTCTTCTATTACGGCGCGTACTTCATGATCGCAAGCTTCGTGGTACGACACACGACGAAGTGGCTCCTCACAGGGGCGCTGGTTTCCGTCGTCACCGCAGCTGGCCTTGCGGCGTGGCGGGTGTCGGAGCGCTTCGACGACAACTTCACCTCCTGGCTCGATCCACCGTCGCCTAACGGACCACGCAACGCGCTCATCCGACTGCTGTTTAGCTACACCCATCCCGTCTTTCCGTGGATCGCATTCTTCCTCGTCGGCATGGTCATTGGTAGATCCATCCATGGGGGAACCATCGTTCGCGCCCGGCTCGCGCTCGTGTCCATAGCGATGGTCGTCGTGTCATACGCATTGCGTGACGCTTTACGACCTGCGCTCATCGTCGACGAGCCTGATGCGCTCCGTGCAACGCTCGTCTCTCTGCAACCATTCGATCGCGGAATCCTGTATGTCGCGAGCACGACCGGAATCGCAATTCTTTCGATTTGGACGATCGAGCGTCTCGTGAGTCGCGTTCCGAGGCAATTCGTGTCCATCTGGGCGCAGATGGGACGGCTCTCACTTTCGATCTACGTCACGCACATCTTGGTGTTCAATCTCGTCGTCGACGTCCTCGGCTGGGTGAGACCGACTGGACTCGACACCGCACTCGGCTTCACGGTGGTGGTGGTCGCAACCTGTGCACTCATGGCCCATCTCGTGTTGCGACGGTGGTCGACTGGTCCGATCGAGTCGCTGTATCGATCCTTCGGCGGCTGAAGATGGACGACGAATGGCTCGAGGTGTTGGCGCCCGAGATGGAGCGCCCCTACTTCATGGACCTGCAACGCTTCGTCGAGGACGAACGTGGGCGATATGTCGTCTATCCCGAGCCTGACGACGTCTTTGCAGCCCTACGGCTGACGCCACCTCGATCGACCCGAGTCGTCATCGTCGGCCAGGACCCTTATCACGGCCCTGGCCAGGCTCACGGTTTGAGCTTCTCCGTTCCCCGTGGCGTCGACGTTCCCCCGTCACTGCGCAACATCTTGCGCGAGCTGCACGACGACATCAGTGTGCCTCGACCCACACACGGCAACTTGGACTCCTGGGCGCGCCAGGGCGTGCTGCTCCTCAATGCGACGCTCACGGTGCGTGCTGGGACGGCGGGCTCACACCACGGCCACGGTTGGGAGAACTTCACGGATGCGATCCTCTCCCACCTTGGATCTGCACACCAACCGATCGCCTTCGTCCTGTGGGGATCGTCGGCAAGGTCGAAGGCTCGCCTGATCCAACCACACCACACCGTCATCGCCTCGGCACATCCGTCACCCCTGTCAGCCCACCGAGGATTCTTCGGCTCACGACCGTTTTCACAGATTGACCGACACCTCGAACGCCACCGCCTCGCTGCGATCGACTGGCGGCTACCCGAGTAGTTTTGGGTCGTGGGCACCGTGCGTCGTCACATCTTCATCGACTCGAACGCCGACACCGTGTGGTCGCTCGTCGGAGACCCGGGGCTCCTCCATGAATGGTTCCCGACGACGGCGACGAAAATGGAGGGCTCGAAGCGCTGGATCACGCTTGCATCGGGAATCACCTTCGAAGAAGACGTCATCACACTCGACCATGACCTACGACGATTCCAATACCGCATCGTGAACAACCCGATCATCACCCAACACCTCGGCACCGTGGACGTGATCCCGGACGGTGAGAATCGCTGCATCGTGGTGTACTCGACCGACATGGAACCCGAAGTCCTTGCCCTTCCGATTGCGGGTGCGGCAGGCGTTGGACTCGAGGCACTCAAGCGACGATTCGAAAAGGCCACCTGATGGGCCGCAAGATCCTCTTCATCACGACGGATCAGCAACGCTTCGACGCGCTCGGGTGCAACGGCGGGACGTATGCGCGCACACCGACGATCGACGCGTTGGCCGCCAATGGAATCGTCTTCGATCGTGCCCATCCGCAAAACGTCGTGTGCATGCCGTCACGGAGCACCATGCTCACCGGTCAGCACGTGAGCACTCATGGCGTGTGGATGAACGGAGTCCCACTACCAGAGGACGCACCGAGCATCGCGCGCACGCTGCACGACGCAGGATATGCGACCGCGCTCATCGGCAAGGCCCACTTCGAACCGTTGCTCGATCCGTTCCTCCGCTTCACCGAGAACAGACTCGGTGCGCACAAGGTCACCGCCGAGCTCGATCGTGACCCACATCGCGGATTCGACCACATGGAACTCGCGACGCATGGAGCGGCTGGGCCACTTCACTATTCGCAATGGTTGCGCGAAAACCATCCAGCTGAAGTCGGTGGCTACTACAACGTGCTCGATCGTGAATTGCAGGTCAATGCGGAGGGTGGTGGCGACACCGGTGCTCCGCAAGTCAAGGCCAACCCGATTCCCAAGGAGTGGTATCACACCGACTGGGTTGCCGAACGCACGATCAGTTGGCTTGACTCGCTGTCCACAGACGCCGACTGGTTCTGCTGGATGAGCTTTCCCGATCCTCACCATCCGTGGGATCCCCCGGCGTCCGAACTACACCGCGTGCGGTGGCAGGACGTCGACCTGCCCGCGGGTTACATCGCAGACGCAGCGACGCGTGAACGCGTCATCGATGACAAGTTGCGCCACTGGCGAGGCTGGTACGACGGAACGTTCGTGTCGAACTACGAAGCACCCGCAAAGTGGGTGCCGGCGACGTTGACCGCAGACCAGGTACGCGAGGTGAACGCCTTCACCCACGTCGAGAACGAACTGATCGACGAGGCCATTGGTCGGGTGCTCGGTCGCATCGCTGAACGCGGCTGGGGCGACGACCTCGACGTCGTCTACACGACGGACCACGGCGAGTTCCAGGGCGACTTTGGGCTGCTCTTCAAGGGTCCGTACCACGTTGACTCCCTGATGCGCCTTCCGCTCATTTGGCGCCCAGCACCACGGCTTGGCGTCACGCCGTCACGCGTGACAAAACCAGTCGGCCTCGTGTCACTCGCCGCAACGTTCGCGCACATCGCCGGACTCGAGGAACCCGGCTACACCGAAGCCACACGTCTGCCGGTGACGGACAGCGAAGCCGGCGAGCTTGGTCACGAGCGAGTCCTCACCGAATGGGACAGTGTGCTCTTCGGCAAAGTCGTCCATCTGCGCACGATCCATCGCGATGGATGGACGTGCACGGCAGCACTCGATGGCACGATGAATCGCCGAGGCGAAGGCGAGCTCTACGACACTGCGTCCGATCCGCTGCAACATGTGAACCGTTGGGACGACCCCAGTGTGCGCGCACTACGCGACGACCTGCTCGATGACCTGTGGAAGTCACTACCCGCGCGCAAGCAGCCACTGCGCACGATGGACGCCCCCGTCTGAGTCGACTTAGAGAGCCGGGATCTGCTGTGTGACGCAGTGGATGCCACCACCGCCGTAAGCAAGGATCCCGCCGACGTCGAGGCCGACCACTTCTCGGTCGGGCATGTAGTCAGCGAGCAAAGCCAACATCTCGTCGTCGTCGGGATGTCCGCAGACGGGAACGATCGCCCCGCCGTTGACGAGGTAGAAGTTCAAGTAAGGAACCTGCACCAATTCGCCGTGATACTCGACGGTCGGCAAGACGGGGACGTCCTTGATGACGACGTCGAATCGTTCGGCGACGCGACGGTTCTCGAGGAGTCGCTCGTGGTCGATCATCGATCGGTCCGCACATCCTTGCATGACGACGACTCCAGGCTCGATGAAGATCGCGACGTTATCCACGTGCCCATCGGTATCTCCGTCGAGTGACAGCCCATGTGGCAGCCAGATCACCTGCGGCATCCCGAGCTCCGCGACGAGACGCGCTTCGATCTCCGCCTTTGAGAGCGTCGGATTGCGATTTGGATTGAGCAGGCACTGTTCGGTCGTGGCGAGGAAGCGAGATCCGTCCGAAGTGATCGAACCACCCTCGAGCACCATGTCGATGTCTCGAACCCGATGACCCGCGTGACGCGCAAAGCGCGAAGCGACGGCCACGTCGTCGTCGATCGGCGAGAACTTGCCGCCCCATCCGTTAAAGATCCAGTTCCCCGCGATCAATCCACCGTCGTCATCGATGACGTAGATCGGGCCGGTGTCACGGAACCACGAGTCGTCGATCGGAATCTCGACGACGTCAACCGTCGAACCACACTTGGCCCGCGCATCGTCGGCGTCACCAGGTGACGCAATCATCGTGACGGGTTCGAAACCAGAAATCGTGCGGGCTAATGCTGCGTGGGCGACTCGAGCTTCGGCGATGTGTTCGCCGTAGACCGCCTGCCGTGTCGGCCAGCAGATGACCGTTCGGGCGTGGCGGGCGAACTCACCGGGCATCTTCATTCGTTGAAGCCATCCATCGTCATGACCGGAAAGTACAGCTCAGGGCGCCGGTCGCGGAAAAGCCCCCACACCGTTCGCATCTCCTGCAACGTCGCTCGATCGAACGTGGCGAGCAGCACGGTCTCTTCCGTTCGGTTCGCCTCGGCAACCTTTGCACCAGTGCCGTCGGCGATGAACGACGAGCCGTAGAAAGTGATCTCGGTCGGGTCGCCGACTTCATGCCCGGTGCGGTTTGCGGCGACCACGGGGGTGATGTTCGCTCCCGCGTGGCCCTGCATTACGCGTTGCCAATGGCCTGACGAGTCCCACGTCGGATTCGGCGGTTCACTGCCGATCGCCGTCGGATACAGGAGCACCTCCGCGCCCATCAAGGCCATGGACCGTGCGGCCTCCGGGAACCACTGGTCCCAGCAGATACCGACGCCGACCTTGCCGTGCGCGGTGTCCCACACGCGAAAGCCCGTGTCACCGGGACTGAAGTAGAACTTCTCGGTGTAACCAGGTCCGTCGGGAATGTGGCTCTTGCGATAAATCCCCAGCATCGATCCGTCGGCGTCGACCATCGCCACGGTGTTGAAGAGCGCGTTGTTCGCGCGTTCGAAGACACTGATTGGCAACACGACGCCAAGCTCACTCGCCAGTGCCTGGAAATGTCGGATCGTCGGATGGTCGTCGATTGGCAACGCCCGTGCGTGTTCTGACGCCTTCTGGTCCTTGCAGAAGTAATGCCCCTCAAACAACTCGGGAATGAGGATGATCTGTCCACCCTCTGACGCAGCGCGCCTGACGAGTCGCTCCGCGGTCGCCACGTTGGTCTCGACGTCGCGGGCCATCGACATCTGGATCGCGGCGACGGTGAAGGTCTTGTCGGTCATCGGGATCACGCTCGGTTGAGTGCGTTGGTGATTGCGTCCACGACTTCCGGGGCATCCGGTGCCGTCTTCGGATGGAATCGCGCAACGACCG
>CAYSRZ010000035.1:0-8594 GCA_964433615.1 uncultured Acidimicrobium sp. | reverse complement strand
TCGCTCACGAACAACACCTTCGACGGACACTTGTACCGCGCCAGGTGCTCCTGGCAGAACTGCACGACCGAGTCCTCGTCCAACGTCGAGCCAGGCGTCGTGACGACGTACGCCCGCACCGCCTCTCCGGTGTGCGGATGGGCGACACCGACGACGGCAGCCTGAGTGATGTCGGGGTGCGACACGAGGACTTGCTCGACTTCGGCTGGATAGACGTTGAATCCCGACACGATGATCAAGTCCTTCAGGCGGTCCACGATGTAGAGATACCCGTCGTCGTCGCGCACGCCGACGTCGCCGGTCTTCAACCAGCCGTCCGTCGTCAGCACCGCATTCGTCGCAGCCGCGTCCCCGAGGTAGCCGGCAAAGACGTTCTCTCCGCGAACCCAGATCTCGCCTTCATCCCCTGCCTCGACCTCGTCACCAGACTCGTCGACGAGACGCAGTTCGACCCCGTCGATCGGCTTGCCCACGGAGCCGACCTTCAACTCGATCCCCATCGAGTTGGCCACGACCGGCGAGGCCTCCGTCAATCCGTAGCCCTCGCGGATCTCGACGCCGAACTTGTCGCGCATCGCCACGATCGTGTCCTCCGGCATCTTGGCCGCGCCCGTGAGCGCGATGCGCACGCTTGCAAGGTCGCTCGCGGTGAGGCCGGGCAATTGGGCGAGCGCGGTCCACACGGGTGGAGCGCCTGGAACGACCGTCACCTTGCGCTCACGAATCGTGTCGACGGCAGTCGACGGGTCGAAGCGCTGCACCAACACGACGGAGGCCCCCCTATACATCGAATACCCGAGCATCACGTTCAGCCCGAAGATGTGGAACACCGGGAGCACGCCGTAGACGACGTCGCTGCCGCGCATCACCGTGTTGCGCTCGAGTTGTTCGAGGTTCGACTTGAGATTGCGGTGCGTGAGCATCGCCGCTCGCGGGGCGCCTGCAGTGCCGCTCGTGAAGATCAACGCTGCGGTGTCACTCCCGTCCACCTCGACGAGCGGCGACGGCGAATGCCCGAGCAACGACGACATCTCGACTGCCGTCGGGACGTCACGGCCCTCGGTCGCCACAACGAGGGCCAATCGGGAGAGCTGCCGCGAGTCGATCGACTTCCAGGTGTTGGCCGCGGCCGGGTCGACGAACACTGCCTTCGGGTCGACGACGCGCAGTTCACGCTCGATCTCGGCGGCCGGGCTGACGACGTTCATCGGCACCGCGGTCGCGCCGACGCCGAGTGTCGCGAAGTAGGCGACGACGAAGGTGCTCGAATTGCCACAGATGAGTGCGACGGTGTCGCCGCGCGTCACCCCCGCCGCGGAGAGTGCGCCGCGGACCGCTGCCACGCGCTCGCGCAGCTGTCCGTAGGTCGTCGTTTCCCCGCGATAGACGAGGGCCGCTGCCTCGGCAGGATGACCCTCGATGATCGACGCGAGGTTGTTCATCGAACTATTGCGTGAGCGAGACGATTCCCGCAACGAAGATGGCAAGGAGGAGCAGGGCAATGGCGAGCGTGGTGGCCGGACGCATGCCACGAGACTACGTCGTCGAACAGTCGACGCTCGGCCGAGCCCTGACCCTTTCCCTTAGCGGGGCTTCGTCGTGAGCGAGACGGACGTCGACGGGCCAGCCCCATCATCACGCGTGAGCACCACGAGGTCGCTCGGGGCGAGGTCGAGCTCGCTCGCCGCAGAACCACGGTCCTTGCACAGCGCCAACATTCCGAACGAGTCCACGACGAGGCCGATCCCGGCACCGATCTGGCCGAAGTTGCGCACCACCGGCATCGATCGCACGATGCGCTCGCCCGTGCCGCGAGCACCGAGCGTCACGCGAATCGGTGATCCGAGGTCTGCGACGTCGTCGGGCGACACGTTGATCTGACAGTTGCCGTAGCGATCGACCCACGTCACCTCGGCATGCAGCTCGTCGCCTTCCTGACGCGGAAGCGGCACGATGCCAGGCAACAGCGTGTCGACGTCGATCGACGTACCGAGTTCCGTGAGAGCGACTCCGTTGCACAGGTGCGCAGCGGCGGGAGCAAAGATGTCGCGGCCCGCGAATGTGTCACCCGGTGCGGCGAGGTGATACTCGGGGTTGTCGAGCACGACGGCCGAGTCCGCGCCACCCGCGAGTGCGACCCCCATCGACAACAGCCCGTTGTCAGGGCCGACGAAGATCCCCGTGCCGCCGGCGACGGACACGGCGATGGCGCGGCGGTTGGTGCCGACGCCCGGGTCGACGACGGCGAGTACGACGCCCTGTGGAACGTAGGAGACCGCACGGGCGAGTGCGAGCGATCCTGCACGCACGTCGAACGGTGGAACCTCGTGGGTGATGTCGATCACGCGCGCATGCGGTGCGATGTCGGCGATCACGCACTTGACGATGCCGACGAACTCGTCACGTGTTCCGTAGTCCGTGAGGAACGACACGGTGTCGAAGCGCTGCGTCATGGTGGACTCTCACGCTACGAGCGAAAACCGACGGCAGAAAAGCGAATGGGCCGGTGCCAACCCCCCGACGGCACCGGCCCAAACGGCGCGCTCCGTGGAGCGCGACTCCCGGTTGGGGGGTAAACCCCGTCCGGTGTTCGTGACTTCGGACATACCTTACGCAGATTTTCGCGAGGTGCGAACCTCTCCGCAAAATATTTTTGAGTATCTTTCTCGCTGGTCGACCCGTTCGTCAAGTGTCTACCGAGCGATTACTTTCCCATCTCCCGACTGCGTGCAATCGCCGCGCGAACCGTGCTGGTGATCGCCGCTCGCAGTCCAGCCCCCTCGAGGGCCTCGATGGCCGCCGCGGTGACCCCATTGGGCGAGGTGACCTTGGCTCGCAGTGCCTCCGGGGTCTCCCCCGTTTGCTGGAGCAAGCGTGCCGAGCCCACCAGGAGCTGGCGAACGAGCAGGTCCGCGACGTCGGCCGGGAGTCCCTCGGCGACGCCGGCGTCGCGCAGGGCCTCGGCGAGCAAGAAGATGTATGCAGGACCGGACCCGGAGATGGCGGTGACCGCGTCGATCAACGACTCGGGAACCTCGACGACAACACCGACCGCGCCGAGCACGTCGCGTGCCCACGCGACGTCTGCCGGCGAGCAGGTCGACGACGCGCAAATTCCTGCCGCCCCTTCGCCGACGAGTGCCGGAGTGTTCGGCATCGCCCGCACGACGGCGGTCGACGAACCGGCTGCGGACTGCAACGTCTCGACGCCCACGCCTGCGGCGATCGACACGACCCGCGTCGCACCCGCTGCGGCAAGCGCACGACACACGTCGGTGGCCCCGGCCGGCTTGACCGCAACGACCCCTGCAACACATGGCCCGATCTCCTCGACGACGGAGATGCCCGGGAATTGCGCACTGAGGATCGCTCGGCGCTCTGCGGACGTCTCGACGACGGTCACGTTGCTGGCCGGTTCACCCGCGCGCAGGAGTCCCTCGATGAGCGCGGCACCCATGTTCCCGCCGCCCACGAACGTGACCCTGCCGACCGACATTGGGTTGAGGCTAGCGAGTCAGTCGTCGTCGGCGAATCGAGAGGCGAACCCGATGCGAATGAGCGACGGGAAGGCCTTCTCGACGATGTCATAGATCGTGCCGACGATGCGGTCGAGTTCGGCCTCGCACACGAGTGCGAGCGGCAACTCCCCCCGCAGGAACAACGCGTCCTCGGCGCCGATCGAAAAATGGGCGCCCACGAGTTTTTCGTTGCGTCGCAGCACGGACTCATACAGGTGCTCGGCATTTTCCTCGGGGGCCGGCATCACGTAGGTCTCATAGCGAAGTGTTCGCTGACCGAGGGTGACCCAAATGGTGGTGAACTCCTTTTCCTCACCGCGCATGCGCACGTACCAACGGATCTCGTCACCCTCGGCACGATCGATGGCGACGATCGCGGTGTTCGATCCGCGCAGGTTCGCCAGCCACTCGTCGATGTTGCGCTCGAGTCGCGCGAGTGTGGAGTCGTCGAAAAGGTCGCTCACTAGCTACACGCCACGAGGTCGCGCGCCCGCAGGTCCGCGAACAGGTTGCGCGCCGTCGTGGCGGCAGCCTTCCACGAGTACTGCTGGGCACGTTGTGCGGCAGCCGTACCCATGGACAACGACAGGAGGGAGTCCCCGAGCAGTCGCTCGGTGAACCGCACGAACTGGTCCACGTCACGACCCGGCACGAGGAATCCGGTTCGCCCATGCTCGATCAAGTTGAGCAACCCGCCCACACCGGTGGCGACGACGGGAACCCCGCAGGCCGCCGCTTCGAGCGCAACGAGTCCGAAGCTCTCGCTGCGCGACGGCACCAAGACGACGTCGGCGGCGCGATAGAAGGTGGAGAGCAGGTGGTGCGGTTGTGGTTCGTAGAAGAGCACGCGATCGGTAACGCCGAGCTCGTCGATGAGTGCACGCACGTGCTCGAGTTCCGCGGTGCCTTCCGCACCACTTGCGCCTCCGACGACGACGAGCCGAGCAGTGCGATCGGCAAGTGCGGCAAGCGTGCGCACCGCCACATCGAGACCCTTGAGCGGCTGGATGCGTCCGACGAACAACAACACGTTGCCCGCACCCAAACCGAGCGCGTGTCGCGCGCCGCGCCGATCGCCAGGCGAAAAGAACGCTCGTTGCACGCCTGGGGCGAGTACCTCGATGCGACCTGGCGCGGTGCCGTACAACGACTCGAACTGCGTGCGCTCCTCGGTACAACTCACGAAGATCGCATCCGCACATCCGATCACTTCCATCTCGGACCGATCGCGCTCGAGCGACTCGACGTCGCCACCGAGGCTCTTCACACGGGCAAAGGTGTGGAACGTGGTGGCGAGCGGCAGGTTCAACTCGTGCTTCAGCCGATGCCCGGCCAGACCCGACAACCAATAGTTCGCATGCACGAGGTCGGTGCCACCGTCACGCTCGATGTGCCATGCGACGCCATCGGTGAACTCGTCAACGAGACCGACGAGTTCGTCCTTCGGAGTGTCGAGCGGGCCCGCATCGACGTGCACGACGCGGTGGTGCGGCTCGACGTGCACGACGTCGGGCAGCGAGTCCTTCCAGCGGCGGGTGTAGGTGGTGCACTCCACGCCCTGGCTTGCAAGCGACGACACCAGTTCGCGCACGTAGACGTTCATTCCCCCACCGTCACCGATGCCCGGCTGGGCGAGCGGAGAGGTGTGCATGGAGAGCACGGCGACGCGTTGCATCACCATTGAAACCTATCTACGGGATCGATTATTCCGCCGAGCGATTTGTCCGCACGGCTCAGGGCGCGACGTCGCCCGAGGTGAAGCTGCGATAGACCGCAATCAGGGTCTGCTTTTGTTCCTTGGTCAGCGCCTCGTCGTTGGCGATCGCGTCCACCACCGTCGGCTTGGCATCCTCGTTCGGATCGAGGATCCCCGCACGTTCGTACAGCGACTCCGCGGAGATCTGCAACGCCCGGGCCAACTGTTGCAGGATCTCAGCCGACGGCTTGCGCAATCCACGCTCGATCTGCGACAAGTACGGATTCGACACGCCCGCAAGTCGGGCAAGGTCGCGAATCGACTGTTGCGCGAGCTCACGCTGTTGTCGGATGAAGTTGCCGACGTCGGGAAGTCGACGCTCCGTCACGATTCCGACCTACTCGCCGAGCAATGCATCGACGTTCGCGCCACCGTCTTTGTACCGGCGCACGAGTTCCTTCGTCAATGCGTCAATGTCGTCGAACAGCGCACGGCGTTCCGCGGAGCGCGCGGATTCGAAGTGGGAGAGTTGGTCGATGACCGCATGCAGGCTGTCGACGTCGAGTTGGCGCAGCGCACCGAAGCCGATCGACTCGCACAGCTTCTCGAGTTCGACGACGAGTGGATGGTCGGTCGACACGTTCGTCTCGCGCGGCGGGCGCGCCGAGCCGCCGCCATGCTCCTGGCCGAACACCTCCGCCAGTCCACTCTCCACGTCGACGACCGCGCCGTTGGACTCCCTGCGGCGCTGCTCGTCCCGGGCGAGATCGAGGCGCCCTTGGGCGAGCCGACGCACGAACGACACCGCGTCCTCTTGGGCCTGCAGTCGCGCGCGTTCGGCGCGAATCTCCTCCACCGACAACCGAGCGAAGTCCGTCATCGACATCCCCCCGACACCGGTGGCAACACGGCGACTTCGTCGTGTGCATTCACTGGAAACTCAGGTCCGGCGTTCTCGCCGTTGACCCACACCTTGCACGACTCGAGCACGGTGGCGAAATCGGGGCCGAATTTCTGGACCGCGATCGACAACACCTCTTCGACGGTCGATGCGTCAATCACCTCGCGTGACGTGCCCGCCGCTTCGCGAGCCGAGGCGAACAGTCTCAGGTGAGCCACGGCCTCATCGTACCGTTGCCACTACCCTGCCTTGGAATGAAGTCGGCTCCCATCCGCGCGCGCTTCCTCGTCGTTCGCCACGGACAGAGCCTGTGGAACGTCGAACAACGCTGGCAAGGTCGTGCTGACATCGACTTGAGCGAACACGGCGTCGCACAAGCTCGTGCGGCGGCGGCCAAGCTCGGCGGATTCGACTTCATCGCATCGTCCACGCTGCGTCGTGCGCTCGACACCGCGACGATCATCGCCGAACACCACGGCGTCGGCCCGGTGCATGCGGACGAACGACTGTGCGAGACCCACGTTGGGCCCTGGGAGGGACTCACGGTGCACGAGATCGAGGCCAACTGGCCCGGATATCTGGCTGCGCGACGCAAGCCCGACGGGTTCGAATCCGACGAGAGCATCATGGACCGCATGTCGTCCGCGCTCGTCGAGCTTTCCCAACACTGTGACGGCGGCACGGGGATGATCGTGAGCCACTCCGGCGTCATCCGCACCATGCGCCACCTCCTCGAGGTTCCCAATCCGCGGCTCGCCAACCTGTCGGGTTCGTGGTTCTTCGTCCACGCCGACGACACCGTCTCGGCCGGCGACATCGTGACCGTCATCGACGAACACGACCTCGGCGAAGCACTGTAGGTTTGTCGCGCATGCTGGGCCGCGGACTCGACGACTCCTTCGATCCGGAGATCCGACGCAACATCACCGCCGTCACCGCGGCGCGCCTCGTCACCAACGCGTGCTACCGCTTCGCCCCACCGTTCCTCGCGATCATCGCCAAGGGCTTCGACGCCTCGATCGAAGACATCGGCATCGCAGTTGCGATCTCCGAGTTGACCGGCCTCACGTCACCGATGGCGGGACGACTCGTCGATCGCCTCTCGCACCGCACGTCGATGTTGCTCGGCCTCGTCGGCACCGCGCTCGGATGCGTGATCGCAGCTCTCGCCCCCAACCTCTTCACCTTCGGCGTCGGGATCGCGGTCCTCGCACTCACCAAGCAGAGCTTCGACCTTGGTCTCGGCTCGTGGATCGCAGACCACGTGAAGTACGAGCAACGCGGGCGAATCGTCGGCCTCACCGAGACGTCCTGGGCGCTCGGACTGCTGGTCGGTGTGTCGGCGATGGGACTCATCACCGCGGTCTCCTCGTGGCGCGTCGCCTACTGGGTCGGCATAGCGATGCTTGCCTGGTTCGTCCTCGTCATCGGTCGACGTGTGAACGCACAACCCCGAGCCACGCACGTCCACGTGCACGGTGCGCCGCGACGCATCACCGGTCACGCATGGTTCGCAGTTGCGACCATGTTCTGCATCATGGCGAGCGCCCAGAACCTCTTCGTCACCTTCGGCGCCTGGTTGGAGGACGACTTCGGTTTCGGTGCCGCACGAATCTCGGCGATCGGTTTCCTCGTCGGAGGAATCGAATTGTTCGCCTCGACGTCGTCAGCGAGGCTCACCGACAGATGGGGCAAGGAACGCAGCATCGCCATCGGTGCACTCGTCATCGCGCCCGCGGGAATCGTGCTCGCCCTCGGCGGGTCGAACCTCGTCGTCGGCGTCGCAGCGATCGTCATCTATTTCATGGGCTTCGAGTTCTCCGTCGTCAGCCTGCTGCCGGTCGCCACGCAACTCGTGCCGAACAACCCAGGGGCGGGACTCGGCTGGGTGCTCGGCGCGGGCACCGTCGGCCGTGCAGTCATGGCTCCGATCGCCACGACTGGCTATGCGAACTACGGAATCGGTGCGCCCGCTCTCGTCGGAGCGGCGTTCGGCGTGCTCGGCGCGCTGTGTATCTCGTCGTTTCGCCGTCGAGGCGGCGCACACCTCGGCTGATCAGCCGCGATAGCCGTTGGTGATCGGCAGTCGCCGGTCCTTGCCGAACGCCTTGCGGGTGACGCGAACGCCGGGAGGACCCTGACGACGTTTGTATTCGTTCACGTCGACGAGTCGAGCGATGCGACGAACGAGTGCCTCGTCGTGACCCATCGCGATGATCTCCGCTGCCGTGCGGTCACGCTCGACGTACAACTCGAGGATCGGATCCAACACCTCATACGCCGGTAGCGACTGGTCGTCGCGCTGGTCGGGACGCAACTCGGCCGACGGCGGCTTGGTGATGATGTCGCGCGGGATCACCTCGCGACCGGCACGCGCGTTGACGAATTCGCACAACTCATAGACGGTCGTCTTCAGCAGGTCCTTGATCACCGCGTATCCACCGACGGAGTCTCCGTACAACGTGAAGTAGCCGACGGC
>CAYSRZ010000034.1:0-8706 GCA_964433615.1 uncultured Acidimicrobium sp. | reverse complement strand
CCGGCGACGATCGTGAGGACGGGCTCGAAGGTGGTGATGAGGCTCGTGGTGTTCGGACCGAGGTTGCGAATCCCGACGAAAAACACCGCGGTCGCCACCGCGGTGGCGACGATCGCTAGGCCGACGGTGTTCAGCCAGCCGAAGGTGGTCGACGGGAACTCGACGTCGATGAACGGCGAGCCGACCGTGGCGAGCACGGCGAAGCAGGCGAAGGCCCCGATCATGACGACGGTGACTCCGGTGAACAGGTCGGTCTTGGGCAGCACGCGTGCGCTTCCGAGGGTGTAGGCGGTGTAGGTGACGGTGGAGGCAAAGCACAGCAGCACGCCCGAACCCGACGCGCTGCCCACCTGGCCGACGGTGATGATGACGCCGGTGATCGACATGGCGAGGGCGATGACGATGTTGCGCGAGGGCCGATGCTTGTTCAGCATCCAGTTTCCGAACACCACCAGGATCGGATAGGTGTAGAAGATGACGATCGAGAGCCCACTGTCCATGCGGGCGAGGGCGTTGAAGTAGAGGAGCGCGCCGAGGAAGTACGACGTGCCACCGAGGGTCATCAACTCGAGCGTCGTGCGTCGATTCGGCCAGGGCACGCCGGGTCGAAAGAGTCGCCGCGCCGCCACCATGAACACCGACGCGATCGCAAAGCGCACGGTGAGCACCCCGACGGGATTCGCCCCGGCGTCGTAGGCGTTGACGACGAAGGTCGCCGTCAGGCTGAAGAACGCAGTCGAGGCGAGCACGCAGAGGACTCCGATGCGGGTGGTACTCGCGGGCACCGTGCGACCTTAGTTGTCGAGTCGGCTGCGCAGGCGTCTCGCGACGCGTCGCCACACCGAGGGTGATTCGTTGGGGTGAGGGCGCGAACCGCGGTTGCGCCGCACGTCCCGCCAGTCGGGGAGATCATGTGTGTCCCCGACGACGTGTGCCATCACCGCCGGGATGATGCTCGAGTCGCGAGCGAGCGCCGCGTCGTAGTCGACGTGATGGACGTGGTCGTCACCAAAGACGTGGCGATAGACGCGAAGGATCTCCTCGTAGTCGACGAGCCAGGAGTCGGATGCGAGATAGGCGAACGAGGACGGGTCGGTCGACTCGCCGAATCCGTCTCTGGTCAGCTGTTCTCTCCATGAGCGGAGGAACTCGTCGGGTCGTCTGGTGACGAGGACGATCTCGATGCGCCGCGGGGAGAAGAGCTCGCGCAGCCGCTCGAGTTCGTCGTGGGTGCGCAGCAGGCACAGCGTCTCATTTGACGCAACGAGTGTGTCGGTGTCTCGTTCGATCTCACTGCGCATGTGGCCGAAGGACTCGGTGCGCCACTTGTGGCTTTGCCACTCCGGGATCTCGCGGATGGTGGGAATCTGGCGGTCGGGATTTGCGCACCACAGGGCGAGCTCGCGGCCGTTGGGGTGGATCGGTCGGTAGACGCCGAATCCGTAGCGCGACTCGAGGTGCTGCGCGTTCTGTGCGAGCCAGTACTGGAGCGAGGTCGAACCGGTCTTGTGGGTGCCGATGTGCACGATGGCGCGCCGTTGTCCCATGGCGACCAGTCTTGTCCAACTCGCTACGGTGGGAAGGACAAGGGGGATTCCATGGCTCGGGAACTGTGGTCGCGGTCGGCATTGGAACTGGCGTCGAACATCGCCAACAAGGAGGTGTCGTCCGTCGAGGTCGTGCAGGCACATCTCGATCGCATCGCCGAGGTGAACCCGACGATCAACGCGGTCGTCAACGTGCTCGGCGAGTCTGCCCTCGCATCTGCAAAGGCCGCAGACGCGGCGACCGCGCGAGGGGAGTCGCTCGGGTCGTTCCACGGTGTCCCGTTCACGATCAAGGAGAACATCGACGTCGCCGGACAGGCGACCACGCAGGGCATTCCCGCTCTCGCAGAGGCGATCCCGCCGCAGAACGCGCCGGTCGTCGACCGCATGCTCGGTGCGGGTGCGATCCCCATCGGGCGAACCAACCTGCCCGACCTCGGTCTTCGCATCCACACCGACTCAACCCTCTACGGTCGAACGAAGAATCCGTGGAACCTGGACCGCACCGCGGGTGGGTCGAGCGGTGGCGAAGGTGCGGCGCTCGCGAGCGGAATGTCGCCGATCGGACTCGGCAACGACATCGGCGGGTCCCTGCGCAATCCGGCGCACTGCTGCGGCATCGCCTCGATCAAGCCCTCCACCGGTGTCGTGCCCGACGCGCAGTATTTCATCACCGAGGACATGACGCTCGCCGCCCAGCTGATGCTCAACCAGGGCGTGATGGCGCGCACGATCGCCGACGTGCGGGCGGGGTTCAGCGTGGTCGCCGGAGCACATCCACGAGATCCCGTGAGCGTGCCCGCGGTGCTGCGCGACCTCGGTGAAAAAGAGAAGTTGACGATCGCGGTGATGGCCGAGCCACCTGGTGGGTCGACGCATCCCGGTGTCGCCGCCGTCGTGCGCAGGGCAGCCGATGCACTCGCCAACGCGGGTCATCGCATCGTCGAGGTTGCCCCGCCCGAGTTCGAACTTGCGTGTGTGACGTGGGGTGCGCAGATGAACGGGGAGTTGACGCCGAACCTGCCGATCCTCGAGTCGGTGATGGGCGAGGGCGGCAAGGCGTTCCTGAAGCTGACGCAACTCGCCATGCCGGAAGTGGGGCTGCCTGAGTTGCTCGCCGCCCAGATGCAGCGCAACGGACTCGGTCGCAAGTGGGGCCTGTGGTTCGAGGAGTACCCGATCCTGCTGTGCCCGACGTGGACCCAGCCCGCGTTCGTCTACGACGCAGACATCGCCGATGCCGCGGGGGCTGCCGCCACCGTCGAGTTGATGCGTCCCGTCTTGCCACCGAACCTGCTCGGCCTGCCGGCCGTCGTCGTGCCCGCAGGCATGGCCGACGACCTACCGGTCGGAGTCCAGGTGGTGGGCGCCCGCTACACCGACCTGCGGTGCCTAGCGATCGCCGAACAAATTGAAACGGCGTGCGGAATCCGCACGCCGATCAATCCAAAGTTGTGAAGTTGTTGTCAGGTGATGTGAATCAGCTGACGACGACGACGTTTTGTGCTTCCTCGCCCTTGCGACCAGGAGCGACGTCGAACTCAACGGTCTGGCCTTCGAAAAGGGTCTTGTAACCCTCGGCCTGAATGTTGGAGAAGTGGACGAACACGTCACTTCCGCCTTCACGAGAGATGAACCCGTAGCCCTTCTCTGCGTTAAAGAATTTGACCGTACCGCGCATGTGATGTTCTCTTTTCTTGACTTGCCGACGTCCCTTGTGGACATCGGAGTCAAGGCTATGCGATCGCCGAGCCATTCGCACTACATTGGCGAAACTTATGTCGTCTGAGATCCTGGTCGTGAGTGGAAGCCTGCGTCGGGGCTCATTCAACACGCATTTGGCGCGCCATGCGGTGTCTCGGGTGCCCGATGGCGTCGGGGCCGTGCTGTATGCGGGTCTTGGAGACCTGCCGATCTATGACGGGGACCTCGACACCGACACGCCGCCCGATCGCGTGGGGCAGTTGCGTGACGCGATCGCGTCTGCACGCGGGATCCTCTTCGTCACGCCGACCTACAACCATGCCCTTCCCGGGGGTCTGAAGAATGCACTCGACTGGGCCTCACGGCCGTTTGGTGCTCATTGTCTCGTCGGCAAGCGCGTGGCGGTGTGCGGATGTTCGCCTGGCACCTCCGGCAGCAAGCAAGGCGTCGCCTACCTGCGCACCATCCTGCCGTTCCTCGGCTGCACACTCGTCGGCGAGGAGTATCCGATGCCCCAGATCGCCGAGAAGGTGAACCTCGAGACCGGTTGGGTCGCCGACGACGTGGACGACTATCTCCGCGGACTGATGCGCGAGCTCGCCGGCTGAGTCACTTGCCCGCGAGTTGGGCGACGACGGGGGCGAAGGTATCGACGTCTTCTCCACCCACGATCACGTAGGAAAACCCCCACCGTTCGCGGCGCGCGAGCAGGTCCTCGACGAGCTTTGCGGGTGGTCCCATCAGCGCGAACGGCGTCTCGGCGATCATCGAGGTCTCGACTCCGATGCCCTTGGCGAGTCGCTCCATCGCTCCCTGTGCGTCGTCGGTGACGTTGACCATGAAGGCGCGGATGTTCATCTCCACGTGGTCGAGCCGGGTGCCGACCGCGTTGCGCACGATGTCGACCTTTTCGTCCACGGCCGCGGCCGTCATCGTCGAGATCGCCTCGGGTCCGACGGCACCGGCGGTGAGGGTCGCGTTGATGCCGATGATGTCGGCGAAGCGCGCCGCGTAGGTGAGCACGCGCTTGCCGCCACCGCCGATGAGGAGTGGTGGACCGGGCTTTTGCACCGGCTTGGGCAGGCCGTCGTAGTTGGTGACGGTGTAGTGGGTGCCGGAAAAGTTGGCCTTGCCGTCGGCGAAGCACTGGCGCATCACCTCGATGCCCTCGATCATTCGATCGATGCGCACGCCCGGTGAGTCGTACGCCATGCCGGCCTGTTCGTAGTCGCTCACCATCCACCCCGCGCCCATGCCGAGTTCGACTCGGCCGTTGCTCAGCACGTCCATCGTCGCCACTTCCTTGGCGAGCACGACGGGATGTTTGTAGTCGTTGTCCCACACGAGTGCACCGACGCGCAGGTTCGTCGTCGCGTCCGCCGCCGCCATCAGCGCGGGGACCGGGGCGAGCTGGTCGGTGAAGTGGTCGGGCATCGTGAGCACGTCGTAGCCGTTGGCCTCGGCTTTCTTGGCGAGTGCGACCCACGTGGCCGCATCGGGTGCACCGTGCGCCTGGATGCCGAATCGAAAGGGCTTCACGGGGAACTGCGGGGTTGAACTCATCACCGCAGAGTAGCGTTGGAGTCGTTGTGAGCCCCTCATCCAGGACGTTCCAGCGACTGGCGATCGTCATCGTGTCGGGGGCCTTGGCGATCACCTCGCTCCTCACCCTCGCCGCGCCGCGCGCATGGGGAGTGCTGAATGCGCACCGCGAGGTGCCAGTCGGGCTCTATCAATTCTCCGGTCTCGCCCAGCGCAGCACGCTGTACGACGTGAACGGCCTGCAGATCGGCGCGTTCCAGCGCGAGAACGCCCAGCGCACCGTGCTCTCGAGCGTGCCGTCCGAGGTCGTCTCGGCGATCTTGGCCGTCGAAGACGACGTGTTCATGAACCACGACGGGGTCAACCTGCGGGCGATCGCCCGAGCGTTGTTGTCCAACTCCCAGGGCGGCAGCCGTCAGGGCGCGTCCACCATCACCCAACAGGTGGCCAAGAACGAGTTCCTCGGCGGGTCGATCTCGGATGGGCGAACCAAGATCCTCCAGGCGCGTTACGCGACGATGCTCGAGAAGCTGTTGACCAAGGAGGAGATCCTCGAGCGCTACGTGAACACGGTGTACTTCGGCAACAACGCCTACGGGCTCGCGGCCGCCGCCGAGACCTACTACGGCAAGTCCGTCGGAGAGCTCAACCTGATCGAAGGCGCGTTCATCGCGGGTCTCGTGCAGGCACCGTCGACCTACGATCCGTTCTCCACCAACGGCTACAAGTCGTACTCGGTGCGCAAGCGCTACAAGATCGTGCTCGGTCGTCTCGTCGACGAGGGACTGATCACCCCCGACGAGGCGAGCGAGGCGTGTCTCGGATGGGAAGAACCCAAGCGCAAGGTCGACGACCCCGCCACGTGCCGTCTGCCAACGAAGGCCGCACCCGTGACGAGTGAGGAGTCGACCGTCGTCGACACGCGACAGGACGCCAACCGCAGCTACTTCTCCGAGTTCGTGAAGGACTACATCCGCACGCGGGGCGTCGAGATGGGTCTCGGGGCGAGCGAGGAAGAGGTCATGTCCCGGCTGTATCGCGGTGGCTTGAAGATCTACACGACCCTCGACAAGAACGCCCAGCTTGCAGCAGAGACCGCAGCGGCCGAGCAGATGCCCGACAACGCGACGGGGATCACGGCTGCGGTGCTGTCGCTCGACACCGCGACGGGGGCGATCCGCGCGATGGTCGGCGGTGAAGGCTTCGTGCCGAACACGAACGAGGTGAACCTCGCGTTGCGTCGACGTCAGACGGGATCGAGTGTGAAGATGTTCGTGCTCGCCGCCGCGCTCGAGGCGGGCATCTTGCCCGAGGACGTGATCGACGGAACGCTGCCGTGCACGTTGCCCAATCCGGGCAACGACGAGGAACCGACGTTCCTCATCTCCAACGGCGTGAGCGAACCGGTCGGCACGCTGCGACGAATGACGGCCTTGTCGATCAACTGCGCCTATGCGCGTCTCGCCCAAGTCGTCGGACTCGAGCGTGTGGTGGCGCTGATGTACGGGATGGCGGGCTCTGAGTTCCTGCCCAAGCCGAACTTCGGCACCGACCTCGAGCGCGCGAACTTGATCAAACCGTATGCGTCGTTGTCCACGGGCGCGAACGAGCTGAGCCCGCTCGACATGGCCTCGGGCGCCCAGACGATCGCGAACGGCGGCGTGCACCGAGAGCCCTATGCGATCGAGCGCATCGAGGACTCCGCTGGACAGGTCATCTGGCAGCGCGAAGAACCGACGGATCCCGAGCAGGTGCTCTCGCGTGACAACGCGCTGCGCGCCGTCGACGTGATGAAGGGGGTCATCCAGTTCGGAACCGCGCGGCGCACGCCGCTCGCCAACGACCGACCAGCCGCCGGCAAGACGGGAACTCAGGACGACAACACCAACGCCTGGTTCGTTGGATTCACCCCGCAACTCACGACCGCGGTGTGGGTGGGGGATCCGAAGGGTTACACGCCGATGGTGCGGATACCCGAGTTCGTGAAGGCCGATGGCTACGTGCGCATCCAGGGCGCGATGTATCCCGCACGCATCTGGAAGCAGTACATGGACGCCGCACACGAGAACCTTCCGATCGTCGACTGGGATGCACCGTCGCCGGCACAGCCGAGCGAGGCTCGCCCCGATCTGTCGCCCGTGCGTGTCTACCTGCCGGGCAACGAGTGTCTGGCGAGCGTCGTCGCTGGCACCGTTCCGGCCTCGACGACGACGGTCGCGGGCAGAAAGACGACGACCACGACGCAGCCAGGTGCAACCGCAGACACCGTCGTCGTGAGCATCGTCGAACCACCTGCGTTGCCTGCTCTGTCGACATCCACGACCACCACGATCGTCTCGCCGACGACGATCGGTCCCGACGCGGCGCTGCGCCAGGCGCTGCGCGATCGTTATCCGCGCGGTCCGGTGCACACGATCCCGCCGAACCAGTACTGGGTGTATGAGTGTGCCGCGGGCCTGCCGGCGAGCGCACAGACGATCGTCGCGGGCCAGTAGTGGGGGCGCTGGACGATCTTTTGTCGGTGCAGGCGACCGACATCGAGATCGCCCAAGCCACGTTCCAGTTGAACAACCTGCCGGAAAAGGCACGGGCGACTGCCGCAGAGCAGGCAGTGCGGGCAGCGACGAGCGAGCGTGATGCGCTCGTCGCGCGCACGGCACAGCTCGAGTCGGAGATCGCCGAGATCGAAACACGCGGCGAGGTGCTCGCACGCGAGATCGGGCGTCTCGAGGCGCAACTGAAGACCGTGATCGCACCACGTGAAGCCGAGGCGTTGCAACACGAGATCGCCGAGCGTCGCACAGAGCGTGGATCGGGTGACGAGCGAGAACTCGTGGCCATGGAGCTGCTCGAGGAACTGGGCGCCCAGATCGCCGATGCAACTCGCACGGTCGACGAACTCTCGACGACACGCGACGAGGCCATGCGCGCCTATGGCGTTGCTCGTCGCGACGCCGAGTCGCGGATCTCGCAGCTCGCGGAACGACGCAGCGCACAGGGTCTCGTGGTGCCGGCGTCGCTGATGGACGTCTACGAGCGCAAGCGCAGGCAGCGACCCGACGGGGCGGTCGCCACGTTGCATGGTCCGACATGCGGAGCGTGCCACTTGGACTTGTCGACGACCGAGATCGCCGCACTGCGTTCGCTCGGCGAGGGCGAGCATCCCGAGTGTCCGCATTGCGGATGCTTTATCGTGATCTGACCATGCTGCTCTGGTTCGTCGGGACGTCGGTCGCCACCGTGTGGATCGTGTTTCGCGATCCGACGTTTCGCTTCCGCCTCGTCGTCGCTGGCGCACTCATCCCTGACGTGATCGACGGGCTGACGGGCTGGCGAGTCGCCCACAGCGTCGTGAGCGTCGTGGTTGCGATGGCCGTCGTGATGCTCGCCACCTACGGTCGGCGTCCGGTGCGCAAGGCGTGGCTCGCGGTCGTCATCGGGCTCTTCCTGCACCTCGTGTTCGACTTCGCATTCGCCACGAACGAGCTCTTCTGGTGGCCACTCGGTGGGTTCGACTTCGCCGACGGGTCGCTTCCTGTCATCGAGCGCGGCTGGTGGAATGCACCACTCGAGGTGATCGGCGCGGTGCTTGCGGTGTGGACGTCGCGTCAGGTCGCCTTCGCCAAGACGACTGACTAAACCTCGCGTCTGGTCGTCACTCGCCGAGCGAGAGAACGAGGAGCACGGCGAGCACGACGAAAGCCGGCCAGTTGAGTCGCGCACCCGGGGGAGTCCTCGTCGACGTGAGTCGTTTCACGCGCGAGGCGATCGAACGTGTCACGGGATCCATCGCCATGGTGAGGATGACGAGCGGGGTGAGTCCCGGATATCGGAAGAACACGACGATGAGCAGCGAGATCAGCGTCAACTGCACCGCACCCCACTGGTGGAACATGGCGATGATGTTGTCTCC
>CAYSRZ010000033.1:0-9251 GCA_964433615.1 uncultured Acidimicrobium sp. | reverse complement strand
GCACCGGATTCACGAGGATCGTGAGCGGCACGCGCGGCTTGTAGGGATAGCGCGGGTTGTTGTCGACCTCGATCGCACAAATGCGCTGATGGCGCAGCACCTGGGTGGCCGCAAGGCCCGCGCCGTTGGCGTGGCGCATGGTCTCGACCAAATCGTCGATGAACTGCTGCACCTCGGCCGAGGCGAGTTCGTCGCGCGTCACCTCCTTGGCGACGATGCGAAGCTCAGGATGACCGACGGTTGCGATGGGTAGTACTGCCATGGTTCCTACAGTGTAACGACTTGCCCAATTGCGCTCCTGAGCGCTCCAGGTACGTCGTCGATGTCGACGTGCGCCCAGTGTGCGACCACCTGCCTGCCCGCCACCCACACGTCGCGCACGTCGCTCGGTGCCGCCGCATGGACGACGTGGGCGGCTGCGTGTCGCGCGTCGAACGACGCGAGGCGCACGGTGTCGAGCTCGAGGGCGATGAAGTCAGCCGGTGACCCGACGGAGAGCCCGTGCGCAGCCCAGCCGAGCGATGTCGCACCGTTGCGCGTGGCGGCGTCGAGCAGGCTCGCGGGGCTGTGGTTCCCGCGCACCCCGGTGATCAGTCGCTCGTCATGTTCGACGGCACGCGCCTCTTCGAACAGATCGATCATCGCATGCGAGTCGCTGCCGAGACACAACGTCGCGCCGGCCTCCACGAGGCGACGGGCCGGACCGATGCCGTCGGCGAGGTCGCGCTCGGTCGTCGGGCAGAAGCACACGTGCGAACCGCTGGACCCGAGGAGCGCAATGTCGGCCTCGGTGAGGTGCGTGGCGTGCACGGCACACAAGTGAGGGCCGAGGAGTCCCGCTTCGGCGAGCACGCCCGTCGGAGTCAGCCCAGTCGCCGTCACGCACGCTGCGTTCTCTGCCGGCTGCTCCGAGACGTGCAAGTGCACGACTCGACCGTGGCGGTTGGCGACGACGTCGTCGAGGTCGCTCGGATGCACTGCGCGCACGCTGTGCGGAGCAAGTCCCACGGTCCAGCCGTCGCCACCCTCTCCGAGAGCATCCACTCGGTCCAACCATGCATCCATCGAGCCGTCCGAAAAGCGCGCCTGTTCGGGAAGTGGATCGGGCTTGTCGAGACCGGCATGCAGGTAGGCGACGTCGAGCAAGGCGAGACGCACACCTGCCGTTCGTGCGGCATCCACCATCGCGTGGCCCATCGCGTTCGGGTCGTCGTAGCGACCGCCGCCAACCGGGTGGTGCACGTAGTGGAACTCGCCCACCCCGGTGATGCCGGCGAGTGCCATCTCTGCGAAAACCGCGGTGGCAAGCGCCCGATAATTGTCGGGGTTGAGTCGATTGGCGATCGCATACATCGGCTCGCGCCAGGACCAGAAGTCGCCGCTGCCCGCGTGCGTGATGCCGCGAAGTGCGCGGTGGAACGCGTGGCTGTGGGCGTTCACGAGGCCGGGCAGGACGAGCCCGCGCACGACGACGTCACCTGGTCGCGCGTCCACGCCGACCTCGACGGAGGTGATCACCCCGCCTGAGACCTCCAAGCGCACGCGCTCGTCGGCCGAGTCACCACCACGCCAGGCATACTGCGCGTGGTAGGCGACCATGGTCTAATTCTCGCGCATCGGAATGCGCACGCCACGCTCGGCGGCGGTCGCAATCGCGTGTTCATATCCCGCGTCTGCGTGGCGGATGACGCCCATTCCGGGGTCGGAGAGCAACACGCGAGACAGCTTCTCGGCGGCAAGTTCCGAACCGTCGGCCAGACACACCATGCCGGCGTGGATGCTGCGCCCGATGCCGACGCCGCCTCCGTGATGGATGCTCACCCACGTGGCTCCGCTCGCGGTATTGACGAGGGCGTTGAGCAGCGGCCAGTCGGCGATGGCGTCGGAGCCATCGATCATCGCTTCGGTCTCGCGGTAGGGAGAGGCGACCGAACCCGAGTCGAGGTGGTCGCGGCCGATCACGATCGGTGCCTTCAGTTCACCGCGCTTGACCATCTCGTTGAAGCGCAGGCCGAGGCGATGGCGCTCGCCGTAGCCGACCCAACAGATTCGGGCGGGCAGACCCTGGAACGCGACGCGCTCGCCGGCGAGACGGATCCAGCGTGCAAGCGACTCGTCCTCGGGGAACTCCTCCAACACCGCGCGGTCGGTGGCGGCGATGTCGGCGGGATCTCCCGAGAGCGCGACCCAGCGGAACGGTCCCCGACCCTCGCAGAACTGCGGACGGATGTAGGCAGGAAGGAATCCGGGATAGTCGAAGGCTCGGTCGTACCCACCGAGTTGCGCCTCGCGACGCAGCGAGTTGCCGTAGTCGAACACCTCAGCGCCCTGGTCCATGTAGCCGACCATGGCTTGGCAGTGTGCCGCCATCGCCGCGCGCGAACGACGGATGAACTCCTGCGGATCACGCTCGAGCAACTCCTTGGCCGCGGCCTCGGAGATGTCGTTCGGCAGGTACGACAGCGGATCGTGAGCGCTCGTCTGGTCGGTGACGATGTCGGCGGGAAAGCCCATCGCGAGCAACTTCGGAAACAGGTCCGCGGCATTGCCGACGAGACCGACCGACAGCCCACGCCGTTCGTCGCGCGCCCGCTCGCACCGCTTCACCGCGTCCTCGAGCGAGTCGGCGACTTCGTCCAGATATCGCGTCTCGACACGACGATTGACGCGCCACGCGTCGACGTCGATGCACAGTGCGACACCATCGTTCATCGTCACGGCGAGCGGCTGTGCACCTCCCATGCCGCCGAGCCCGGCGGTCAGCGTGATCGTGCCGGCGAGCGTGCCGTTGAACTTGCGACGTGCGATCTCGGCGAAGCACTCATACGTCCCCTGCAAGATGCCCTGGGTGCCGATGTAGATCCACGATCCAGCGGTCATCTGGCCGTACATCGTCAGGCCCGCGGCCTCCAAGCGACGGAACTCGTCCCAGTTCGCCCAGTCACCGACGAGGTTCGAGTTGGCGAGCAACACGCGTGGCGCCCACTCGTGGGTGCGAAACACCCCGACGGGCTTGCCCGACTGCACGAGCATCGTCTCGTCGGGCTTCATCGAGCGCATCGTGCGCAACATCGCGTCGTAGGCATCCCAGCTGCGCGCCGCTCGGCCCGTTCCCCCGTAGACGACGAGGTCGTCGGGTCGCTCGGCGACGTCGGGGTCGAGGTTGTTCTGCAACATGCGATACGGGGCTTCGATCTGCCAGTTCGCACAGGACAGCTGCGTTCCTCTGGGGGCAATGACGGGGCGTGGTCCGGACATGGGCTCCATTCTTGACGACCGACGACGCCTTTACCAAGCGTCGAGAATCACCGCGCGCGGGGCAACACCGTCTCGGCGAGGGCTACGAGGTCGTGAAGGACGTCATAGGTCCCATTGTCGAAACCGACGAAGGAGTCGATGCCGATCACCCGACGCGCCTCGGCGAGCGAGTCGTGCGCAAAGGCACGCTCGACCGCCGCACGAACGTCTTCGAGTGGCGCGGTGCGCACCTTGGACACGTGCAACGGCGTCGCCGGCACGTGCGGTCCGTGACCGATCACGCGCAGGTCCTTGGTCAGTGCTGGCCGATGTCGCGAGAGGATCGAAAAGGTCGCCGGGTCGATCGACGCAAAATCGGCGTCGTCGTCCTGGAGCATTTGCAGGCTGCCGGTGTGGCGCTCGGCGATGCGATAGGGCTGGACGAACCCTGGGTCGCTCGTCACCTGCGCGAGTGCCCACCCAAGGCTGCACCAACCGCTCAGGGACTGTGGGTTGCTGATCACCGGGCGAGATCCCTGTAGCTGGGCGATCGTGCGCGCCGGGTGGTCCGCACGCACCACGATGACCGTGCGATACCAACCGCGGGAGTCGCTGATTCCGCTCCAGCGAATCGTTCCGATGACGTCCACGTGTCGATGCAGTTGTTCGACGAACGGCAAGCCGCACGATTGGCTCAGATACGTCTGCGGTGACTCCCAGTGACCGACGAGGCCGTGGTGCATCGCGTTTTCGGGCGAGGATGCGACGACGCGCTCCCCGACCGCAGAGACCTCGGCGACGACGCGGGCGACGAGGGCGTTCGTGGACTCCGCAAATTCGGGAAAGTCGTACATCGGCAGCGAGACGCTGCGAGGCGACGACATCTAGTCGGCCGCGACGAACTTGGGCTTTGCGAACACGGTGCGCACACGGTCCTCGAAGTGCTCGAGCGGCAACGTGTCGTAGTTCGGGTCGAAGGCCTTCTGGTCCCATTCGTCGGCGAAGCGAGCGGCGAGTTCGTAGGCGGGGTGTCCGTCGTACTTGTTGCGCGCGTCCGGATTCATCCCGAAGTGTCCGTAGTAGTGGCGGCCCTGGAAGTCCTGGTGCGCCTCGATCATGAAGTGCACCTCGGGGCGCACGTAGGGCTTCAAGATGGCGGCCGCGATCGCCGGGTGGTTCGGCACGCTGATCGCCTTGCCGATGTCGTGGCACAACGCCGCGACGACGACCTCGTCGTCTGCGCCCGCGCGTTCCGCGAGCGTCGCAGTCTGCAGCGCGTGCGTCAACTGGTCGGTGACGAAGCCGTCCTCGATGTGGGCGAGCGAACGCAACATGTCGAGGATCCCCTCGGCGACGCGCGGCTGGTTCTTTGCCGTCTCCGCCCCGATCACCATCCATTCGTCCTTGGTGGACACATCCATGCTCGTGAACGTCGCGCGATCCATCGCCCCAGTCCACCAGCGATGAGCCCGCCCGTCAAGACGCCACCTCTTAGCCTTGTGCCCATGAGGTGGCGCACCGCGATTCCAATGGCGATCTGCCTCGCCGTCGTCTCTGCCTGCGCGACCGAGACGACCGCCCCGGCGACCACTCTGGAGACGACCGCGCCGACGACCACCACCCCACCCCCGACGACGCCTCCCGCACCAGCGAGCGACACGCTCAGGCTCAGCCTCGTCCAGCGCATCGCCAACGACGAGCTCCAACCAAAGAGCATCGTGCACTCGGGGACGGGGCTGTTCTTTGCCCAGAACATGATGTACCGGCACAACGTCGCCGTCTTCGATCGTGACGGGAACGAAGTCGCGGTGATCGACGACGCGGTGAACCTCGCCGACTTCGGTCTCGACACCAACGCCCGCTCACCCCAGGTGAAGGGTTCACCCGTGGAGGTGGCGTTCACGAGCGACGGACGGTTCGCCTACGTGTCGAACTACAAGATGTATGGCAAGGGCTGGAATCCGGTCGCCGACGACTCCTGTCAGTCGCGCGACTGGGACCCCGGGTACGTCTATCGCATCGACACGACGACGTTTTCGATCGACCAGGTGATCGAAGTCGGTGCAGTGCCGAAGTACTTGCAGGTCTCACCCGACGATCGCACGCTCGTCGTCTCCAACTTCTGCTCCCAGGACGTCTCGATCGTCGACCTCGCCACCGCACGCGAGACGCAACGCATCTTCGTCGGGCTCCACCCGCGAGGAATTGCGATCACGAAGGACTCGCTCACCGCCTACGTCACGGTGATGGGCGGCGGCAAGCTCGTCGCGATCGACCTCGTCACGTTTGCGACCTTCGACGTCACGACCGCAGGGTTCACCCCACGTCACGTGCTCTTGTCACCCGGCGACGACGTCCTCTACGTCACGAACAACAAGGCGGGCACGGTGCGCAAGATCGACGCCTCCACTGGAGAGGTGCTTGGCGTCGTCGCCACCGGCACCGAACCTCGCACCATGGTGATGTCACCCGACGGCACCGCGCTGTACGTCGTCAACTACCAGGACGACACGCTGAGCAAGGTGCGCACGAGCGACATGACGGTCATCCAGCAACTCCCGACCGGCGATCGACCGATCGGGGTCACCTACGACGCGACGACGTCACGGGTGTGGGTGGCGAACTACTCGGGCAGCCTGCTCGTGTTCGCCGACGAGTGACGCGCTAGGCGTCGACGCGCTCTGCAGCGAGGCGCTTGCCGACCTTGGCGGTGCGCTCGATGCGCTTCACGAGCGACTCGCGCGCCTGCTCCGCCTCAGGCGTCAACCCAGTCAGCTCGGTCACCTTCCAGTGGCGCATCACGACGGGCTCGAGGATCTGGTCGTGGTGGATCAACAGGTCGTAGATTCCGGCCTTGGCGATCTCGCGGGCCATGCGCTCGTAGTCGGGAATGCCGGTGCCGGGCATCGCGAAGTTGCGCACCGCACGCTCGATGCCGATCACCGTGGTCGACGGGTCGACCTCGAGGGCGGCCGACGTGAGGTCGCGGTAGAACAGGTAGTGCAGGTTCTCGTCGTTGCCGACGCGAGACATGATCGCCGTTCCGATCTCGTCTTTCATCAACTTGCCGGTGTTGCGGTGCGAGATTCGGGTCGCCAACTCCTGCATGCTCACGTACGCCAGTGCCTCGATCGCATCGCCCGGATCGGGGACCTCTCCTCCGCGCACCTGGATCATGCGGGCGCGCTCGAGCGCGACCGGGTCGACCGCGCGGCTCACCGTCATGTAGTCGCGCATCACGATGCTGTGTCGACCCTCTTCTGCCGTCCAGTTGCGTGCCCAGACGCCGTAGGCGGACTCGCTGCCAAAGAGTCGGTCGATGTCGCGGAAGTAGTAGGGAAGGTTGTCCTCGGTCAGCAGGTTCAGGAACAACGCATCGCGCACGGGTTCGTCGATCTCGATGCCGGCGTCTCCGAAGTCGGCATCGGTCGGCACCCACTGCTCGCCGGGAGAAAAGTTCTTGCCCCGGTCGTACGGCACCATCTCGTGCGGAAACCACTCCTTGGCCACGCCCATGTGACGATCGAGGAGTCGGCCCGCAACGGGCTCGATTTCCTTCAAGATCTGGGCGACGTCCATGCAGTCACCCTACCCCGCGGATCATCCGCGAAGCCGTCGCACCAATCGCTCGAGCGGAATGCGGTAGTCGTCCAGCAATGCGATCCCGGCGTCGCGCATCGCCGCGTTGTCCAGCACCGAGTTCGCGGGCCGGCTGGCGGGCCGCGCCGGCTTCAGGTCCGCCGTCGCGATCGGCTGCACCATCTGCGGATCTCCACCACACAACCTCACGACCTCGCGCGCAAAGTCGTACCAGCTCACGACGCCTTGGTTGGTCACGTGCCAGGTGCCGGTGACGCCTCGCTCGATGAGCTCGACCATCTTGGCCGCGACGTCGTCGGCGAGGCTCGGATGGCCGATCTGGTCGTCGACGAATGCAAGCGTCGGGTTGGTCTCCATCAGTCGCATGATCGTCTTGACCATGTTCGCCCCGTGATACCCGCAGACCCAGGAGATGCGCACGATCGAATCACTCGGGCGCATCGCGGTCTCCCCCGCCAACTTCGAGCGCCCGTAGACGCTGCGCGGATTCGGGACGTCGCCCTCGACGTACGGGGTCGGCTTGGTCCCGTCGAAGACGTAGTCGGTCGACACGTACATCACGCGCGCGCCGCACGACTCCGCACCTGCCACGACGTTGCGCGTCGCCTCGCCGTTGTCACGCATCGCACGATCTGGGTCGCCCTCGCACGCATCCACTGCGGTCCATGCGGCCGCATGCACGACGACGTCCGGTCTCATCTCACCGAGCGCGGCGATCGTCGCGCGACGATCGGTGACGTCCAGCGTGGCGCGCGTCGTCGCCACGACGTCGTGCCCGCGTGCGGTCGCGGCGATGACGACCTCTTGTCCGAGCTGACCACCTGATCCGGTGACGACGATGCGCATTACTTGGCGGACTTGAGTGGCTCCCACCACCAGCGGTTGTCGCGATACCAGGCGACGGTCGCCTCGAGGGCCTCATCCAAGGAACGCTCACGCTTCCAGCCGAGCTTCGTGATCTTTGCGATGTCGACCGAGTAGCGACGATCGTGGCCGAGCCGGTCGGCGACGTAGCGCACGCTGGATTCGTCCTTGCCGAGCAACGCGAGCAGCTTGTCGACGAGCACGCGGTTCGGGGTCTCGTTGCCTGCGCCGATGTTGTAGATCTCCCCGACCGTGCCCTTTTCCAACACGAGATGCACGCCCGAGCAGTGGTCGTCGACGAACAGCCAGTCGCGCTCGTTCATCCCGTCGCCATACAGCGGGATCTGCTTTCCGTCCAGCAGGTTGGTCGTGAAGAGTGGGATCGCCTTCTCCGGATATTGGTAGGGGCCGAAGTTGTTGGTGCAGCGCGTCACCGACACCGGCAGTCCGTGGGTCGCGTGATACGCAAGGGCGATCAAGTCGCTCCCGGCCTTGGACGCCGAATACGGCGAGCGAGGCTCGAGCGGGTCGGTCTCCTTGGACGAGCCGACCTCGACGCTGCCGTAGACCTCATCGGTGCCGATGTGCACGACGCGGCCGATCTCGAGCTTGCGGGCGGTGTCCATGATCACGTTGGTGCCGAAGCAGTTGGTGAGGATGAAATCCTCGCTCCCCTCGATCGAGCGGTCCACGTGGCTCTCGGCGGCAAAGTGCACGACGGCGTCGCAGCCCCTCATTGCGGACTCGACGTCGCCTGGGTTGCAGATGTTGCCCTTGACGAAGGAATACCGCGGGCTGTCGTCGACGTCGCGCATCGTGGAGAGGTTCCCCGCATAGGTCAACGCGTCGTAGTTGACGACTTCGTGGTCGGTGTGCGAGAGCACCCACCGCACGTAGTTGGACCCGATGAACCCGGCGCCGCCGGTCACGAAAATCTTCATCGACAAACCCTAGGTGCGCAGCCCGAAGTGGGGCTGGAATTGCGGGTCGATCTCCCCGCGGCGCGGGTTCGACTGGTCGCGCTTGGACAGAATCGGCGAGGCGATCCCCCAGTCCGCTGTCACGGCAGGGTCGTTGTAGGCGAGGCCGAGTTCGTCCTTCGGGTTGTAGTAGCCGTCCACGAGGTACGTGATCGTCATGTCGGTGAGCGAGGCGAACCCGTGGGCCACGCCCGGCGGGATGAACACGCCGCGATGGTCGTGCGTGCCGTCCGCGCGGCGTCCGAGGTCGATCACCTGCGTGGCGCCATCGGTCGGCGAGCCGGTGCGCAAGTCGTGCAACACGACCCGACACGTTCCGTACGGCACGTACCAGTAGTCGCTTTGGTGCAAGTGGTAGTGCAGCCCGACGATGCATCCAGCCTGGCGATCGCCACGGTTGCCCTGGATCATCTCGCGACCGAGCGGGAACCACTGGCGACGATAGGTCTCGACGAAATAGCCGCGGTCGTCGGAGAACACCGTCGGCTCGACGATCTGCACTCCGGCGATCACGTTCGACTCGGTGATCGTCGGCACTATTCGAGCTCGACTTTCGAGTCGTCGCCGAGC
>CAYSRZ010000032.1:0-9321 GCA_964433615.1 uncultured Acidimicrobium sp. | reverse complement strand
TCGTCGTCGACCACGTCGACTTCGCTCGTCGTTGCCTCGACGCGTCCGGTGTCGACCACCGTGCGCTCGGCGACCACGGTTGCGTCGACTTCGTCGATCGCGCCATCGGTGGTGTCGACGGTCGCGCCGTCTGCGGTCACGTCGATCGCCACGCAGTCGATCGTCGAGTTGCAGAAGGCCGAAGACGAGCTCAAGGCCGTGGAGACACAGTCGAGTGCGGTGTCGACGGAGTTGCGCCAGGCCCAGATCGCGGTGGGTGAGTCGCGCGTTGCGGTGCTCGACCCGAAGTCGGCATTGGTCGTCGCGGTCAACGAGGCGACGAGCACGGTCGAGCGCCTGCGGGCGGCGAACGCTCCCGACTCGGAGGTCGCCGCGGCGACGGGACGCCTCGAGGAACTGCTGGTGGCGATCGCCCAGAACGTGAACGTGTCGATCGACCGCATCGCCCAGGCTCAGGCGCGGCTCGCGGCGGTGTTGTCCGATCCGGCGGCGACCGCACGGGAGATCGCCGACGCCAAGGCCGAGCTCGTCGCGGCGCGCGTGCCGGGAGTGGACGTCGTGGCGGCAATCCTCGCGTCGGCGAACGAGGCGACCCACCTTGCACCGGTCATCATCCCTGGCGTCGTCGACAATCCGGGAACGGGCCAGATCGAGTTCCGTGACGGATCGACTGCCAAGCAGTTGGAGATCGCCAAGATCAACGGTTATGCGATTCGCATGACGTCGAGCGACGGCTTCACGCTGACGATCTCGACGCGCGACAGAAACGGTGTGCCGATCGAGTTCAACTCGCGCGGTGGCATCGTCGTCAAGCACGGCAACTTCATCTCGATCGCCGGAGAGGGTTTCGCGCCGGGCACGGAGGCAACGACCTGGTTGTTCTCCTCGCCGCGCGAACTCGGTCGGCTCGGGGTCAATCCCGACGGCTCGTTCTCCGCGGATTTTGCGATCACCGACGACGTCGCCGTCGGCGACCACGTCGCCCAGGTCAACGGCCTCAGTCCTGACGGCGAGGTGAGGTCGCTGTCGCTCGACGTGGAGATCCTCCCGAACGAGGGTCCCGCTCCCTACGACCCGATCGCCAATCGCATGGCAGTGGCCGCGCTGATCGCCGAGTCCCTCGCCCTGCTTGCACTCTCGCGCAACCGCGACGACGAAGATGAGGATCGCGAGCAGGCCGACGTCGCCGAGGTCGGTGTGGATCGCCTTGGTGGGAATGCCGAGTCGCGTCGCGATCGATTCTCGCCGCCGTCGAGTGGTGTCCTCGATCGCTTCTTTGCGACTGCGCCGCAGCGACTCGCCGCCACGCAACAGCTGCTCGCGCGCATCGTGCTCGACGGCGCATACTTGCGCGCGATGGCGGGCGTCGGCGGCGTGCTCGTGGCGCTTGCTGGCATCCCGGTCGGATTCTTGGCTGCACGCAGTGCGGACTTCGACGCCGTGTCGCCGAGCTTTGGTTGGTTGGTCGCCCTCGTCGTCCTCGGCACGCTCGATGCGCTTTCTGGCGGGCTCGCAGCGCTCACGCTGATCGCCGCAACAGTCGTCGCCGGTGGCGTGACCTCCACGGACGCGGTGCGCGGTCTGCTCGGCGTCGCGGTGCTCGGGTTCGCCATTCCGTTGGTTGCGTCCACGACCCGGCCGTTCCGGCGAGCGGCACGCGTGCGCGAGGACCGGTGGTGGGTTCGACTCACCGACGTGACGCTGCTCGTGCTGTTCGGAGCATGGGCAGCGGGCGCCATGTACTCGGCGCTTCCCGGTCTCTATGGAGTGACGTCGGATGCAGCTGGCAAGACGACGACGATCCAACTCGTGGTGCTCGTGGCGTTGCTTGCTCGATGCGCACTCGAGGTGCTCGCCGACGTCGTCACGCCGGTGCGTCTCTCTCGGCTCGTCGGTGCACCGCTTGTCGAACCGTCGACGGCACGCACCGTGAGTGCGCTCGTCGTGCGTGCTGCCCTGATGGCCTTCGTCGCCGTGGCCTTCGTCGGCAACAACGTGTTCCTCTGGCTCGGTGCGCTCGTGTATCTCGTGCCGCGCCTCGTCGCACTCGTCGCCGATCGCTTCCCGAAGAGTGCGACGCTCAAGCGGTGGATGCCGGCGGGCTTGTTGCGCGTCGTCGTGATGCTCTTCGTCGCCCGTTGGTGGGGAACCCAGATCGCTCGACTGAGCGACGATCCCGCGATGCAGTTGCAGATCGGGTTCGTCGTACTTGCCGTACCGTCACTCGTGCTCAGCATCCTCGGCTGGTTCGCCGGGGGCGACTCACGGTGGCGATCGACCCCGCTGTCGAAGGTCCTCGGGGTGGTCGTGCTCGCCGTCGGGTTCCTGACCGTCACCGGGGTCCTGTTCGCCTAGGTAAAACCCAAGCCCAGTATGGGTTTGGCAATGCTTGACCGAACAGGTGTTCGGGGTTAGGGTCACTGAGGTCCGATCCACCCAACCCACGCACACATCTCGGTGAACCACCGCACACCCCACATTTAGGGTGCGCAGTCCACCAAGAACCCGAGCAGACAGGAACCAGCCATGGCAAGCAAGGACAACAAGCAGTCAGAGGTCAAGAACAACTCGAACGAGTCGATGAGCGATCGCATGAAGGCCCTGGATGCCGCGCTCGGCCAGATCGACAAGCAGTTCGGCAAGGGCTCGATCATGCGGATGGGCGAGAAGGACTCGATGAAGGTCGCCGCCATCCCGACTGGTGCCCTGCCACTCGACATCGCCCTCGGCGTCGGCGGTCTGCCGCGCGGGCGCGTCGTGGAGATCTTCGGTCCCGAGTCGTCCGGCAAGTCGACGCTCGCCATGCACGTCGTGGCCGAAGCCCAACGCAACGGTGGCATCTGCGCCTACGTGGACGCCGAGCACGCGCTCGACCCCGTCTATGCCAAGGCGATCGGCGTCGACACCGACAACCTGCTCATCTCCCAGCCGGACACCGGTGAACAGGCACTCGAGATCACCGACATGTTGGTGCGCTCGGGATCCCTCGACGTCATCGTCATCGACTCGGTCGCCGCGCTCACGCCGCGCGCCGAAATCGAAGGCGAGATGGGCGACAGCCACATGGGTCTCCAGGCCCGACTGATGAGCCAGGCGCTGCGCAAGCTGACGGCGAACCTGAACAAGTCGAACACCATCCTCATCTTCATCAACCAGCTGCGCGAGAAGATCGGCGTGATGTTCGGAACCCCGGAGACGACGACCGGTGGTCGTGCGCTCAAGTTCTACTCCTCGGTGCGCATCGACATCCGTCGCATCGAGTCGATCAAGGACGGGGCAGAGGTCGTCGGATCGCGCACCCGCGTGAAGGTCGTGAAGAACAAGGTCGCCCCGCCCTTCCGCCAGGCAGAGTTCGACATCATGTACGGCAAGGGCATCAGCCGCGAAGGCGCCGTGCTCGACATGGCCGTCGAGATGAACATCGCCAAGAAGTCGGGCGCTTGGTTCACCTACGAAGGTGAGCAGCTCGGCCAGGGTCGTGAGAACGCGAAGACCTTCCTCATCGAGAACCCCGAGGTGATGGTGCAGATCGCCGAGCGCGTGCGCCAACAGGCGGGCGTGCTCGAGGTGGACGACGCCGCGGGCTTCAGCGAAGACGACGACGAGCCCATCGACCTCGACTAGGGGTCGGCCAAGTTTCCCGTCGGCGAGTGTCCCTACCACTCGCCGACGGGGCTGCCATCTCCGGATGGCCTCGTGCACGCAACGGTAAACTTGGGTCACTGTGACCCGTAAATACGTCGTGCGCACCTTCGGGTGTCAGATGAACGCGCACGATTCCGAGCGCATCGCCGGGCTGCTCGAGACCGACGGACTGGAGCGCGCCGAGTCCGAGGACGACGCCGACGTCGTGGTGCTCAACACCTGCTGCATTCGCGAGAACGCCGACGACAAGTTGTACGGCTCGCTCGGTTGGTTGAAGCCGTGGAAGGAAGCCGGATCCCGCGAAGGCCGGGAACGCCAGATCGTGGTCGCCGGATGCCTCGCGCAAAAGGACAAGGACCGTGTCCGCGAGCGCGCCCCGTACGTGGACGTGGTGATGGGAACCCACAACGTGCACCGGGCCGTGGACCTGCTCGAGCACTCGCGAGTCCACGGTGGAGTGACCGAGATCCTGGACGAGGCCGTGATCGACGACCATGCGCTGTTTCCGAGTGCGCTGCCGGTGCGTCGCGAGAAGTCCTACAACGCCTGGGTCACGATCCAGATCGGCTGCGACAACACCTGCACCTATTGCATCGTGCCGAGCGTGCGCGGAGAGGAGATCTCGCGACCCTTCGACGACGTCGTCGCCGAGGTGCGCGACCTGGCCGAGCAGGGCGTCACCGAGATTTCGCTTCTGGGCCAGAACGTCAACAGCTACGGCCGCGACCTTGCGCGTGCTCGACGGCGTGGTGGAGACACGGACGTGCGGTTGCGTCCGCAGTTCGCCGAGTTGCTGCGCGCGGTCGGGGAGGTGCCGGGGATTTCTCGCGTGCGCTTCACGAGCCCGCACCCCAAGGACATGACGAGCGACTGCCTGCAGGCGATGGCCGAGACGAAAGCGGTGTGCGAGCACCTGCACTATCCGTTGCAGTCGGGTTCCGATCGGGTGCTCCAACTCATGCACCGCGGATACTCAGCGGAGCGTTATCTCGAGCGCCTGCGCGAGGCGCGTGCGACGATTCCGGACCTCGCGGTGACGACGGACCTGATCGTCGCCTTCCCGGGCGAGACGGAGGAGGACTTCGTGCGTTCCCTCGAAGTCGCCGCCGAGGCCCAGTTCGACTCGGCGTATCTCTTCATCTTTTCCCCCCGCGAGGGCACGGCGGCTGCCGAGATGGTCGGCGACTTCGTCGATCCTGCGGTTGCGGGTGAGCGCTTCGATCGGCTGAAGGTGGTGCTCGATCGCACGGCGGTGATCAAACATCGCGAGCGGATCGGACGAATCGAAGAGGTGATCGTCGAGGGCGTGAACAAGCGCGACGAGCGCATGCTCACGGGTCGCACGCGACAGAACAAGCTCGTGCACTTTTCCTCGCCCGAGCTGTTGCGCGTCGGGACCTATGCGACCGTGCAGGTGACGGACGCGGCGCGGTTCCACCTCTCGGGGCACCTGGTCGAGGTCACGGCCGAGCCCACGCACAAGGTGCGCCTCGCGGTGCACGCGGTCTCGTGACGACGACCAAGCCAGTCGTCATCTGCGGGCCGACGGCGAGCGGCAAGAGCGACACGGCGATGGCGGCCGCGCGCGCGACGAACGCCGAGATCGTGGTGTGTGACGCGATGCAGGTGTATCGCGGGATGGACATCGGCACCGCAAAGCCGACGCCTGACGACCAGCGCGCCGTCGTGCACCACTGCCTCGACCTCGTCGAGCCATCCGCACGCTTCACGGTGAGCGACTACCAGACCGCCGCGCGCGCCGCGGTCGCCGACGTCGTCGCCCGCGGCAAGCGTCCACTCGTCGTCGCCGGAACTGGGCTCTATCTCACTGCGCTCATCGACGACCTCTCGTTTCCCGGTGAGTATCCCGAGGCGCGCAGGGAGATCGAGGCCGAGCGCGACGTCGCGACGCTGTTTCGTCGCCTCGCAGAACTCGACCCGTTGGCTGCATCGCGGATCGAACCGACGAACAGGCGACGCATCGAGCGCGCTCTCGAGGTGACGCTCGGCAGTGGCCAGCCGTTCAGTTCGTTCGGGCCCGGGACCGCCGCCTATCCCGACAACGGGGTCACCCAGATCGGCATCCTCTGGCCGCGCGAGGTGCTTGCCCGTCGCGTGGAGGAGCGCGTGCACGCGATGATGGCGGCCGGGTTCCTGGACGAGGTGAAGGCCCTCGTCGAGTCGAAGTCGATGTCGCACACCGCGCGCCAGGCGCTCGGCTATGCCGAGTTGATCGACCACTTGCACGGGGAGTGTTCGCTGGACGAGGCCGTCGCCGACATCGTGTTGCACACGCGACAGTTCGCGGTGCGCCAGGAGCGCTGGTTCCGTCGCGATCCCCGCATCCGCTGGGTCACCGTCGAGTCCGATCCCGTGGCCGAAATCTCACCGCTCATCATCGAGGCGCTGCACTAGACCATGGGTATGGGTTTTTCGGCGCGCGTCGTCAAGCACTCTGGACTTGGCAACGACTTCCTCGTGCTCGAAAACCCGCCGACGACCGGCGTCGACTGGCCGAGCGTGGCGCGCCGGCTCTGTGATCGTCAATCGGGCATCGGCGCCGACGGACTCCTGCTCCTTGGCCACGACGGCGGCACGTCGCTCACGATGGTGCTGCACAACTCCGACGGCTCGGTCGCCGAGATGAGTGGAAACGGCATTCGCTGCCTCGCGCAGGCCGCATTCATGTCGGCCATGCGCAACGAACCCGTCGCCTACCAGGTCTCGACCGGGGCGGGGGTGCGGCGCGTCGAGGTCACCCCGCGCGCCGAGGGGATCGTCGATGCGGCCGTCGACATGGGGGAGATCACCTCGATCGATCCACCCGCGACGTGGGCGAGTCTGCAGGCAGATCCGAACCGACCCGTCATGCACCTGTCCGTCGGCAACCCGCACGCCGTCGTCGGCGTCGAGGACGTCTCCGTCGTTCCGCTCAAGGAGCTCGGTGAGCGCGTGCCGATGGTCAACCTCGAGATCATCGAACCGGGCCCCGAGTCGAACGCGATCACGATGCGCGTGCACGAACGTGGAGCGGGGATCACGAAGGCCTGCGGCACCGGTGCGTGTGCGAGCGCGTGGGCTGCGGTGCGCTGGGGGCTCGTGAGCAGCAAGGCCGAGGACGTGGTCGTGCACATGGACGGCGGCGACGTTCGCGTGCGGGTGAACCAGCCGACGGAGGGTCGCGTGACGCTGATCGGGGAGTCCGTCTTCGTCTCGGCTCACGACGTGGTGATCGATTCGTGAGCAATCCGTACCAGGAGGCGCTCGGTCGCACCCTCATCGAGCGTGCGTTCCGCGAGCGCATCGTGCTCGTCGGCGTCACCCTCTCGGGCCACGACGACCACGAGACCGAAGAATCACTCGACGAACTTGCGCTCCTCATCGACACCGCCGGCGCAGACGAGGTCGCCCGCATCACCCAGCGCCGTGACGCGCCGGATCCGACGTATTACATCGGCAAGGGCAAGGCAGAAGAGCTGCGCGAGTTGTGCCTGCAGGTCGACAGCGACACGGTGGTGTTCGACAACGAACTGTCGCCCGCTCAGCAGTTCAACCTGGAAAAGCTCCTCGGTCGCACGGCGATCGATCGCACGGCGGTGATCCTCGACATCTTCGCCCAAAACGCCCACACCCTCGAGGGCAAGGCGCAGGTGGAGCTCGCGCTGCTCAAGTACCGACTGCCGCGTCTGCGCAGGGGAGTCGCCGGTGCGCTGTCCCAGCAGGGCGGTGGCATCGGCACGAGGGGCCCCGGTGAAACCAAGCTCGAGGTCGACCGCCGACGCATCCAGGACAAGATCGCCAAGTTGACCAAGGACCTCGCCCATCTCGCGAGCACACGACGAGAGCAGTCAAAGGGTCGCAATCGCTCGGGTCTCGGCAGCGTGACGATCGTCGGCTACACCAACGCCGGCAAGTCCACGCTGCTCAACACGCTCACGGACGCGGGCGTGCTCGCCGAGAACCGTTTGTTCGCCACGCTCGATCCGACGACGCGACGACTGGCGCTTCCCGGTGGCGAGCCGGTGTTGCTCTCCGACACCGTCGGTTTCGTGCGTCGACTTCCACACGGTCTCGTCGAGTCCTTCAAGAGCACCCTCGAGGTCGCCACGCGAAGCGACCTGTTGGTGCACGTCGTGGACTCCACCGCCGTCGATCCCATGGGTCAGATCGACGCGGTGCACGAGGTGTTGGACGAGATCGGCGCGGGACACGTGCCCGAGCTGCTCGTGTTCAACAAGTCCGACGCCGCAGCCGAGGCCGCCGAGCGTCTCGTGCGCGAGCATTTCGGGTCGGTGTCGATCTCGGCGCGCACGGGCGAGGGAATCGACGTGCTGTTGCGTACGATCGGAGATCGCATGCGGGCGATCACCGCGGTGGTGGAGCTCCTCGTTCCCTACGACCGCGGGGACGTCGTGGCCGCCATCCATCGAGAGGGAGAAGTCGTGTCGACAGCCAACGAAGAGACCGGGATGCGGATCCGCGCGCGGCTCTCGGGTGCCTCGGCCGGTCGTCTCGCGAACTTCGTCGTCGAGGGGGCCTCGTGACGGAAGGTTTCGTTCCACCGCCGTATCCCTACGACCGACTCGATGCGTTCAAGGCACTGTGTGCCGCGCACGAGGGCGGGATCGTGGACTTGTCCATCGGCGATCCGTGCGATCCTCCCGCGCCCGCCGTCGTCGCCGCGTTGTCGACCTCGAACGCAGAGCGCGGTTATCCGCCGAGCATCGGCATCGAGCCCCTGCGCGCAGCGGCCCGAGACTGGATGTCGCGGCGTTTTGGCGTCGACGTGCCACTCACCCAGGTTGCGGCCTGCGTGGGGAGCAAGGAGTTCGTCGCCACGACCGCCCACTGGCTGCGGCTCAAGGATCCTTCGCGCGACACCGTGCTCTATCCCGCCGTCGCCTATCCGACCTACGAGATGGGGGCGGTGTTTGCGAACTGTCGTCCCGTGGCCGTGCCGATGCGCGCAGACGGAACCTTGGATGTCGATGCGATCAGCGCCGATGACGCGAAGCGCGCGGTGATGATCTGGTCGAACTCACCGTCCAATCCGACTGGTGCGCTGGATGACCTCTCCGGCGTCGTCGCCTGGGGTCGTCGCCACGGCGTGCCGGTGTTTTCCGACGAGTGCTACGCCGAGTTCACGTGGGACTCTCCAGCCCGCAGTGCGTTGCAACACGGACTCGACGGAGTCGTCGTGTTGCACTCGCTCTCCAAGCGATCCAACCTCGCAGGTCTGCGCGTCGGGTTCTACGCGGGCGACGCCGACCTCGTGCACTACCTGAAGGAAGTCCGCAAGCATGCGGGGATGATGGTGCCGGGTCCTGCACAGCGCGCCGCGGTCGTCGCGTTGAACGACGATGCGAGCGTCGCCATCCAGCGCGACGTCTATCGCCGGCGACTGGAGACGATGTCGCGCGTGTTGTCCACGTGGTCGGGCATCGACGTCACGCCACCTGCCGGCGGTTTCTACCTCTGGTTCGATGCCAAGGACGGATGGGCGTTCGCCGAGCGACTCGCGCGCGAAGGGGGAGCACTCGTGAGCCCCGGTGACTTCTACGGAGCAGGTGGGGCGAACAACGTGCGCGTCGCGGTCGTGCAGCCGGACGAGAAGTTGCAGCTGGTGGCCAAGCGCCTCGGCGTCAGCTGAGTCGGCGCAACACCGTCACGAGCTTG
>CAYSRZ010000031.1:0-9512 GCA_964433615.1 uncultured Acidimicrobium sp. | reverse complement strand
TGCAACGTCGCTTTGTCTCCGGGTTCCGGTTTCGGTCCGGGCGGAGAGGGCTTCGCCCGATTTGCGTTGATCGAAAATGAACAGCGCATCAACCAGGCGATACGCAACCTGAAGGCCGGGCTCACCAGGCTTTCGTGATGGCCGGCACCTACAGCCTCGGGCTGCACGAGATCGGCGCCGGGTGTTATGCGTACCTGCAGCCCGACGGCGGATGGGGCTACAGCAACGCGGGTCTCGTGGCTGGCGACGGCACGTCGTTGCTCGTCGACACGCTGTTCGACTTGACGTTGACGCAGGCAATGCTCGAGTCGATGGCCGGCGTCACCCGCAGTGCTCCGATTTCGACGGTCGTCAACACCCATGCCAACGGCGACCACTGCTACGGCAACCAGTTGGTCGCAGGCGCCGAGATCGTCTCGTCGTCGGCGACGGCGCACGAGATGACCGAGGTCCCGCCGTCGATGATGGCGGCATTGAACTCCGCAGACGGCGAGATCGGGGAGCTCTTCCGCCACTTCTTCGGTGACTTCACCTTCGACGGAATCGACCTCGCACTACCGACGCGAACCTTCGATGGCAGGCTGGACGTCGAGGTTGGCGGACGCAGCGTGGAGCTGATCGAGGTCGGGCCGGCGCACACGCGCGGCGACACGATCGCCTACTGCGCGGACGCCAAGGTGGTCTACACGGGCGACATTTTGTTCATCGGCGGGGCGCCAATCGTGTGGGCCGGCCCGCTCGAGAACTGGATAGCCGCCTGCGACCTGATCGCGTCGTTGGACGTCGACACGATCGTGCCAGGTCACGGTCCGCTCACCGACAAGGCCGGCGTCGCGAACGTGCGGGACTATCTCTCGGCCGTGTTGTCGGGGGCAACGGCCATGCACGCAAACGGAGTCGACGCCTTCGAGGCCGCCCGTGAACTGGCACGCGAACTCCACGGCTCGTCGAGCGCGTTTCGCTCGTGGCAAGAGATCGGACGCATCGCGGTGAACGTCGACACGGTGTATCGCGGCATCGATGCGGCGTACCGCACGCCGAACGTCATCGAGCAATTCAAGAACATGGCGGCAATCGAAGCCCACACGGCATGAGTGCTGCGGTCGAGCGCTTCGACGTCGTCGTGCTCGGTGCGGGGCCGGCCGGTGCGGCGATCACGCACTCTCTCGTGCGGCGTGGACTGTCGGTGGCCCTCGTCGATCCGGTCATCGAGCGGGCGTGGATGCACACCCTCGGGTCCTGGGTCGACGACCTCGACCCGTGTGACGATTCGATCGTGCTGAAGGGCCTTGCGCGTCGGACTTGGCCGAGCGTGCGCGTCGTCGGCGAGCGGGAACATGAACTTGCGCGTCCATACCTGGTGTTTGACAACGCGGCCTTGCGTGCGCACCTCGTCGGCATCGGCTTTCGACCCTTTGCATGCAGGGCGACCTCCGTCGTGTCCCGCGTCGATGCCGACGGTTACCAGCGCGAGGTCGGCCTGTCGTCTGGCGAGAACGTCGCCGCGAGGGTGGTCGTCGATGCGGGTGGGTCGTCGTCGGGTTTCCTCGAACGACAGCGCCACCGTGCCACCGGCGTGCAGAGCGCATACGGGGTGGTGACGACTCGAGGCGACCTCGTGCCCCCGGGCTCGTTCACGCTCATGGACTGGCGACCGGCGAGCGATCGTGCGGGTCGACCGACGTTCCTCTACGCCATGGACCTCGGAGACGGACGTGCGATGGTGGAGGAAACCTCGCTCGTCGAGCCCGAGGCGCGCAGTGCGACCGAGTTGCGAGAACTGCTCCATGCGCGCCTCGGGCGTGACGTCACCGCAGATGCGCTCGACATCGAAGACGTGCACATTGCGATGGGTGGTGCGCCGCCGGAGCCGAGCACACGTGTCGTCGGCTTTGGTGCGGCCGGTGGATTCATCCATCCCGTCACCGGGTACTCCGTCGCGGCGTCGCTGCGCGCGGCGCCTCGCCTCGCGGCTGCGATCCAGGAGGTGGTGTGTCGCGGCTCGTCGAGCGACGAGATCACGCGACGAGCCTGGGACGTGTTGTGGCCTGCGTCGCTGCGTCGGACCCGTGCGCTGCACGACTACGGACTTGCCGCGCTCAACCACCTGCGCGCGAGCGACATCCAGCGATTCTTCGACGGGTTCTTCGAGCTTCCCGAGGAGGCGTGGTCCGGTTACCTGCGGATCGACACCGCGCCCGTCGAGATTGCACGGACGATGACGACGCTCTTTTCCCGATTGCCTCGCTCGCTCAAAGTGCGCATCGCGACGAGCTCACCGCGAGCGCTGTCACGACTGGTCGTTGGCTGACGTCGCGCGCAGTGCGCGTCGAACGACCAGCGCCCACCCGACGAGGGCACACACGCTGAACAAGATCCACTGCACGGTGTAGGACAGGTGCGGCCCTGATGCAAGCGTCGGCGCGGCGACCGGGGCGAGGCGTGGATCGTCGTTCGGGTTGGAGGAGAGCGCGTCGAGGGACACCTCGAGCACATCTCCCTCGATGGCGTCGTCGAGCACGGCCAGGTCGATGCGCTGGATGTCGGTGAGGGTCTCCTGTGGGGTGTTGTCGACCTCGCCAAATTGACGCTCGTCGGTCGTGCGCAGGCGGCCAACGACGGTCACTCGGTCGCCGAGGTCGATCGCGGGGAGATCCGCTGCCAGCGGCAGGAAGCCACGGTTCACGATGAGGATGCGGCCGTCGTCGAGGACGAGCGGGTTGACGACGTCGTAACCGGCGACGCCGTCTTGGGAGACGTTCACGAGTCGCATCGTCGGCTCGACGTAGGTTCCCGATGCTTCGACGGTGTACCACTGGGCATCGAGGGGGTCGGGATGGTCCTCCATCACGTCGTCGAGCGGACGGATCACGGCGGACGCTCGTGCACGTACCTCGTCGTTGAAGTTCGCACGCTCTTGGTGGCGGTTCCACTGCCAGTTGGCGAGCGACATCATTGTTGCGACGAGCAATGCCACGAGAATGTGCACGACGATCATGCGGGGGGCGACGAGGATGCGCAGCACGGCACTACAACCTACCGAAGCCACCAGTAGCGTTCTCGTCGTGGAGACACTCCGACGAATCGTCGTGTTCGACGGCGACTGTGCGTTGTGTAGTTCGTGTGCACGATGGCTCGAACGCCGGCTTCGTCCGGGCGTTGCCGTTCGACCGTGGCAGCGGATCGACCTCGCTGCGCTTGGTCTCGACGAAGCCGACTGCATGCGGGAACTGCAGTGGGTGGACGCACAGAGTGGTGAGCGTGCTTCAGGTCATCGGGCGGTCGCGATGGCGTTGCGCGGGTGTCGATGGCCGTGGCCGACCCTCGGCCACATCATGGGTTGGCCACTCATTTCCGGATGTGCACGGGTCGTCTATCGACTCGTCGCAGCGAATCGTCACCGACTGCCCGGCGGAACCCCGGCGTGTCGGCTCAGTGATGCTCCCTCAGGTGGCGACCCCTCGTCTCGTTGAACCAGGCGACGGCCGAGTCGATCGAGCCCGGATTCGATTCGTCGACTTCGACGAAGTGGTTGTGCAGGATCGCCCGGGTCGTCTGCCAGGTGGCGTGGCGAAGTCCGGTCGCGACGCGGGTCGCATCGACCAGTGCCTGGATCGGATCGACCTCGACGGCGTCCATGAGCGCCTCGACGTCACGCTTGGTGAGGAGACGTGACGAACCGAGTGCGTGGACTCGTCGGGCCAAGTACGGGGAGAACCAACCAGCATTTTTGTGTTGGATGTCGTGGCGCATCCAGTCGCGCCCGCTGAGCCGCCCGCGGCAGTGCGGTGTGCCGCATGCGCAGTCGAACTCGTCGTATGGCGCCGAGTCGCTCGTTGCGTAGTCGTAGGTCAATTCTTCGCCGGCGAGGATGTCGCGCCTGGCAACGAGGCGAGTCGCGGAGACGAATCCGAGGTTCGGCTCACAGGAGTGGTTGATGGAGTCGCCGGGTTCGCGCATCGGGGGACCGACGACGAACGTCCCGTGGTCGATCTGCAGCGATCGAGAGCGTCGCTCTGCGGGATACGTGCAGAACTCGCTTGACGTGGTGGGTCGGCCACCGAAACACACGACGAACTGGTTCGCCGCGATGGGCTCGAGGGCAAAGCTTCCGTGTCCCTTGCCTGGTGTCTCGCGCGACTGCGCACGGTGTGTCAGCAGGTTGTCCACGTCACCCCCGCGGTCAGCACGCACCAGGTCACAGCCCCAACTCCGCCCGCTGTGGTGGACTCACCATATCGGCGGGTAGAGTGATTTCAGCAACATCAGGAGTGACCAATTGGTCCGGCAACCGGGCAATGCCCACGGTGCCATCCCGTGCAAGCGGGAGATGTGGCTTCGCCTCGGCGAAGCAACGGGCCGGCTCAGTTGGGTGAGCGAACGGACAGTGCAATGACCCGACATGACTATCCAGCCACAGGAGCGTGGGATGCCACGCAGCCGGTCGGCTCACGTCGCTTCGCTCACTTTCCTGCCGACCGTCCGTTCGCTCTCGACGGGGCGGTCAACTTGTCCGACGTCACGATCGCCTACGAGACGTGGGGGACGCTCACCGCCGAGCGGGACAACGCGATCCTCGTATGTCACGCATGGACGGGGGATTCGCACGCGGCCGGGCCAGCCGAAGACGGTCATCCGTCGCCGGGCTGGTGGGAGGGGATCATCGGGCCTGGTTTGGCGATCGACACCAATCGTTGGTTCGTCGTGTGCTCGAACGTGATCGGTGGATGTCAGGGCACGACGGGTCCCGCATCCCCGCACCCCGTCGACGGCAAGCCGTATGGGTCACGGTTCCCGGTGATCACCGTTCGCGACATGGTGCGCGCCCAGCTGCGGCTCACGGATGCGCTCGGCATCGACGTGTGGCACAGCGTCGTCGGGGGATCGATGGGGGGCATGCAGGTCCTCGAATGGGCGGTCATGTATCCGGAGCGCGTGCGCACGATCGTCCCGATCGCCACGTGCGCGCAGTCGACGGCGCAACAGATCGCCTGGGGCGCAATCGGTCGTCGCGTCATCCGCCTCGATCCGAAGTGGCGTGGGGGCGACTACTACGACGCGGCACCGGGTGAGGGTCCGTGGGAGTCGCTTGCGATCGCACGGATGATCTCGCAGGTCACGTTCCGCAGCGACAACGTGTTCAACCAGCGTTTCGGACGAGACCTTGCCGACAGCGACGCCGACTACAACGGTCTCGGCCTGTGGGACCGATTCGAAGTAGAGAGCTATCTCGACCACCACGGCGATCGTCTGATCCGCCGCTTCGACACCAACAGCTACCTGATCATCGGCAAGGCGATGGACCTCCACGACGTCGCACGCGGTCGCGGCTCCCTCGAGCGGGCGATGTCTCGCATCGTCGCGCCGACCCTCGTCATGGGCATCTCGAGTGACATCCTCTATCCCACCTACCAGCAACGTCAGATCGCCGACATGTTGGTGCGCAACGGGGTCGATGCAACCTACGTCGAGATCGACTCACCGCACGGCCACGACGCGTTCCTCATCAATTTCGACCAAGTCGGCAACCCGATCAAGGAATTCCTCGCCGCCAACTACTGAGTGGCTCCGAGCACTGACTCGAGGCGCTCCTCGGGAAGCGAGCCCCGTGTCACGCGCACGACCACGTCGTGGTCGCGGCCGCGCAAGACGAAGGACGAAAACCTCGTCGACGATCCGCCCGGGTCCGGGGACGCGGGGCGCCCGACCAGGGTGAAGTTTCCGCGCACCTCGGTCGCACGACCGCGCGGCAACAGCGAGACCGTCGACGTTGCCTCGTCGAGGTGGGCGCGGACGACCTTCCATCGAGTCGGGGTGCCCGAAACGTCCACGCTGCGGGCATGGGCGACGAAGTCGCGGCCGTCGCCGGAGTGCCAACCGGTGAGCGAGCGTTTCGACTGACGCATGAGCCAGACGAGGACGGCGACGAACACGACGATGGAGACGATGTTGATGAGCGCGTCGGCCACGCACCAAGTATGGCGGGCTGGGGTAAGTTGGGACGGCCATGGCGAACGGTTTGCTGTCGTTGATCGAACTGCGCATCGCCCTCATCGGGTTGGTCTGTCTGACTGCAGGCGTCGCCCTGAGCATCTACACCATGAGACTGTGGCGGGAGGCTCGTCCGGAGTCCCCGGCACTGGCGCCACTCGAGGTCATGAGCGACGACGAGTTCATCAACGGCGACGACCAGACCCGACGCGAGCTCATGCAGATGGCTCGCACGATCGCAGAGGCGAGTGCGGCTCCCGTGTCCACGCCCCGTGATGAGCGTGTCCCGCGACGGCCGTCGCCGAGGCGCATGGAGTCGCAACCCGAACGTGTCGAGGATGTGCGTCGGGCCCCGATCGACCCGTTGCTCAAGTAGTCCTCAACTAGTTTGGACGCATGGCCGCATTCGACCCGACAGAGATGATTGCCCGCTTCAAGGAACGAGCCGCGGCGGTCAAACGTCGTCCGCTTCCGCCGGTGGCAGGTGACGAGCGACAGATGTTCATCGCCCAGGCGCAGGTCGACTTCCAGGACTTCGCGATGGTTGGCGACGCGGTCGCCTCGATCGAGGACGGTGTGCTCGTGCTGCGCATCGACCTGCGGCCCGACGCGGCAAAGTCCTGACGGGGTCAACGAGGTGCTGAACGCGCGGGTCCGCGACGCCCGCGTCGCCGTCGTCGATCGCGCACACGCCGCTCCGGTGACGGGCGTGTTTCTCTCCGTCTTGGTGTGGGGGATCGGGCCCGTGCTCACGCTCGGAGTCGACATGTCGATCAATTCGACGATCTTCTACCGCGTGTTGTTCTGGCCGATCGTGTTGTACGCGATCCTCAAGATGCGCCGGATCCGACTCACGTGGGCGGTGTTCAAGGTGGCGGCGATACCTGGCTTCATCTTCGGCTGGTCGACGATTTCGGGTTTCATGTCGTTCACCACGACTTCGATCGTCAACGCGACCATCATCGGCAACCTGAGCACCGCGTTCACGTTGCTCGTGGCGCCGCGCCTCCTCGGAGAAAAGTTGAGCGGGCTGCAGGTGGTCTTTGCGCTCACCAGTTTCGCCGGCGTGGCGGGCGTCGTGCTCGGTGCAGACGCGGGTGGGGCGTCCGCCTTGCGTGGAGACGTGCTCGCCCTCATCAATTCGATCCTGTGGACGGCGTACTTCATCGCGTCCAAGAAGGCCCGCACGAGCGGTGTCGACACCTGGGCGTTCATGTTCGGCATCTCGGTGATGCAGTTCGTCGTCGCTGCACCATGGGCGCTCTACACCTCGCGCGACATCGCGACGATCTCGTGGTCGGATTTCGGCCTCATCGTGACGATGACGCTCGTGTCGGGCACGATCGGCCACACGACGATGGTCTGGGCACAGCGATTCGTCCCTGCATCGACCTCCTCGCTCATCTGTCTCCTGGGACCAGTGATCTCGACTGGATTCGCCTGGGCCTTCTTCGGCCAGACCGTGGCGCTCGTGCAGGCGATCGGCTCGGTCGTCGTGCTCGTGTCGCTCGCCGGTGTGGTCAAGTACGGGGCCAAGGAGGCGGTGACGCGCGACGTGTTGAGCACCGCGGATCCACTGCTAAACTCAAATCCCTAACGGTTTTCCGTTATGCGGACGTGGCTCAGTTGGTAGAGCATCACCTTGCCAAGGTGAGGGTCGCGAGTTCGAATCTCGTCGTCCGCTCCAGATGATCGCTGATCTCGTGCACCACCTGCGGTCCGAGTTCGATCGTGGTACGACGAGACCCCTCGACTGGCGTCGTCACCAGTTGCGACAGCTCGTGCGCATGTTGCGCGACCACGAGGACGACTTTGCGGCGGCACTCAAGGTGGACCTCGGTCGCGGACCTGAAGAGGCGTGGCTGTACGACGTGGGCTTTTCGATCACCGAGATCGAGGCGATGGACAAGAACCTGGAGCGCTGGACCGAACCGCGCAAGGTGCCGACGATGGTCGTCGCCAAGCCCGGTTCGAGCTGGAGAATCCCTGAGCCGCTCGGGGTCGTGCTCGTGATTGCGCCGTGGAACTATCCGGTGCAGTTGCTCGTCGTGCCCGCCGCCGGTGCGATCGCCGCGGGCAACGCGGTGGTGATGAAGCCGAGCGAGGTGTCGTCGGCGACGTCGACGTTGTTCGCCCGCCTGGCGCCCGACTACCTCGACCAGAAGGCGCTGCGCGTCGTCGAGGGGGGAGTCGCAGAGACCACCGAGTTGTTGCGCCAGCGCTTCGACCACATCTTCTACACCGGGAACGGAACGGTTGGTCGCGTTGTGATGCGCGCTGCCGCGGAGCATTTGACTCCCGTCACGCTCGAACTCGGTGGCAAGAGTCCGACCATCGTCGACCGGTCGGCAAACCTCTCAGTCGCGGCCCGACGCATCACGTGGGCCAAGTTCGTGAACTCGGGACAGACGTGCGTCGCGCCCGACTACGTGCTCGTGCACCGCGACGTCGCCGACGAACTCGTCACACGCATCGCCTCGACGATCACCGACTTCTACGGGGCAGACCCGAAGTCGTCCAAGGACTACTCGCGCGTGATCTCACAGCGCCATTTCGATCGACTCGTCGGGATGTTGGGCTCGGGCACCGTCGCTGCGGGTGGAGAGCACGTTGCCTCCGAGCGGTACATCGCCCCGACCGTGCTCGTGGACGTGGATGCGACGTCGCCGGTGATGCAGGAGGAGATCTTCGGACCCATCTTGCCCGTGATCACGGTCGACTCGATGGACGAGGCGGTCGGCTTCGTTCGATCCCGTCCTCATCCCCTCGCGCTGTACGTGTTCGCGGAGGATTCACGCGTCGCGGATCGCATCGTGCGTGACACCACGTCGGGCGGAGTCACCGTGAACGGGACGATCTTTCACATGACCGGTCCACACCTGCCGTTCGGCGGCGTGGGTGAAAGCGGCATGGGCGCCTATCACGGGCAGGCGGGAGTGGACGTGTTCCAGCATCTCAAGCCCGTGCTCAAGCGCTCGACGAAACTCGATCCCTCGATCGCGTACCCGCCGTATTCGAAGCGTAAGTTCAAGATCTTGAAGAAGTTCGTCTAGGAATCGAGAGGACCAACATGAAGATCGGTGTGCAACTGTGGCCACAGGCGACCTCCGTGCGCGAGATGCGCACCGCGTGGCGTGCGGCGGACGCCCTCGGGGTCGACAGCATCTGGACGTGGGACCACTTCTATCCGTTGTCGGGGGACCCTGAGGCCGAACACTTCGAGTGCTACACCTTGCTCGCGGCGATGGCCGCCGACACGTGCCATGCGTCGGTAGGCGCCCTCGTCACCTGCTATTCGTATCGCAATCCACATCTGCTCGCCGACATGGCCCGCACGATCGACCACATCAGTGACGGTCGATTCGTCCTCGGCGTCGGCTCGGGTTGGTTCGAACGCGACTACACCGAGTACGGATACGAGTTCGGCACCGCACCCGGTCGCCTCAAGATCCTCGAGGCCGGCCTGCCGATCGTCAAGGCGAGACTCGCCAAGCTCAACCCGCAACCCGTGCGCGGATCGA
>CAYSRZ010000030.1:7137-9688 GCA_964433615.1 uncultured Acidimicrobium sp. | reverse complement strand
GGCGAATCGTCACGTTCACGACGTCGCGCCAAGGCCAGCGGGAAGACACTCGACTGGATGGCCGAGGATCCTCCCCACCGTGACGATCCGGAGCCGACGAACATCGGCGGCGATCTCGAGATGTTGCATCCCCTCGAGATCGAGCGCAAGGTCGTGTTACCGATCGAGATCTACCCGATGTTCGAAACCGCATTGCGGTCAGCACATGGAATGACCATCGAGCAACATCGCGCACACGTCGGAGCGCTGTGGTCACGCTTCAGTGACGTCGCCGCGAGCAATCCGTTCGCGTGGACCCAGAAGAGATTGACGAGCGACGAAATCGTCACCCCGACCGCCACGAATCGGATGGTCGGCTACCCGTACACCAAGGTGATGAACTCGAACAACGACGTCGACATGGCGGCTGCACTGGTGATGTGTTCGGTCGAAAAGGCGATTTCACTCGGCATTCCCCGAGATCGCTGGGTGTTCCCAGTCGCCGGAACCGACGCTCACGAACACAACTTCGTGTCGCACCGCTGGAGCTTCGTGGACACACCTGCGATCCGGATCGGCGCTCGGCGACTGTTCGACCTCACGGGCTGGGCGCCACAGGACCTCGACGTCGTCGATTTGTACTCGTGCTTTCCATCTGCGGTGCAACTCGGCGCCGCGTCGATCGGGTTGTCGCTCGACCAACGACTCACCTGCACCGGCGGATTGCCGTTCGCGGGAGGGCCGTTCAACAACTACGTGATGCACGCGATTGCAACGACGATGGTCGAACTGCGCCGCCGAGGCGAGGGAAAGGGCTTTGTCTGGGCGAATGGCGGATATGCCACGAAACACTCTTTCGGTGCATACCAAGTCGACGATCCCCGACATCCGTTCCTCCACGATTCGCCCCAGGACGCCGTCGATGCACTCCCCGCTCGACGCGCGGCATCGGCAAGCGACGTCTCGGGTGACGTCACCGTCGAGGCCTACAGCGTGATGCACGATCGAGACGGGTCGCCTGCTCGACTCGCCGCTGCGGTGTTGACCGACGACGGCGTTCGATCATGGGGTGTGTCCCATGACAAGGGGCTCATGGACCACTGCATCGCCAATGATGTGGTCGGTGAGCGACTCTCGCTGTCGTCCACGGGCGATCTGACGGAGCGTTGAACGTGAGCGACACCTTCCCACGACAGTATGCGCGCACGCAGCGACTGACCCTCGGTGAACCCCGAACGATCACGGTGTCACCGGACGGCCGCCGAGTCGTGTTCTGCCGTGCCGGCTCCGGCACTGATTCCCTCACCTCGCTGTGGGTGTTGGACGTCGATGCCTCACGTGAGCGTTGCGTCGCGGACGCAGATGAACTCATGGACCACACGTCGGGCTCCGATTCCGAATTCGAGCGCGCACGGCGGGAACGTGCGCGCGAAGGAGCTGCCGGCATCGTCACCTACTCGTGCGACGACGGCGTCACGAAGGCTGCATTCACCATGGCCGGAAGGTTGTTCGTCGTCGACCTCATGGACTCGTCCGTGGTCGATGTAACGCCAGGCGACCTCGAGTCGGCGATCTTCGACCCCCGCCTCAGTCCGTGCGGGCGGCGGATCGCCTACGTCGTCGGCAACGACCTGCACGTTCGACAGGAGGATGGTTCGACGTCGGTCATCGCGCGTGGCAGTGGCGACGTGAGTTGGGGTCGCGCAGAGTTCATCGCCGCTGAGGAGATGGGGCGCCATCGCGGCCACTGGTGGTCTCCCGATGGTGATCGACTCGTCGTTGCCCGAGTCGATGAGTCCCCCGTCGAGACGTCGTGGATCGCAGACCCCGCACACCCTCAACGACCACCACGAGCAGTGCGGTATCCACGTGCCGGAACAAACAATGCGGTGGTGTCGGCGTACATCGTCACCCTCGACGCACGACAGACACCGATCGTGTGGGATGCCGCGGTGCACGAATACCTGACGAGTGTCGTGTGGTCTCGTGCGGGACTCGTCATCGGATTGCACAGCAGGGACCAACGCGTCCTCACCTGGATGAGCGTCGATCAGTCGACTGGTACGACCACCGTCCGATCGACGGAACGCGACGAGCGGTGGGTCGAACTCGTACCTGGCACGCCGAGTCTCACCGCATCGGGAGTGCTGCTCACGTGCGGCGAACGAGATGGCGTGCGCGCACTGTTGGCCGACGGCGTCGTGATCTCTCCGAGCCGACTCCAGGTGCGCGCGATGATTCACTCGAGCGACACCCACGCCACGATCTCTGCCAACGAACTCACCTCGCCAGAGGTGCTGCACACCTATCGAATCGCACTTGACGGATCGACCTGCGAGCAACTCACGAGTGGCGGCGGCATGCACTCCTCCTACGTCGGCGGAACGACGATCGTTACCCGTTCGACGTCGCTCGCGACGAAACGGGCGACGTTCACGGTGTCGAACGGATCGACGATCGGCAATCGCGCCGAGGTCCCGCTCGTCACACCGAACGTCAGCCTGCACCGACTCGGCGAACGACGCATCCCGACGGCGATCGTCACGCCGACGAATCACGACGGACGTCGACT
>CAYSRZ010000030.1:0-7037 GCA_964433615.1 uncultured Acidimicrobium sp. | reverse complement strand
CTACGACTCGACGAACCTCGTGCGTGATGCCGCCCTCCTTCGCCGACCTCTGCTTCTGATCCACGGGCTCGCAGACGACAACGTGCTGAGTGCCCACACCCTGCAGCTGTCGAGCGCACTCCTTGCACACGGCAAGCCCCACGAGACGCTCCTGTTGAGCGGGGTGTCACACATGACGCCACAGGAGGTCGTCGCCGAGAACCTCTTGCTGCATCAGGTCGACTTCCTCCGCCGGTCGCTCAATCTTTCGGAGAACTGAGCCGCCCCACGACGAATCGATCGCGTTCGGTCAGGTCGCGCCTGACGACGACGTCGACGAATCCAGCATCGACCATCAACTGCGACACCGAGTCGGCCTGTCGATGGCCGATCTCGAGCACGAGAGACCCACCGTCACTCAGCCACAACGGCGCGTCGGCGATCACCGAACGCAGATCGTCGAGACCGTCGGCACCACCGAAGAGCGCCTCGTGTGGTTCCCAGTCGACGACGTCACGCGCCACTGCCGGGTCACCGACGGCGATGTAGGGAGGGTTGCACACCGCGACGTGGATCGTGTGCGCGAGGTGATCCGGCAATGCCGACCACCATGAGCCGTGCGCCAGTTGTACGCGGGCGCCACGTCGGCCGAGGGACGCAAGGTTGGCCCGCGCCACATCGAGTGCGTCCGTCGAGAGGTCGGTGAGCCAGACCTCGACGGGACGGGGATGGCTCTCGTAGGCGACCGAGAGACCGATTGCACCACTCCCCGTGCCAAGGTCAACCACTCGCGGAGCATCCACTGGCACAGCGAGTCGTTCGAGGGCGATCTCGACGATCAGTTCGGTCTCGGGACGCGGGATAAGCACGCGACGATCGACGAACAAATCAAGGTGACGAAACGCCCAACGCGACATCACGTATTGCAGCGGCTCACCAGCCAGTCGCCGCGCGACCATCGCGTCCAGGGACTTCACCATCACGGTGGTCGGAGTCTCGGAGAGCTCGGCGTCGAATTCTGCTCCGTCGAGTCCGCACGCGTGCTCGCACAACCATCTCGCTTCGGTCGCGCTGCCGAGCCTGTTCGTCGTCTCAGCGACGACGTCTCGCCACGTGAGCGGGCCGTCCATCACACGCTGCTGGCGTGGGCCAACTGTTCGATCTGATATTGCTCGGTGAGCGCATCGATCACGGGGTCGAGGTCGCCCGCGAGCGCGTTCTGCAACTGATACAGGGTGAACCCGATCCGGTGGTCGGTGATGCGGTTCTCCTTGAAGTTGTAGGTGCGGATCTTCTCGCCGCGTCCACCCTTGCCGACCTGAGCGCGACGCTCCGCGGACATCTTCTCCGCCTGTTCGTCTTCGCGCAACTTGAGCAACCGAGAACGCAACACCGTCATCGCGCGAATTCGGTTCTGCAACTGACTGCGTTCGTCCTGCATCGCAACGACGAGTCCGGTCGGCTTGTGCGTGATGCGCACGGCCGAGTCCGTCGTGTTCACACCCTGACCACCAGGTCCGCTCGCGCGATAGACGTCGATCTGCAGGTCCTTTTCGTCGATCTGCACGTCGACTTCCTCCGCCTCGGGCAACACGAGCACCGTCGCCGACGACGTGTGGATGCGACCCTGGCTCTCGGTGACGGGCACCCGCTGCACACGGTGCGGGCCTCCCTCGAAACGCAACTTCGTCCACACGGAGTCGCCCTTCACGAGCATCGTCGCCTGGTTGATTCCACCCATCGGAGACGTGTCGAGCGACAACACCTCGACACTCCACCCGTTGCGCACGGCATACGCGTTGTACATGTCGAACAAGTCACGGGCGAACAGGTTCGCCTCCTCGCCGCCTTCGGCGCCACGAATCTCCACGATGATGTTCTTGCCGTCGTTCGGATCCGGCGGGAGGAGAAGCACCTTCAGCTCCTCCTCCAATCCTGCGATCGAACCAGATGCGGACTCGAGCTCCTGCTCCAATTGTTCTCGCTCGGAACCCGTGGCGTCGACGAGGAGCTCCTTTGCAGCCTCGACCGTGTCGAGCGCGTCACGGTAACGACGGATGCACTCGACGAGCGGCGTCTGCTGCTTGTAGCGACGCGACGCCTCCTTCAACTTGCGCTGGTCGCCGAGCACCTCGGGACTCGCCAGGCTCGCCTCGAGCGCCTCATACTCGGCTTCGATGACCTTCAGGCGCTCCAACACGGGCTTCAGGCTACGCCACGGCTAGTCGCCGTGCGTCGCCACTTCACAGAACTTCGCGGGACGCTCGAGCAGTCCCGCGAGACGACGAATGCTCGGTGTCACGTTGCCAGGTGCGGCGACGATCACGAGTTCGGCATCCGTGCGCAGTCGATCCCGTGCATCTGCGCCGAAGGGAACGACGTCCAGGTCGGCAATCGCCGTGCACGTGACGACGAGCGGAGAGCCGTTGGTCGACTCGCCGACGGCGACACACGGCACCGGATCCTTCACGTTCTCGCGCCTGACGGGAGGCTCTGCGACTCGCAATGCGCGTGCGCCGACGATTCCGGGCGACGCAACTACCCTGCTGCGCAGGAGTCGCTCGATGCCGAGACGAGCAAGTGGATGCTGCGCGGAGGCATCCGCGCGAATCGCGGTGACCGTGCGAGCAACGTCGATCAGCTGCTCGCCCGTGGCGACCGCGCCGTGCACCAGACGGAACGTTTCGCGGTCGTGTGCGCCAACGCCAATCTCCAGGCGCACGCCGTCCGTGGCATCGGGATCGTCGACCACCCTGCACACCTCGAGGCCCAGTACTTCGCCCGTGAGTACCCCATGCTCACGCACGACGTCGACGCCACAGTCTGCGATCAGCGAGGCGAATCGTTCATGTGATGCGGGGACGCCACGTTGTGGTTCGTGGTCGATGGGGGCCGTCTCGACGAGGACGTTGTCGCGATACGTCCAGACGACGACGCGCGGGACGAAATTCCGAGCACGTCGTGCGAATGTCGGTGCTCGATCGGTGCCGACGACGAGGTTCAGTTCCTCGACACCTGCACCGTGTGCCCACAACAACCCGACCGACAATGCGTGATGTTCGTGGTCGACGGCAACCAGCCACCCCGATCCATCTGCGACGACGGCTGGGCCGATCGCACTCGTGGACTCGGTGACGCGAGACGGCTCGACGCCACGCGACGCGAGCGCACTGGCCAAGCGCACCGATTCGAGACGGCGACGCTGGTCGGTGTGCACGAGGCGCTGCGACGTCGGACTACGCGGTCGGCTGCTTGGCGATTTCGCTCAGGAACTCGTCGTTGTTCTTGAACGTCTTCAGACGGTCGATCAACAACTCGAGACCTGGAGCGGCATTGCCGTCAGCGGCGAGACCGTTCAGCACGCGACGCAACTTCCAGACCATCTGCAGCTGCTTGCGGTCGAAGAGCAGCTCCTCGTGACGCGTGCTGGACGCGTCCACGTCGATCGCGGGATAGATGCGTCGCTCGGCGACCTTGCGGTCGAGGCGAAGCTCCATGTTGCCGGTTCCCTTGAACTCCTCGAAGATCGCGTCGTCCATTCGGCTGTTGGTCTCGACGAGAGCGGTCGCAAGGATGGTGAGACTTCCACCCTCCTCGACGTTGCGCGCCGCACCGAAGAACTTCTTCGGTGGATAGAGCGCACCAGCGTCGATACCACCGGACATGATGCGTCCGGTTGCCGGAGCCGCGAGGTTGTACGCACGCGAGAGTCGGGTGATGCCGTCGAGGATGATCACGACGTCCTCGCCCATCTCCACCATGCGCTTGGCCTTCTCGATCGTCAACTCGGCGACCTGCGTGTGCTCTTCCGACGGCCTGTCGAACGTGGAGGCGATGACTTCGCCCTTCACGGTGCGACGCATGTCGGTCACTTCCTCGGGGCGTTCGTCGATCAGCAGCACGATGAGCTTCACCTCTGGGTGGTTGCGCTCGATGCTCGTGGCGATCGTCTTCATGACCGTCGTCTTGCCGGCCTTCGGCGGCGACACGATGATGCCGCGCTGGCCCTTGCCGATCGGAGCGATGAGGTCGATGATGCGAGCGGTCATGTTCGACGGATCAGCCGGGTTCTCGAGCACGAGCTTGCTGTCCGGGAACAGCGGCGTGAGCTCTTCGAACTTCGGGCGGTTCTTCGCCTTCTCTGGCGAGACGCCGTTGATCGTGTTGATCTCGAGCAGCGCCGGGTTCTTCTCGTTGCGACCGGCGGGCTTGGAAACTCCCGTGACGTAGTCGCCCTTGCGCAGTCCGAACTGGCGGGTGAGGCGAACCGAGACGTAGGAGTCTTCGCGCGACGACAGGTAGCCGTTCACGCGCAGGAAGCCGTAACCCTCGTCGCGAAGGTCGAGATACCCGGAGACCTTGACGGGTTCCGTGCTCACCGGCTCGTTGGACTCCGGCTCCATCAACTCGTAGCGGTCGTTGCCCTGCGGGCCCTCGTCGCGACCGCCACGTCCACGACGTCGGTTGCGATTGCGATTTCGGTTGTTGCGGTTGTTCCTGTCGCCGTCGTAACCGTCGCGCTGGAATCCCTGACGGTTGTTCCGGTCTCCGCGATCGCCGCGGTCGTTGTTGCGATCACCACGATCGTTGTTGCGCTGCTGGTCGGACTGACGCTTTGCATCGGGTGCGATCGGCGTGCCCTCGTGCTCGGCGAGTTCGATCTCCCACTCGGACAACGCCTCTCCATCGGCCCCGAGGACGGGTTCCGAGGTGGTGCGTGACGCTGGCTTGGTGGACTCTGCCTTCGGTGCCGGAGCGGCCGGCTTTGTCTGCTCGAGGATCATGTCGATGAGTTCCTGCTTCTTGGCACGCGACGCCGACTTCACGCCGAGCGCACTGGCGATCGCCACGAGCTGCTCGCGATCCTTTGCCTCAAGTGCTGATTGTTCCAAGGCTCCACTGGCCATAGGTCCTACTTTCATGGACACTCACACAGATGTGACGTGCCCTTCAACCGCGAATGCGTTACGCGAAACTGAGCGCCGCGTGTTGCGGGGGCTTCACTCGGGAATCCGAGCCATCTCCAAGGATAGCCGAATCACCGTCGTCTTACAACGCGCGACGGACGGAGGCGACGAAGCGTTCCACGCTCGCCAGGTCGTTCGGCAGGTCCGTGCTGCGTTCCGTGCGCGAAAACAAGTCCGCGACGTGCTCGGGCAGCTCGGGGCGAATGCCCGTGGCGCGCTCGACGGCGTCCGGGAACTTGGCCGGATGCGCGGTCGCCAGCGTGATGGTCGGAATCCCGTCCTGTGCACACGCCATCGCCGCCGACAGCCCGACGGCGGTGTGCGGATCGATCAACATTCCCGTCTCGGAGTGCACGCGCTTCATCACCGCGATCGTCTCGTCGTCGGATGCGCGATGGGCGCGAAACGTCGGGGCCACCCAGGTGTCGAATTGTTCCTTCGTCACCTCGAACGCTCCGTTCGAGCGGAACGACTGCAACTGAGCCGCCGTCGCCTTGCCGTCGCGACCGTTCATTTCGAACAACAGGCGCTCGAAATTCGACGAGACCTGGATGTCCATGCTCGGGCTCAACGTCGGCACGACGGGCTTCATCGACATCTCGTGTGATTCGAAGAACCGAGTGAGGATGTCGTTCGAGTTCGATCCGACAATCAGCCGATCGATCTCCGCACCCATCTGTCGTGCGATCCACCCCGCGAGCACGTTGCCGAAGTTGCCCGTCGGCACCGAGAACGACGCGCGCCCACCAAGAGATTCGAGCGCGGTGAAGTAGTAGACCGTCTGGGCCATGACGCGAGCCCAGTTGATCGAATTGACGGCCGACAAGTTGTTCGAGGTGCGAAACGACTGGTCGTTGAACATCGCCTTGACGAGATCCTGACAGTCGTCAAACGTTCCGTCGATGGCCACGCAGTGCACGTTCGGCGAGTCGACCGTGGTCATCTGGCGTCGCTGCACTTCGCTCACCCGTCCGCGCGGATAGAGGATGACGATGTCGACGTTGTCGCAGCCCTTCACGCCGTCGATCGCTGCACTGCCGGTGTCACCACTCGTCGCACCAACGATCATCACGCGCTCCCCACGCTTGGCGAGCACGTGGTCGAAGAGCTGTCCGAGCAATTGGAGCGCGACGTCCTTGAACGCAAGGGTCGGGCCGTGGAACAACTCGAGCAGGTGGTGTCCCGGCGCGACCTCGACGAGCGGGGCCACGTCGGGATGACGGAACGTCGAGTATGCGGTCGTGCACAGGCGCGAATAGACGTCAAAGGAGACGTCCGGTGCGACGAACGGATGGGTGATCGCCGCCGCTCGCTCGGCGTAACCAGTGCCTGCCGTGCTCGCCTTCGGCCACGACTCAGGCACGTAGAGACCGCCGTCGGTGGCGAGACCCGCGAGGAGCGCACCTTCGAAACCGAGTACCGGGGCTTCACCCCTGGTCGAGACGTACAACATGGCGTCGTTCAGCGTAATCAGCCGCTGATGACCCGCAGTAGACCACCGACGTGCATCACGACGTCGAGCTTGCGCAACTCGTCGATGCACGCCTGCACTGCCGCCTCGTTCGCATCGTGGGTGAGGAACACCAGCCGTGCGCCGTTGCCGAGACCGTCCTGCTCGGCGGCGCGGATGCTCACGCCGTGGCGCGCGAATATCCCGGTGACTGCGTGCAACACGCCGGGACGATCGGTCACCTCGAGGGGCAGGAGGTACTCGCCGATGAGCGACGACATCGAACGCAGTTTCGACTCGCCGAGCACCCCGAGGGAGGCATGAGCACCCTTGTTCAGGTTCATCGACGCATCGATCACGTCGCCGAGCACCGCGCTCGCCGTCGGGTCGCCACCGGCTCCACGTCCATAGAACATGAGGGAACCTGATGCGCGACCGTCGACGACGACGGCATTGAACGCGTCGCGCACGGACGCGAGCGGATGGTGGTGCGGCACCATCGCCGGATGCACGCGCACGAGCACCGAACCGACCTCGTCGACTTCGGCAACGGCGAGCAACTTGACGGCAAAGCCGAGTCGGTTGGCAATCGAGATGTCGGCCGGCGTGATCTCGGTGATCCCCTGGCAGTACACGTCGCT
>CAYSRZ010000029.1:2405-9886 GCA_964433615.1 uncultured Acidimicrobium sp. | reverse complement strand
GCAAACGACACGCGCGACCACGTCGAACAAGTTGTTGTCACCGGTCGTTCGTCGATTGGTCAACGATCACGGGATCGCGGTCGACTCGCTCGTCGGCACCGGTCCTGGAGGACGCATCACACGCGAAGACGTTCTCGACCACATCGATCGTCACGGACTCGTAGCCGCGGCCCAGTCGGCTCCTGCTCCTGCACCAGCGCCCGCCCCTGCGCAAGCGGCCACGCCGGCTCCCGTCGTCGCACCGGTTTCGACACCCGCTCCATCGCCGGCAGTTGCGGCACCTGCGCCTGCGCCCGCTGTCCGTCCGAGCGTCGTGGCAGGGGAGCGTGACACGGTCGTACCACTGTCCAAGATCCGCCGTTTGACCGGCTCGCACATGGTGATGTCCAAGGGTGTGAGTCCGCACGCGTTCACCGTCGTCGAAGTCGACTACAACAACGTGGACCGCACGCGACTCGCGGTGAAGGAACAGTGGAAGTCGACCGAGGGCTTCAGCCTCACCTACCTGCCGTTCATCTCACGCGCGGTCGTCGATGCTCTCGCTGAGTTTCCACATCTCAATGCGTCCATCGACGGCGACAATCTCGTCGTGCACAACTTCGTCGACCTTGGCATCGCCGTCGACCTCGACTACCAGGGACTGCTCGTGCCTGTCGTGCGCAGTGCGGATGCGAAGCGATTGCGAGCGATCGCTCGCGAGATCAACGACCTTGCCTCTCGCGCACGTTCGCGCAAGTTGTCGCCCGACGAGATCCAGGGCGGCACGTTCACGCTGTCCAACAACGGTTCCGCTGGTGCGCTCATCACGATGCCGATCATCAACCAGCCGCAAGTGGCGATCCTGTCGACCGACATGATCGTGCGTCGTCCGGTCGTCGTGACCGGTGCCGACGGTAGCGAGTCGATCGCGATCCATCCGATGGGGCACCTGTCGATGAGTTGGGACCACCGTGCGTATGACGGCGCGTATGCGGGACGATTCCTCGCTCGGGTCAAACAGATCCTCGAGACCCAGGACTGGTCGGCGGAGCTCTAGGGTTCGCGTCGCACCAGCCGCCATGACGTCACCATCTTCGAACCTGTCGGTCAGGTGGCTCGGTCGCGTCGCGTATCGCGAGGCGCTCGCATTGCAGGAGGGGATCTTCTCCCATGGCGTCGGTCAGCATCTCTTGCTCTGCGAGCACCCGCACGTGTTCACCTATGGATCGAGCGCGGACCTCGGCGCGAACCTGAAGTGTGATCCGGCCGCAGTTGGCGCGGACCTCGTCGCCGTGCAACGCGGGGGAGACGTCACCTATCACGGCCCGGGTCAACTCGTCGGCTATCCGATCCTCGACTTGCCGCCCAAGCACGGCGATTCGGGCCCGGCGGACACGCGCAACTACATCGAGTCGCTCGAGCAGTGCCTGATTGACGCGCTCGCAGAACTTGGCATTGCCGATGCCGGACGCATGGGTGAGTATCCGGGCGTGTGGCTCTCTCCGTATGGGCCACGTCCACGCAAGATCGCTGCGATCGGGGTGCGGGTGGGCCGTGGCTCGAGCGAGCGTCGCACGATGCACGGCTTTGCGCTCAACGTGTCCACTGACCTCACCTTCATGCGCGAGCACATCGTGCCGTGCGGAATCGCCGACTATCCGGTCACCTCGCTCGCCGAGGAGGGACTCGACGTGTCGATGAAGGTCGTCTCTGACGTGGTTGCACGACACGTCGCTTCGCGCTTTGCGACGACCGCGAGTCGTGCGGATGTCGCCTGGGAATCGGCACCCGAGCAGGTCGGCCTGTCGATCTCGTCCCGCAAGCCCGAGTGGGTCAGGCCGCGTGTCAACCACACCGAGCAGGTGCTGGCGACCAAGCGCACGTTGCGCGACTTGGACCTCGTCACGGTGTGCGAAGAGGCAGGTTGTCCAAATCTGAGCGAGTGCTGGAGCGACGGCACCGCAACCTTCATGGTGCTGGGCGACCGATGCACGCGTGCGTGCGGCTTTTGTCTGATCGACACGCGCAAGCCGCTCGCCGCCGACCCGGATGAGCCACAACGCGTCGCGGATGCGGTGGCGCGCATGGGTCTCGAGTTCGCGGTGTTGACGATGGTCGCTCGCGACGACCTGCCCGATGGTGGGATGGCTCACGTTGCCGAGTGCGTGCGAGCGATCCGCGAGATGAACCCAGGAGTGCAAGTCGAGACACTCGTGTCGGACGCCAAGGGGAGCGATTCACTCGAGCATGTCTTCGACGTTCGACCGGACGTGTTCAACCACAACGTCGAGACGATCGCACGTCTCCAGCGTGCGGTGCGACCGTCGGCTGGATATGCACGCAGCTTGGCGGTGCTCGCGCGGGCAAAGGCCCGTGGTCTGACGACCAAGTCGGGCTTCATGGTCGGCCTCGGCGAGACGCATGACGAAGTCGTCGAGTTGCTTCGCGATTTGGCGAGCGTCGGCGTGAGCATCGTGACGATCGGTCAATACCTGCGCCCCTCGTCTGCCCACCTGCCGGTCGTGCGCTACGTCGAGCCAGCCGAGTTCGTTCACTATCGCGAGATTGGCGAGTCGCTCGGCATCTCCCACGTCGAATCAGGTCCGCTCACTCGATCCAGTTACCACGCCAAGGAAGCGAGCCGTCGCTCGCTTCCCCTCACCGCAGTCTGAACACGAAAGGCACTTCCATGACCCCACGTCCTCTCATTCGCATCATCGACTCGCTGCGCACCGTCGAGGGCGGTGGGTTCGTCGTGCGCAGGCCGTTCCCGACGAACGTCGTCGACCACATCGACCCGTTCTTGTTGCTCGACGAGATGGGTCCGGCGGACTACGCGCCCGGCAAGGCCGTCGGCGCACCGAGTCACCCGCACCGCGGTTTCGAGACCGTCACGTATCTGCTCGAAGGTGCGATGGTGCACGAGGACACGACTGGCGCATGCGCGGTGATTCGACCGGGTGGCGTGCAGTGGATGACGGCGGGTTCGGGAGTGATCCACAGCGAGTTGCCGACCGAGGATCTCTTGCGACTCGGCGGTCGTCTGCACGGATTCCAGTTGTGGGTGAACCTGCCGGCGGCGAGCAAGATGAAGGACCCGCGCTACCAGGGTTACGACGCAGACGAGATCACGACGGTGCCACTCGCACACGGTGGTTCGATGAAGATCGTTGCAGGGGAGGTGCACGGAGCGCGCGGGCCAGTCGAGACCACCTCGCCGATGACCTATGCGCACGCCGTGATGCGCCCGGGCGACGTCATCGAGTGGGATCCGCCGGCCGGTCACACCGCATTGATCCACGTCTTCGAAGGCGACGTGCACGTGAACGACAACGAGGCCGTCTCGGGGAACATGGCGGTCTTCGAGCGCAGCGCAGGTTCGATCCGCGTGGTCGCGGGCAAGGGCGGCGCCCAGGTGCTCGTGCTCGGTGGCGAACCGCTGAACGAACCGGTTGCTCGCTATGGTCCTTTCGTGATGAACACGCGGGAAGAACTCGTGACGGCGGTGCAGGAGTACAACGACGGCACCCTCGTCAAGGTCGGAAAGGCGATGTTGTGAGCGCATCGATCGCGTCCACGAAGGACTATCTCGCCCGCATCGAGCGCGTGCGCACGGAGATGGTGCGTCGTGACGTCGACGTCGTGTTGCTCTCCGTCGGCCACGACCTGCCGTACCTCACCGGATACCACGCGATGCCACTCGAGCGTCTCACGATGCTCGTCGTCGGACGCTCCGGTGTGTCGACGATGGTCGTGCCGCGACTCGAGGTTCCCCGCGTCGTGCCACAGCCGGGTGTGTTCTCGGTCGTCGCCTGGAACGAAACCGACGATCCGATCGCACTCGTCGCCCAGCACGTCGTCGGCGCGAAGGTCGTCGCCGTCGGTGACCAGATGTGGGCACGATTCCTGGTCGAACTCCTGCCGCACGTTCCCGGTGTGCGCTTCGTGCGTGCCGTCGAAGTCGTCGGTGGTTTGCGAATGGAGAAAGACGACGCGGAGATATCGGCATTGCGTGCGGCTGGTGCCGCCGCCGACCGCGTCGCGGCGCAGTTGCACGGCGGTCAGATCCCTCTCGTCGGACGCACGGAGGCGCAGGTGTCCGCCGACATTTCGTCGCGTTTGATCGCCGAAGGACACGACGTGGTGAACTTTGCGATCGTCGCCGCAGGTGAGAACGCCGCGAGCCCGCACCACCATCCCGGGTCGCGTGTGATCGGTGCGAACGAGATCGTGTTGTGCGACTTCGGCGGGACGATGAACGGATACTGCTCCGACATCACGCGTTGCGTCGTCACTGGCGAGGTGCGAAGTGACGTTGCCGAGGCCTACGAGGTGTTGCATGCAGCGCAGGCTGCAGGCGTCGCCGCGGGTCGTGTCGGTGCGGCCTGCGAGGACGTCGACGCCGCGGCACGCTCGGTGATCGCCGATGCCGGCTACGGGGAGTACTTCGTGCATCGCACGGGTCATGGCATCGGCATGGAGGCCCACGAAGAGCCGTACATGGTGAGCGGGAATCGACGAGAGATTCGACCGGGTCACGCATTTTCCGTCGAGCCGGGCATCTACATCCCGGGCAAGTGGGGAATGCGTCTCGAAGACATCGTCGTCGCCACGAACGACGGTCCGCAGTCGATGAACCTCGCGGACCACCGACTCGTGTCCGTTCGCGCGTAAGTTCTCCTTTCTCATGATCCGTCTCGACGCCGCCACCGTCATGCTGCAGTGGTCGGTTGGTGGCCTCGGCTTCCTCTGGTTCACGACGCGCCGCGGCGTCGCCGGACGGGGATATGGCATGTTGCTGCGCATCGTCTACGGCGTGTTCGCGCTGGCGACCGTCGTGCTCGGCTGGCGATACGGGGTGGTGTGGGTGCGCGAGATCTCCGCGGTCGCCGTCGCGCTCGCGGCGTTCGCCCTCGTCGTGAACACGAACCCGCGTCTCGATCTGCTCGCCCCGCTCCTCGGCGTGCCCGGGATCGTCGCTGGTGCCGTGGCGGCCGCAGACGGTGCATCGTCGACGACGGTGTCGGTTGCACGCATTGTCGTCGGCACGGCGTTCCTCGGTGCGGTGAGCGACGCGATGTTGCTCGGCCACTGGTATCTCGTGCAACCGGGGATGCCGCGGAAGTTGTTGAACGAGCTGACGACCGCGGTGCTGTGGACGTGGCCGCTCGAGGTTCTCGTGCTCGTGTTGCCCACGGGCATGGTGAGCGTGTTGAACGGCACGATCGACGACGGCTGGGACGGAGTGCTCGGTTGGTTCTGGCTGGCGTCCGCCGTCGTCACCGGCGTGCTCGCATTCACGACGCGTGCCGCGTTGCGCGAGAAGAGTTACTCGGCGGTGATGGCCGCCACCGGGCTCATGTATCTGGCGATCCTCACCGCGTTCTGTACCGACATCGTGGCGCGAGCACTGCTCGCCGCCTGAGAGCTCGCGCAACTAGCGTGAGTCGGGCACATGGATAGCACCTCGTTCCTCGGTCTCGAACCATCGTCGACGCACACCGACACGACGGGGCAGTGGTCGATGCTCGTGCGCCCAGCACTCGTCACCGGTGCGAACTTCCTCTGGGGTGGGGCTGGCCTCGCAGCATCGGTGCGGGCGATGGAGCTCTTGTCGGGTCGACAGTGCGTGTGGGCGACCTCGCAATACCTCTCCTATGCGCGCACCAACGAGACGATGACGATCGACGTCACGCTCGCAGTCGTCGGTCACCAGATCACCCAGGCACGCAGCGTCGCGCGCGTCGGCGATCGTGAGATCCTCACCGTGAACGCCGCGCTCGGCGACCGCGACTTTCCGACCGAGGCAACCTTCGCGACGATGCCGGACGTTCCGCGACCGGAGACCTTGACTGCGCGTCCGCACCACTACGCGATCGAGAACACGATCCACGAAAAGCTCGTCGAGCGGTTCGTGCGCGGTCGCACGCTCGAGCAGCTCGACGGCTCGCTCTCGGACGGTCGCACGATCCTGTGGGCGAAGATTCCCGAGGTGTTGACCGGCGTGGACACGGCGACCCTTGCGATCCTCGGGGACTTCGTCCCGATGGGTCTCGGCCAGGCGCTCGGCATGAGGGCGGGCGGCAACAGCCTCGACAACACCCTGCGTGTGCTTCGTCTTGTGCCGACGGAGTGGGTGTTGTTAGACATTCAGATGCAGGGGGTTCGACGCGGATTCGGTCACGGCAGCGTGAACATGTTCGCCGAGGACGGCACCCTGCTCGCGACTGCGAGTCAAAGCTGTATTGCCCGAGTGTGGAGGGAACAACGATGATCAGACGAAACGGCATGACCGTCCCGCTCCCTGGACACCTGCACGGTCAGCGCGACAAGCTCGCCCAGCTCGCCGACTGGGGCTATTCGGACATCTGGTCGGCCGAGACCGACGGTGCCGATGCATTCACACCGCTCGCACTCGCCGCCGCGTGGGAGCCGCGACTTCGACTCGGTACCGCGATCGTGCCCGCCTACACGCGCACCGCACCGGTTATCGCCCAGAGCGTCGCCGCGATGGCCGATGCCGCACCAGGGCGATTCGCGATCGGCATCGGTTCGTCGAGCAACGTGATTGTCGAGCGCTGGAATGGCGTGCCCTTCGTCGAGCCATACAAGAAGGTGCGCGACGTCGTGCGCTTCCTGCATGACGCGTTCACCGGGGAAAAGATCACCAAGGAGTACGACACGTTCAAGGTCGACGGATTTCGCCTCAGCATCAAGCCCGAGGTCAAGCCGACGATCCTGATCGCTGCACTGCGAGAGGGGATGCTCAAGCTCGGTTCGCGTGAGGCGGACGGCGTGATCATCAACTGGTTGTCGTCGACGGACGTCACGAAAGTCGCCAAGGTCGTGCATGACGCAGCGAACGGAGTGGACAAGGAAATCGCCGCTCGCATCTTCGTCTGTCCGAGTGAGGACACTGAGACCGTGCGAGCAGGGGCGCGATTCGCGATTGCTGCATACATGAACGTGCCCGTCTATGCCGACTTCCATCGTTGGATGGGCCGAGCACCGCTCCTGCAAGGGATGTGGGACGCATGGAAGGCAGGCGACCGCAAGGCAGCGCTCGCGGCGATTCCCGACCAGGCCGTCGACGAACTCGTCGTGCACGGCAGCCCCGCACATTGCCGCGACGTGATCGATGACTACTTCCGCAACGGAGTCACGACGTCGTCGCTCGCCATCTTGCCGCTCGACCCGAAGATGGACTACTGGACGGCGGTCAAGGACCTGTCACCGAGTGCCCACTAGGGCGCCGAGCGAGAAGTACAGCGCGGTGAACATCGCGCTGAACAGCGCGAGCGAGATGCCGATCTGCATGTAGAGGAAGTTCAGCATCTTGCGGTTGAACATGCTCTCGACTTCACGCATGAATCCATCGAATCGTCCATCAATCTGTGCGAATCGAGCATCTACTTGGTCGAATCGTGCATGAAGGGCAGCGATCTGAACCTCAAGTTTCATGAAGTTGCCGTCGATCATCACGCTCACGTTGTAGAGATCTT
>CAYSRZ010000029.1:0-2305 GCA_964433615.1 uncultured Acidimicrobium sp. | reverse complement strand
ACCTCAAGTTTCATGAAGTTGCCGTCGATCATCACGCTCACGTTGTAGAGATCTTGTCCGGTGGCCGGCGCGTCGCGGCGTCCGGCAAATTGCTCGTTCACGGTGTGGGAAATCCGCTCAAGTGACGAGGTGAAGTTGTCTGGCATCGAGACCTCCATGTCATTGATGTCCACTTCGATGTGTGCGCCACGAATGTGACTGTGGCACAGGTCGTGCTGTGGCTGTCAAGGACCTTTGGCAGGGTCGTAGTTCTCGGCCCCTCGCCAACTAGCGTTGGGTTCCCATGGCTCGCGAAAAGATCTATACCCGAGCGGGCGACGATGGCACCACGGGCCTGTTCTATGGCGGCCGGGTCGGCAAGGATTCTGCACTCCCACGCGCCTATGGCGCCGTCGACGAGGCCCAGGCGATCCTCGGCCTCGTGCGCGCCGAGGCGGGCAAGGGGACCGAGCTGGACGACATCCTCGTGCACATCTGTCGCGACCTGTGGGTCCTGATGGCGGAGTTGGCGACGCTTCCCGAGAATCGCGTCAAGTTGGTCGACGGCAAGTCTCGCGTCACGGCCGAGATGGTGGAAAAGCTCGAGCACATGATCGACTCACTCGACGAACGCTTCACGCCCCCGACCGACTTCGTCGTGCCGGGGCAGAACAAGGTGTCGGCACTGCTCGACGTCGGTCGCACCGTCGCGCGTCGCGCCGAGCGCCACTCGCTCGCCGCGGCTCCGCCCCCGTCGCAGGCATGCCCGTATCTCAATCGTCTGTCAGACTTGCTGTGGACGTTGGCTCGCTGGCAAGAGGGTGTGTCGCTGCCCGTCAAGGACGTGAAGTAAGCACGAAGAAGAAAGGACATCACATGTCGTATTCAGTTTCCGCAAAGGTCCCAGCCGGCACCGCCGCGATCGGCGTGCCGGTCGCATCCGAAGGCGCGCTGCCGAAGGGTGTCGGTCTGTCCCGCGCCACGCTCGAGACGCTCGGGTTCACCGGCAAGCTCGGCCAGACCTATGTCGTTCCCTCCGACAAGGGGCCCGTCACGATCCTGGTCGGCGTCGGCGAGACGAACACGCTCGACGTCACTGGCTTGCGCAAGGCGGCGGCATCGCTGTCACGTGCCGCACTGGCGTACCCAACGCTCGCCACCGAGCTCGCCAACGTCGGTCGCATTGACCGCAAGCTTGCCGCACAGGCAGTCGTCGAGGGAATCGCGCTCGCACATCACCGTTACACCGACCTGAAGACCGTCGACAAGAAGGCACCGAAGTTGTCCTCCGTCACCCTCGTGGGCACCGGTGCTGCATTGCAGGCTGGCGTGAAGCGTGGCGTCGTCACGGCGACGGCGACGAACATGGCACGCGACTTCGCCAACATGCCGCCGGCATATCTCACCGCCCGCATTTTCGCCGACAAGGCGGTCGAGATCGCGGGACGCAGCGGTCTCAAGGTCGAGGTGTTCAACAAGGACCAGTTGATCGCGATGGGCTGCGGTGGCATCGTCGGCGTGAACCGCGGAAGCGCGGAGCCGCCGCGCATGGTGCGCCTGACCTACAAGCCGACGGGTGGCAAGGGCAAGCCGCACCTGATCATGGTCGGCAAGGGCGTGATGTACGACTCGGGTGGCATCTCGCTGAAGCCGTCGGATCCGTCGCACGCGATGATGAAGGGTGACATGAGCGGAGCCGCCGCCGTGCTCGCCACGATGAGTTCGTTGAAGGCGCTCGGATGCACGAACAACGTCACCGGCTACCTCATGTGCACCGACAACCTGCCGTCGGGTTCCGCGATGGCGATGGGCGACGTGCTCACGATGCGCAACGGCAAGACCGTCGAGATCCACAACACCGACGCCGAGGGTCGACTGATCCTCGCCGACGGGCTGTCGCTTGCCGTCGAGCAGAAGCCCGACGCAGTCCTCGACATCTGCACCCTCACCGGGGCGATGGCGCGCGCACTCGGCAGCGGCATGGCTGGCGTGCTCGGCAACAACCAGAAGTTCGTCGACCAGTTGCTTGCCTCGGCGGAGCGCACCGCGGACAAGCTGTGGCAGATGCCCCTCGAGCGCGAGTATCGCTCGGCGCTCGACAGCTACGTCGCCGACATGAAGAACGTCGGTGGCGAGGCCGGTGCGATCACCGCGGCACTCTTCCTCGAGGAGTTCGTCGGGTCGACGCCGTGGGCACACATCGACATCGCTGGCCCGATGTGGTCGGACGCCGACAGCGGTTGGCTGCAAAAGGGAATGACCGGTTACGGCACCCGACTGTTGATCGACGCCGCACTGAATTTCAAGCGACCAGCCAGGAGCTGAT
>CAYSRZ010000028.1:0-9890 GCA_964433615.1 uncultured Acidimicrobium sp. | reverse complement strand
CTCGCGCTCCTCACCATCGGCACCGGGCTCATCGGTGACGGGCTGTCGCGCGTGTCGGCGGGCATCGACCGTGGAGGCAAGGGTGAGTAAGGGCCTCGCGATCACCAACCTGCGGCTCAACGTCGCGGCCACGGGCAACGACATCGTCGACGAGGTGACGCTTGCGATCGAACCGGGCCGCGTGCTCGGCCTCGTCGGTGAATCTGGTTCCGGCAAGACGACCGTCGGTCTCGCCGTGCTCGGACACGCCCGTCGTGGCGTGCAGATCGACCACGGCGCCGTGACGTGTGGTGGCATCGAGGTGCTCGCGCTCGACGACGAGGGCAAGCGCAAGATCCGTGGCGAGCGCGTGTCGTACGTGCCGCAGGACCCCGCGTCCTCGCTCAATCCTGCGCTGCGCATCGGCACCCAGTTGATGGAGGTGCTCGAGGCCCACGACTTCGGTGGCTCGGATGCGGCGCGCAAGGCCCGCATCAAGGAGATGATGGCCGAGGTACTCCTGCCGACAGACGACGAATACCTCGAGCGCTATCCGCACCAGCTCTCGGGTGGTCAGCAGCAGCGCGTGGGACTCGCGATGGCCTTTGCCTGCCGCCCGTCGGTCATCGTGCTCGACGAGCCGACGACTGGCCTCGACGTGTCGACTCAAGAGCACGTGCTTGCCACCATTCGCTCGCTCACCCGTGAGCACGGCGTCGCCGCGTTGTACATCACGCACGACCTCGCGGTCGTCGCCGATCTCGCCGACGACGTCGCCGTCATGTATGCAGGCCGCGTGGTCGAGCAGGGACCGGTACGCCAGATCTTCACGAACCCCGCCCACCCCTACACCCGTCACCTGGTGGCTGCCGCCCCCGACATCGAGGGTGGACGCCAGATCGTCGGACTCGCCGGTCGTGCGCCATCGCCGGGTAAGCGTCCGCAGGGCTGTTCGTTCGCCTTGCGCTGCGAGCTTGCCACCGACGAGTGCCGCCGCGAGTTCCCTGCGGTGGTCACGGTCGGTGACCGTCATTCAGCCCGCTGCATCAAGGTCGGCTCGGTTCCCGAGTCGACGAAGGCCATGCCCCTTGGCGCGCGTTCGGCCACCAAGGGTGATCCGATCGTCGAGCTGCGCGGCGTGAACGCCGCGTATTCGGGCAACGTCGTCGTGCACGACGTCACGCTCACCATCCGCAAGGGTGAGTGCCTCGCGCTCGTGGGCGAGTCGGGCTCCGGCAAGACCACCGTGTCACGTGCGATCGGCGGACTGCATCGCGAGTGGGACGGCGAGATCACTTTCAAGGGCGAGCAGCTCGGACTCACGTCGCGCAAGCGCACGATGGCCCAGCGACTTGGTATCCAATACGTGTTCCAGAATCCCTACGGTTCGTTGAATCCGCGTCGCACCGTGGGCGACCTGATCGTGCGCCCGTTGTTGATCGCCGGATCGTCCCGTGAGGAGGCCGACAAGGCGATCCTGGACGTGCTCGAGAAGGTGAACCTTCCCGCGTCCTATTCGGGCAAGTATCCGGACCAGCTGTCGGGCGGTGAGCGTCAGCGCGTCGCCATCGCCCGGGCGCTCGTGTCCAAGCCCGACGTGCTCGTGTGCGACGAGGTGACGAGCGCGCTCGACGTCTTGGTGCAGGCGGCGATCGTGGACCTCCTCGGTGAGCTGCGCAAGAGCCTCGGCCTTGCCATGTTGTTCGTCACGCACAACCTGCCGCTCGTTCGTTCGATCGCCGACGAAGTCGCCGTGATGTCGCAGGGCCGCATCGTCGAGCTCGGCTCGGCCGACAGTGTGATCGGCTCGCCACACGAGGACTACACGCGCCGGTTGATCACCGCGACGCCCTCCATCGCTCGTTCGATGGCATGAGCCGCGAGCGGCTGGTTGCCCCGGGCTTCGAGGCCGTCGCCAAGGTCTTCGACAAGTATCACTCGGGCGACAAGCACGGTGCATCGTTTGCTGCCACCGTCGCGGGCAGACAGGTCGTCGACCTGTGGGGTGGAAAGCGTTCGGATGGCACCGACTGGCAGTCCGACACGGTGTGCGTGGTCGCTTCGGGGACCAAGGGGATCTGTGCGGTCGCAGTGATGATGTGCGTCGAGCGCGGACTCGTGGACCTCGAAGCCCGGATCGACTCGCTGTGGCCGGAGTTCGCCACGGGCGGCAAGGGCCACGTCACGGTCGGCGACGCGCTCGCGCACGTCGCGGGGGTGCCGGGGATCGAGCGCCCGGTCACCTTCGAGGAAATCATTGATCCCGTGCTGATGGCTAGGTACACCGCCGAGCAAGTGCCGTTCGTCAAGGTCGGTTCGCCCACGTACCACGCGCTGACCTACGGATGGATCGCAAGTGAGATCGTCCGACGGACCGACGGACGCAGCATCGGGACGTTCGTGCGCGAGGAGATCGCGGGTCCGCTCGGACTTGACCTGCACATCGGTGCGCCCGAGTCGGTGATCCCACGCATCGCCAAGACCGTGCGCTCGGACGACTTCAACTACACCTCCCTCATCGGCGACGACGTCGATCCGCGGCTTGCGTTCGTCTACGGGCTCGTGCCGACGGACAGGGCAGGGACTCCGGAGATGTCGCGGGCCGAGTTGCCGGGCGGCGGAGGTGTGGCGAGCGCGCACGCGATGTCGCGGATGTATGCGATGCTCGTCAACGGCGGTGAACTGGACGGCGTGAAGCTGCTGCGCGACGACACGATCGCGGTGGCTCTCCAGGAGCGATCGTTCGGCCATGACGAACTGTCGGGTCGTGAATTGCGTTTCGGCGTCGGCTTCGAACTGAATCCCAACCCGTCGCGCCTCGGCATGGCGCTCGACGCGTTCGGTCACACCGGGGCGGGTGGGTCTACGCACGGCGCATGGCCGTCGCTACGGACGAGCTTTTCCTATGCGATGGGTGAGTTCCAGCCCGAGCCGCGCGACAGCCGCGGGATCGAGTTGTTGGACGTGCTGGACGAGTGCGCGACTCGTCACCTGAAGTCGCTCTAGCGACCGGTCCAGCGGGGAGGGCGCTTCTCGGCGAAACTCGCCGGGCCCTCCTTGGCGTCCTCGGAGTCGATCGCCGCTCGATATGCGGGATCGGTGCGCATCGCCTTCATCGCCTCCAAGATGTCGACGCCCTCGAGTTCGCGGTTGAGGTGCATGACGGCGGCGACAGCGAGTGGGGCCGACAGGCAGATCTCTGCGGCCAGGCTGCGCGCGGCGTCCATCAGTTCGTCGGCCGGCACGACGCGGTTGACGATGCCGAATGCGGCCGCCTCGGCTGCGGTCAGTCGGCGACCGCCGAAGATGATCTCGTTCGACAACTGACGGGGGAGCAGTCGGGGAAGCCGAATCGTGCCTGCGTCGGGGATGACCCCCACCTTGGTCTCGGCGAGGAAGAACGTGGCGTGTTCCGCGGCGACGATGAAGTCGGCGGCCATGGCGATCTCGAAGCCACCACCGACGGCCATTCCGTTGACCGCGGCGATGACCGGCTTGTTGCGGTTGGGAAGTTCGGGAAATCCACCGAACCCACCGACGCCGTAGTCGGAGTCGAACGCCTCGCCGTCGTTTGCCGCATTCAAGTCCCAGCCCGCGGAGAAGAACTTCTCGCCGGCCGCCGTGAAGATCGCGACTCGCTGGGTTGAATCGCGGTTGAACGCGTCGTAGATGCGGCTCAGTTCCTGACTGGTGGCGGCGTCGATGGTGTTGGCCTTCGGGCGGTCGAGGACGATCTCGAGCACCTGGCCATCTGCGGACGTGGTGGTGGAAATCGGCATGGTCAGGCCTCCTCGATGAGCAGTGCGTCGACGGCGATCGCCCCCGACGTGGTGACGAGCACCGGGTTCAACTCGACTTCGACGACGTCGGTGCCGACGATGACGCGTTGCAGGTGATCGACGAAGTCGACCAACGCATCCACGTCACCCGCGGGCTTGCCGCGGTAGCCGGCGAGGATGGCCGAGATGCGCAGGCGCTCGATTGCGGCTCGTATTTCTTCTCGCGTGGTCGGCGCGAGGAGCGACTGGGTGTCGCGCCACAGTTCCGTGAGCACGCCACCCGCCCCGATCGTGACCAGCCAACCGAGCGGAGCCGCGCGACGCACGGTGACGAGCACCTCGGCGACGATGCCGGTGACGGTCTCCTCGACGAGGAACTCGGAGAGCGAATCGGGCATCGCGGCGAGCGCGTGGTTGAGTGCCGCTTCGTCGCGCAGGCCGAGGGCGACGGCTCCAGCCTCGCTCTTGTGGGCAAGGCCGAGACCTTTGAGCGTGACGGGATAGCCGACGCGGGAGGCGGTGGCGACGACGTCTGCGCGACTGGCGCGTTCTCCACGTGGCACGCGGACTCCGAGCGATGCGAGTCGCTCCTTGGCGCGCTGTTCGTCGACGAGCACGGTGTCGCGCGGGGCAGAGACCGCCGCTGGTCGGGGCTGTGGGGCGTGTGCTGCGAGCCAGGCGCAGCGGTCGAGTGCGACGAGTGCCTCGCGCAATCCCTGGAGCGGGGCGAGGCCACGTGCGGAGATCGACGAGCGAACCTCGGGCGAGAGGCATTCGGGCATCGTCGCCACTACGACGCCTCGGCGGCGGGTGCGATCGGCTGCATCCGCGAAGGCTTCCGCGGCGGTGATCCACGTGCTCGGGTCCTGGTCGTTGCCGGGGGGAGCATCCAAGACGAGCATCGTCGCATCGTGCGGCCCGTCCATCGTTTCGCCGAACGTCGCGCCCATCGCCGCGCGATCGCCCCACATGAACGTGTGGTAGTCGAATGGATTGGCGACGGACACGAGTTCCGTGAGGGTCGCTTCGATGCGCGAGCGTTGTTCGTCTGGGAACGGTGAAAAGGTGAGCGAGGTGGTCTCGGACAGGTCCGCGACGAGGGATGCCTCGCCGCCCGAGCACGACAGCGACGCCATCCGGTATCCGGTCAGTGGGCCACCGTGGTCGAGCAACTTGAGCGTCTCGACGAGCTCCGTCGGGGTTTCCACGGTGGCGACGCCGCAGCGGGCAAACAGCGCCGCATAGGCGGTGCGGTTGCCGGCGAGCGACGCGGTGTGCGACGCGGCGATGAGTGCGCCCGCCTCGCTCTTTCCGGTCTGCAGTGCCACGATCCGCTTGCCCGCACGTACCGCGGCAAGCGCGATGTCGGCAAAGCGCTGTGGCTCGCGAATCGCCTCGATGAACATCCCAATTGCCGTCACGCGTTGATCGGCGACGAAGGTCTCGAGGACGTCCTCGACGCCGCCGCCGGCCTGGTTGCCGACGGTGACCATGTAGGCCAAGTTCAGTCCGCGTTGCTGCAAGGTGAGATTCAGCCCGACGTTGCCGCTCTGGGAGATGATGCCGACGCCGCGCTCCACGCGTGAACAGCCATGTTCGTCCGGCCACAGCGCGACGCCGTCGAGGGCGTTGACGTATCCGTAGCAGTTGGGTCCGAGGATCGCCATGTCGCCGGCGGCCTCGAGCAGGGCGACCTGCAGGTCGACGTCACCCGATTCGGCGAAACCCGAGGCGTAACACACCGCGCCGCCCGCACCCATCGCGCGCAGTTGGGCGACGGCGTCGATCGTGAGGTGGCGATTGACGGCGACGAATGCGGCGTCCGGGACTCCCGGCAGGTCGGCGAGCGTGGGGAAGCACGCGACTCCGTGCATGTCGGCCTTCTTCGGATGGACCGGCCAGATCTCGCCCGTGTAGCCGAGCTTCTGGCACTGTCGCACGACGGCCGCCGCAGGCGCCCCGCCGATGACGGCGACGCTGCGGGGGTTCACGAGTCGTGCGAGGTCGACCATGGTTAGCCGCCGAACTTGCGCAGCAGCTGTCGCGAGATGATGTGGCGCTGGATCTCGCTCGTGCCGTCCCAGATGCGATCGACGCGGGTGTCGCGCCACATGCGCTCGAGCGGCAGTTCATCCATCAGTCCCATGCCGCCGAAGATCTGGATCGCCTCGTCGGTGACGTACTGGCACATCTCGCTCGCGAACACCTTGGCCATCGCCATTTCGGAGTCGTCGAAGTTGCCGTTGGCGTCGTTCCACGCGGCGCGCAACGTCAAGAGTTCCGCCGCGTCGAGCCGGGTCTGCATGTCGGCGAGCTTGAACGACACGCCCTGGAACTTGCCGATCTGCTGACCGAACTGCTCGCGGGTGGCGGCCCACTCGATGGACAGGTTCAACGCCCGTCGGGCGCGTCCCACGCACACGGCGGCGACCTGCAGGCGGGTGGAGCCGAGCCATTCGTTGGCCACGTCGAAACCACCATGCACCTCGCCGAGCACCTTGCTCTCCGGCACGCGACAGTTGTCGAAGTTGATGATCAGGTTGTGATAGCCCGAGTTGGACACGCAGTTGTATCCGGCGACCTTCTCGCACCCCGGGGTGTCGAAATCGACGAGGAAGCCGGTGATCTTCTTCTTGGGGCCCTTGGAGGTCTGCTCCTCGGCGGTGGCGGCAAAGAGGATCACGTAGTCGGCGAGGTCGGCGTGCGAGATGAAGTGCTTGGTGCCGTTGATCACCCAGTCTGAGCCGTCCTTGACCGCCGTGCACTTCATGCCGCGCACGTCGGATCCGGCGTCCGGCTCCGACATGGCGAGGCAGTCCACGCGCTCACCGGTGATCGTCGGGATCAGGTACTCGGCGATCTGGTCGCCCGTGCACGCGCGCAAGATGTTGGATGGTCGAGCCACGATGTAGTGCAGCGCATACGACGTCGCGCCGAACTCGCGGTCGACGAGGGTGGTGTCGAAGGAGTCGAGCCCGCCACCGCCGTACTCGGACGGCATGTTGCAGGCGTAGATGCCGGCAGCGATCGAGCGTTCCTTGATCTGCTTGACGAGATCCGGCGGGACTTCACCGAGCTTTTCCACCTTCTCCTCGTGCGGGATGAGCTCTTTCTCGGTGAACTGGCGCGTCGTGGCGACGATCGCCTCTTGCTCCTCGGTGAGTGCGAAACGCATGGTGTCTCCTTTTCCTTACTTTCGTCGAATCTTCATCACGCGACCGACGTCGTCGGGGCGCGGTGCGTGGCGGTGGACGTCGAAGATCGCATCCAGCGCGCGCTGCACGTTGGGCAGGATCTCGCACGCCTTGCCGAGGTTCATGTCGACGTGCACGAGCATCTGCTCGGTCGTGGCGAGTCGCGTTCCGGTTCCGCCGTGGTACATCGTGTGGTGCAGGTGCAGTCGCTTGTGGTCGACGTCCAGGATCAGCGTGTCGACCTTCAGCGGGTCGCCCCCGTAGCACTCTCGCTCGTAGACGATGTGCGTCTCTGCCGTGTAGAACGAGTGCCCGGCCGCACGGTAGGCGTCGTCGTCGCCGATGTAGGTGAAGAGTGCGTCGGACCCCCATCCGAAGGCGGTGAGATAGGCGGCCTCGGTCATGTGGTTGTTGTAGTCCACCCACTCGGGCTCGACCACGCAGGTGTACAGCTCGAGCGGCGTGGCGATCTCGTCGCCCGGCGACCAGATGCGCGGCGCGGCCATGGCTACTTTGCCGGCTTCTCGCCGACTCGTCGACCGATGCCGACGGGCTGAGGCAGCTTCGCGTGTGCGTCGCCGATCGGCCGCAGCTTCGTGAGCATCTCTTCACCCATCGGGGAGCTCTTGCCGCTCGCCGTGTCGACGTGCAGGAAGAGGTGTTCACCGGTCGCGGCCACGACCCCGTCCGCTCGAACGATCTCGGTCCACAGGTGGATGCGCTTGTCGTCATACGACGCGACGCGGACCAGCACCGTGACCTTGTCGCCCTGGTGCGTCTGGTCGAGGAATCGGATGTGGCTTTCCACCGTGTAGAACGTGCGGCCCGAGGCGAGGTAGGCGTCCGTGAAGCCGATCGAGCGGAAGAAACAGTCGCTCGCCTCGCTCGACAGCTGCGAGTAGCGACTGTCGTTGGTGTGGCCGTTGTAGTCGGTCCAGTCCGCGGGAATCACGCGCTCCATCGCCACGACGGGTCCGTCGGTGCGCAGCTCGGGGGTCGCGCCGCGGCCGAAAAGTGCCTTTTCGAAGTTGGCGAGCGTGCGGCCCGCGCCGTAGTCGTGACCGCGCAGCCCCTGCATGACCGCGACGAGGCAATCGTCGCGCAGGGCCTCGAGTTCGCGGATCGTCGCGGTGCCGGCTTGCGCGTCGGACTGCGCGCAGATCGTGTCGAGTAGCTCGTCGGTCAGCTCTGGCACGTTCATGAACTTCGTCCACGGCCACTTGAGCGCCGGGCCGAATTGGGCCATGAAGTGGCGCATGCCTGGTTCGCCACCGGCGATGCGGTAGATGAGGAACGTGCCCATGAACGACCAGCGAAGTCCCGGGCCAAAGCGCATCGCGTCATCGATCTCTTCTGCAGTCGCCACACCGTCGTTGACGAGCCACAGCGCCTCGCGCCACAGCGCCTCCATCAGACGGTCGGCGATGAAGCCGTCGATCTCCTTGGACAGCATCAGTGGCTGCATGCCGATGTAGGTGTAGACCTCGCGGGCGCGATCCTTGGTCGCCTGCGTCGTCTGCTCGCCGCCACAGATCTCCACCAGTGGCATGAGATACACGGGGTTGAACGGGTGACCGACGACGAAGCGTCCGGGGTTCACCATGTCGCGTTGGATCTCTGTGGGAAGCAGTCCAGACGTCGACGAGCCGAACACGGTGTCGGGGGACGCGGCCTTGCTCGCCTGCGCGAGCACCTTCTGTTTCAACTCGAGTCGCTCGGGCAGGCTCTCCTGCACGAAGTCGACGCCGGTGACGGCGTCCTCGACCGAGGTGGCGAAGGTGATCGTGCCTTCGGCGGGGAGCGGGGCGAGCGTCAACTTGGAATACGCGCGACGCGCGTTGGCCATGATCTCGTTCATCTTGCGCGGGGCTTCGGGGTCGACGTCGTAGAGCTTCACGTCGATGCCCGAAAGGGCAAAGCGTGCGGCCCACCCGCCGCCGATGACGCCGCCGCCGAGGAGCCCGACTCTGCGCAGGGGAGCGTTCGTCGTCATGGTCAGGCGTGCTTCGTCAGCTTGAGCTTCGCGCGCACGTCGGCGGGGCTCATCACGGACACGTTCATGTTCTCGAGGATCTTGCGGGCGCGCTCCACGAGTTGGCCGTTGGTGGCGAGCTGACCGCGATCGAGATACAGGTTGTCCTCGAGACCGACGCGCACGTTGCCCCCGGCGAGCACCGACTGGGCGACGAAGGGAAGTTGCATGCGGCTGATCGAGAACGCGGAGAACACGCAGTCGTTGGGCAACTGGTTGACCATCGCCATGAAGGTGTTCGGGTCGTCCGGTGCGCCGTAGGCGATGCCCATGCACAGCTGGATCATGATCGGGTCGTCGAGCAGACCTTCCTTGATCAGGTCCTTGACCATCACGAGGTGGCCGGTGTCGAACACCTCGAGCTCCGGTCGCACGCCGAGCTGCTGGACGATCTTTGCCATCTTGCGCAACACGCTCGGGGTGTTCGTCATGATGTAGTCGCCACCGGAGGCGAAGTTCATCGTGCCGCAATCGAGCGTGCAGATTTCCGGACGCAGCCGCGTGACGTGGTCGAGACGCTCGGTTGCGCCCGCCATGTCGGTGCCGTCTTCGTTCAGCGGGAAGACGTTTTCGTCGCCGCCGAGGACCAGGTCTCCGCCCATGCCGGCGGTCAGGTTGATGACGACGTCGGTGTCCGAGGAGCGCACGCGATCGACGACCTCGGCATACAGTTCGGTGTCGCGCGAGCCGCGACCGGTGCGGGGATCACGAACGTGGATGTGCACGACGGCCGCTCCCGCCTTGGCCGCCTCGATCGCCGAGTCGGCGATTTGCTGCGGTGTGACGGGGACCTTGTCGCTCTTGGCTGTGGTCTCTCCCGATCCCGTCACCGCACACGTAATGAAGGCATTCCAGTTCATCCCACGCACCCCTCGTCGAGCTGATATATCAAGCCCAAGACTAGAC
>CAYSRZ010000027.1:0-10139 GCA_964433615.1 uncultured Acidimicrobium sp. | reverse complement strand
GAATAGGGCGTTCCGCTCTGACTGGTCTTCGAACAGACATAGGTCTTGCCGTTCGTATAGGTGCCCGTGGCCCCCTCGGGCGAGCACCATGCTCCTGGATACACCCTCGAGACACCCGGAGTCGACGAGACGGTCGTCGTCGTGGACTGCACAGGTGACGTCGGGCTCGGCGCAGTCGACGCCGGTGCGGTCGACGTCGAAGGGCTTGCTGGATTCGTGGTTACGGTCGGGCCGACCTGTGGCGCGCTCGGTCGCGTCGTCGTCGTGGTGGCCGGCACGGAGGACGTCGGGACCGCAGGCCACGGGGCGACGGTGAGACCTGGGCACGAACCGATGAGCAGGTTCTTCACCCTGCCCCACTCGCTGTGATCCATGGACAAACCCCAGCGGGCCTTCACCGCGATCCAATTCGAGAGGTAGGTGCACAGATAGGACTTCGACGGCGGCAACCAGTTGCTTGGATCCTTGTCGCTCTTCGACTGATTCACGCGATCGGTGACCGCGAGCAACGTGCGCGAATCGGACGTGTCGTTGGCGTATGCGCGACGCATGTCGCTCGACCAAGCCCAGGCTCCCGAGTCCCACGCCTCCTTGAGCGCGACGACGTGATCGATGTCGATGCGCGACGGATCGCTCCACCGCGCACCGTCATACGGAGAGATCCAATCGCCGGCGACCACGTTGCAGTCGATCGGATCGACCTGCGGCAGGCTCACGCTGTCGCGCTTGAGCACCTGGTCACGAGAATCACATCCGTCGCCGTCGACGTCACGCCAGTGTTCGAAGAGGGACCGTGAGTAACCAGCGGGTCGCTCCCGTTCGACGACGATCCCCTGCAAAACGAGCAGAGCAGAGCCACCGTTGCGCACGCGCGACATCGGCTCGGCAGACGTGGCTCCAGCGACCGTGGATGCAGACAGGGCGACGATTGCAACGGCGCCATTGACCGCAAGTCGCCACTTCACCCAACGAACGCTACCTGCACCATCCGTGGTGCTGGGTTCAACCGGCGTGGATGACCAGCGGTGGCTCGGACTCGACCTGCGTCACGTCGTGTGCGTCGAGCTCGATGAAAATGCACTCGCCTGGACATACCTCTGCGGCCTTGACCACTGCCAGGTGATCGCGCTGCTCGACACGCGCAAGACTCCCCGAGCTGCCCGGGTCGTTGAGCGCCACCCCGCGCTCGGCGACGTATGCGATGCCGTCCTCGAGTTGCACGAAGACGTCGGGACAGTGGTCCACGCACAGCCCGTCACCGGTGCACAAGTCTTGGTCGATCCACACGCGCATCGCGCGAATGCTACAGGTGGTCTAGGACGAGGCGCCAAGCAGTGCGACGACGTTTGCGGCGATGAACACCATGTTGCGCGCGAGCGTCATCCACGAGATCGGCTTCGTACTCGAGGCCCCGAAACACGCACACACCGGTCGCCGTCCCCGTACCAATAACGATGCGATCAGCGCACTGAACCCCATCAACATGACGAGTGACACGATCGTGGCAGGACGCGGCCAGAGCTGGGCCACGAGGAGGACGCCGACGCTCCCCTCGGCCGCGACGACCACGAGTGCGACCGGCTTGGGAACGGACAACTCAGCCGCCTGGGAGATCCATCCGCGCACGTCCATCAACTTGCGCACGAAAGAGAAGATGAACACCGCACCGACGAACGCCCCGCACCACTGGTCGAGGTCCCACATCAGCGCGGATCAGGCGTGGCCACGCCAGTGACGGCGCTCTTGTAGAACACCATTGCATCCCCAGCGTTCGCATCGAGCGTCAGGCTGCGCACACGACCGAGGACGAAGAAATGGTCACCGGCCGGCGTGACCGATTCGATCGAACAGTCGATCTGGGCGAGAGCGCCGTCGATGATCGGCATCCCGGACGCAGAGAGTCGATGACTCACGTCGTCGAAGCGATCGGAACCGTCGACGGGCTCCTTGGCGAACCTCCAGCACAGGTCCTCCTGGGTTCGAGTCAGCACGTTGGCGCAGAAACCTCCACCCTTTTCGATCTCCGGCCACGACTTGGAACCCACTCCGGGGAAGAACCCGATGAGTGGCGGATCGAGCGAGACGGACACGACACTGCCGATCGTGATTCCCCACTTCGCTCCCTCGTCGTTCACGCCGGTGACGACGCAGACTCCCGTGGGTAGATGTCCGAGCACGGTGCGAAACACCTTCGGATCGATCGCGCCTGACATCGACGTCATGCTACTCAACTAAGGTTTTGCCATGGCTGGAGGCCCGACCATCACTCACGAGACGGTCACGGCCAACGGCATCGACTTTCACTACCTCGCCTGCGGAACCGGTCCGCTCGCGTTGTGTCTGCACGGCTTTCCCGACACTGCACACTCGTGGCGACATCTGCTGCCCGAACTGGCGCGAGCCGGATTTCGCGCCGTCGCTCCGTTCATGCGCGGTTATGCGCCGACCTCGCTCGCGCCGAATGGCGCCTACCAAACCGCCGCGCTCGCAACGGATGCGAATGCGTTGCACGCCGCCCTCGGCGGCGACGAGCGCGCCGTGATCGTCGGCCACGACTGGGGTGCGCCTGCGACGTATGGTGCGGCGATCCTCGAGCCGTCGCGATGGAAACGCGTCGTCGGGATGTCGGTCCCACCGTGGAATGCATTCGGCCATGCGTTTCTCACGAACCAGGATCAGATCCAACGCAGCTGGTACATGTTCTTCTTCCAGCACCCTCTGAGCGACCACATCGTCGCGTCACAGGACATGGCGTTCATCGACCGCCTATGGGACCAGTGGTCGCCGGGATTCGACGGCGCAAGTGACGCCAAGCGTGTAAAAGAATCGTTGGCCGACCCCACCAATCTCGCGGCCGCGCTCGGCTACTACCGCGCCGCGCTCGGACAGGGCTATCGCGATCCACAACTGGCCGACGCCCAGACGGCGATGCAGACCGAGACGCCGACGCAACCCGTGCTCTACCTCCACGGCGCATCCGACGGTTGCATTGGAGTCGAACTCGCACACGATGCGCGCACGCGCAAGCCGGCGAACGCCGAAGTGGTCGTCGTCGAAGGTGCGGGTCACTTCCTCCAACTCGAACGACCAGACACCGTGAACGCGCTCATCGTCGACTGGGTCACGGCAGGCTGAGCCAGCCGTCGCGCTCGACGACGAGGCCCTCACCCACGAGATCGTTCGCAATCCGCTCGGCACGTTCCTCGTCGGCGACACCCATCGCCCGTGCGACATCGACGAGCGCAACGCCACTCGTCGTGAGTGCACGCAACAACTTTCCTCGAGCCTGACGGTCGGAACCCTCGAACCGTCCCTGCGGTCGCGAAGTTCCAGCAGTGAGTGGTGCAGGGTCGTCGCCGTTCGTTCCCGCCCAACCACAGTGGGTACGAACCGGACACTCGGTGCATCGCGGACTTCGCGCTGTGCACACCGTCGCGCCGAAGTCCATCAACACCTGGTTCCATTCCCACCCGAGCCCACTCGGCACCACCTCATCTGCACGTCGTTGGAGCTCGTTCTTTGAAAGTGGCCGATTCGCCAGCCGCGCCATCACTCGCGCGACGTTGGTGTCGACGATGCCGAGATCGTGATGGTCGGCAAACACCATCACGGCCCGTGCGGTGTAGTCGCCGACGCCGGGAAGCGCGAGCAATTCATCGAGTGTCGAGGGCACCACCCCTGCATGTCGCTCCACGATGACCTTGCTCGCTTCGTGCAGGTTGCGACAGCGTCGCGGATAACCGAGACCGCTCCACAGGACCAGCAACTCACCGAGCGGAGCAACCGCACAGTCCCTCGGCGTCGGATACGCCGAGACGAATGCGTCGAACTTCGGTACGACCCTGTCCACTTGGGTCTGCTGTGACATCACCTCGCTCACGAGGATGTGCCACCGATCCCGTGTCGCTCGCCACGGCAGGTTGCGCAACTGGGGCAAGCCCCAGGCGAGCAACGGGTCGACGAATTCGGCTACTGACCCCAGACGTCGTGACCGTCGTATGGACGCTTGCGCTCGGGCAGCGCCGCTCGTTTCCAGACCATCACCCGGCGACGGAAGTAGCAAACTTCCTTGCCGTCTTGGTTGAAGCCCTTCGTCTCGACGGTGACGACGCCACGGTCGTTTTTCGACTTCGACTCCTGCACGTCGAGCACGCGGGTCTCGGCGTGGATCGTGTCGCCGTGGAACGTCGGGAACTTGTGCTGCAGCGTCTCGACCTCGAGGTTGGCGATCGCCGCGCCGCTCACGTCCGGCACGCTCATGCCCAACACGAGCGAATAGACGAGGTTGCCGACGACGACGTTGCGGCCCTGCACGCTCTGGGAGGCGAACCAGTCGTTGGTGTGCAACGGGTGGTGGTTCATCGTGATCATGCAGAAGAGATGGTCGTCTGCTTCGGTGATCGTCTTGCCTGGCCAGTGGCGGTAGACGTCGCCGACGACGAAGTCCTCGAGGCAACGACCGAATGGGCGCTCGTGAGTGGTCATGTCACCTCACGCTACCCATCGATGTCATCGTCGTCGTCCATGCCCCTGAAGTCGGGCATCGGGAACTGACCGGTGCGGTCGCGCGGTGCATAGTGCTCGATCCAGTCGATGCGGCTGGAAGGATGAGCGACGGCGTCGGCGGCGATGCGTCGGATGGGCTTGAGTTTCTGGCGTCGCTCGATGGCGAACGGACCGACACGCAGGGTGAGATAGAGGACGCCGCCGACGAGGATCGGCACCCAATATTGGGCGATGCGATACGACAACACGCCGACGGTGGCGGTGTTGCGCGTGAGACCGAATCCGATCAGCGTCGGAATGTAGATGCCCTCGACGATGCCGAGTCCACCGGGCGTGATCGGAACGACCGACATGATGTTGGCGAGACCGAACGACACGATGAGCGCGTCGAGCTCGAGCGACGCCCCGAAGGCGCGCAGGAACACCCACAGCGCAGCCGCATCCAGCAGCCAGTTCACCGTCGCCCACATCAACACCCGCCACAACAATCCGGGCTCGGACGCAAGCCCCTGCAATCGGTTGCCCATGTGTCGCAGCACCTCGGCTGCGCGGTCCTCGTCGAAGCGCAACGAGCGTGCACACCATCGCAATGCGCGCTCGGCACGACCCTGGCCGTCGATCAACCCGAAGATGAGGGCGGCGGCGATCACCATCACGATGACGCCGATGAGCGCCGCGGTGCCGTAGGCCGCGTTCACCCCGCGTCCAGGGATCGACGCGATGAGACCGACCCACAAGATGAGGTTCAACACGACGGCCGAGCCGAGACCGGCCGTGGCGAGGGCGAATCCGGCGTCCGGGCCGCTCACCCCTGAGAGGGTCAGGAGCCGGTACCCGAGCGCGCTGCTCGCGGCGCTGCCTCCGGGCAGGATGTTGCCGACGGCCTTCGTGCTCATCTGGATGCGAAACAGCCTCCAGACCGACGGACTTTGGTGGTGAGACCCGAGGACCGCGTGCGTGAGCATCGAGTAGGCGAACAATGCCGCCATCTCGAGGGCCAGTCCGAGGAAGAGCAGGGATGGCGTGACGTGGCTGAGTTCGGCGACCGCGTTGCGGAACCCCGGAATGAGGGGCAGGACGAAGAAGTAGACGATCGCGGCAAAGAGCACCCACTTGAGGGTCGTGAGGGTCGAGCGAAGCCCGCTGATCGATGCCACCGCCCCAAAGCGTAGGCGAGGTGCTTGCGCACGGTTAGGCCATCCGAAAGGGCCATCGGTAGCCTTTCGCCATGGCCACCATGCCCGATATCACGCGTGCCGCAGAAGTCGTCGACGTCGCACGCGGAGTCGTGCGAACCGGTATCGCCACGCTCGTGGCCACCGGTGGACCTGACGTGCATCAACAGCTCGCCTACGACGTCGCCCATGCCGCCGCAGCGGTCGAAACGGCGTCGTCGCTGATCGACTACGGCGCAAAGGGCGAGACCGAAGGACTCATCACCTGCGCGTTCGTCGCCGACATGGTGCATGAAGTCGCCACACGCATCCTCGGCCGCGAAGCGCTGTGGGGCACCTCGGCCCAACCATTCGCGAACGTCATGGACTTCGTCGCCACCTATCGCGACCCCGAGTTCGTCGCCTCACTTGCCGCAACCCCCGGACCGCGGCACTTGGACGACGACTTCGAGATGGTCCAGGACACGTTCCGCAGCTTTGCCGCCAAGGTGATCGCGCCGCGTGCCGAGCACGTCCACCGCTACAACGAGGACGTGCCCGAGGAGATCATCTCGGGCCTCGCCGAGATCGGTGCATTCGGATTGTCGGTGCCGAGCGAATACGGCGGCTTCAGCGAAGGTGGCGACGGCGAGTACATGGCGAGTTGCATCGCGACCGAGGAACTCTCTCGCGCGTCACTCGGCATCGGAGGCTCACTCATCACCCGACCCGAGATCCTCACTCGCGCACTCGTCAAGGGTGGCACCGAGGAACAAAAGCAATACTGGCTCCCCCGACTCGCCACCACCGAGACGATGGCTGCCGTCGCCGTCACCGAGCCCGACTACGGCAGCGACGTCGCGAGTTTGAAGACGACCGCCGTGCGCACCCCGAATGCCGACGGCGTCGACGGCTGGGTGATCAACGGAGTAAAGACGTGGTGCACCTTCGGCGCGCGCGCGAACGTGCTCATGTTGCTCGCCCGCACCGACCCGGACCGCAGCAAGCTGCACAAGGGACTGAGCATCTTCATCGTGGAAAAGCCGCTCGGCGACGCACACGGATTCCTCTTCACCCAACCCGGTGGCGGAAAGATGGAGGGCCGCCCGATCGACACCATCGGCTACCGCGGCATGCACAGCTACGAGATCGCACTCGAAAACTGGTGGGTCCCGCACGCCAACGTGATCGGTGGCGATGCCGGTCTCGGCAAGGGCTTCTACTACCAAATGGAAGGCTTCGAAAACGGTCGACTGCAGACGGCCGCGCGAGCCGTGGGTGTGATGCAGGCCGCCTACGACGCCGCATCCGACTACGCACACAACCGCACGGTGTTCGGCAACCCGATCTCCGACTACCAGCTCACCAAGTTGAAGCTCGGCCGCATGGCCGTCATCACCCAGGCCTCGCGTCAGTTCAGCTACGCCGTCGCCAAGATGATGGGCAAGGGCGAAGGCGCGATGGAAGCGAGCATGGTCAAGGCCTACGTGTGCAAGGCGGCCGAGTGGGTCACGCGCGAAGCGATGCAGATCCACGGTGGCTACGGCTATGCCGAGGAGTATCCCGTGTCCAGGTTGTTCGTCGACGCCAGAGTGTTGTCGATCTTCGAGGGCGCAGACGAGACGCTGTGCCTGAAGGTGATCGCCCGACGGCTGTGCGAGGAATCGAAGCGCTAGACGAAACTCGCCACGTCGTGCACCGACGTGATGCGCTCGCAATCGAAGTCGGCGTGGTCGTCGTACGGGTCCAACAACAGCGGATGAAGTCCTGCATTGCGCGCGCCACCGACGTCGTTCACGTATGAATCCCCGACGTAGGCGATGCGATCGGTGGCGATCCCTCGCGAGTTGAGCAACGCAATCGCATCGGCAAAGACGCCTGGATGCGGTTTGGCGACGCCGACTGCGTGCGAGTCGGTGACGATCAACACCGGAACTCCGGCCCCGGATCCCACCTGACACACGCACTGGGAAGCGAGCGTGGCCTCGACCTGACCGCTCGCGTTCGACACGATCCCGATCGGCAGGCCGTTGAGGTGCAGTCGCCACAGCGCGGCGACGGAGTCGTCGATCGGGAACCGCCAGAGGAAGGGCGAGAACATCTTGCGCGCGCGTTCCTGTGCCGCGGGACGATCGAGCTCGGGCACGCCGACCGATTCCATGTAGGCCTCGCGATACGGCTCCCAACTGAACGAGTCGATCGTGTCCTTGTCGTGTTGCGCGGCGAAGCGGTCGAGTCGCGCCATTCCCGCGTAGTGCGCACGCATGAGCGAGGGGATCGAGGAGTCTCCGCCGAACGGCGCGACCGCGGTCGACATCGCGACGGGATCGGGAAGGATGAACACCCCACCCGCGTCGAAGAGGACCGCGTCGAAGCGGCGCGTCATGAAGTCGTCAGCTCTTTGGTGACCGGACGCGGCCTGCTCGCTCGCCGCGCGAGATGAACTTGAGCGCCATCTTGCGGCTCGCCTCGTCGATCATCTCGTTGCCGAACATCACGGCACCCTTGCCCTCGCCCTCGGTCGCAGCCTTGTAGGCGTCGATGATCTCCCAGGCGCGGTCGAACTGCTCTTGGGTCGGTGAGAACACCTCATTCAACACCGTGACCTGATCGGGGTGCAGCGCCCACTTGCCGTCGAAGCCGAGCATTCGTGCACGCAACGAGTAGTTGCGCAGGCCCTCGGAGTCGCGAACGTGGAGGAACGGTCCGTCGATCACCTGCAGCGAGTTCGCACGACCGGCCATCAAGATCTTGTTGAACACGTAGTGGAAGTGGTCGCCGGGATACTCCTCGATCGGCACACCACCGGTGAGCACAGGCATTTCCATGCTCGCCGCGAAGTCCGCAGGTCCAAAGATGATGGTCTCGAGACGCGGGCTCGCCGCGCAGATCTCCTCGACGTTGATGAGACCGCGTGCGGTCTCGATCTGGGCCTCGATGCCGATGTGGCCGACGGGAAGTCCCGCGGCGATCTCGACCTGACGCAAGAGCAGGTCGGTGGCGACGATCTGGGCCGCCGATTCCACCTTCGGCAACATGATCTCGTCCAGCCGAGGACCGGCTTTGCCGACGACCTCGATGATGTCGAAGGCAGTCCACTTCGTCGACCAGTCGTTCACGCGCACGCAGAGGACCTTGTCGCCCCACTCCTGCGAGCGAATCGCCTCCGCGATGCGTGGACGCGACGCTTCCTTTTCCTTCGGCGCGACGGCGTCTTCCAAGTCCAAAAACACCATGTCGGCAGGGATGCCGGGGCCCTTGGCGAGCATTTTGTCCGACGACCCGGGAATCGACAGGCAGGAACGGCGGGGCAGGTTGCGTGAGCGTGCGGACATGCGCCCAAGGCTAGGGCGCCACGCGACGGGCGGACGAACGGATGTGCCGACGGCCATATCGGGTGGCGAGACCCAACATTGCTACCGTTTCAGGCGTGGCAACCGCACCCTCCCTCGACACCGTCCTCACCCCGATCGACGCCGATGGTCGAACCCTGCGCGAATGGCTCACCCTGTTCCACCTCACGAGCTTCGTGATCGACCCCTACACCCACGAAAGCGCCTGGATCTTGAAGACCTGCGCGCGCATCATGCGCCAATTCTCCGGGGCCGCAACTCGGGTCAACTTCGTGGTCACCGCGAGTGCCCCCGAGGCCAAACAATTCCTCGGGCCGCTCGCGACCGAGTTCCTCACCTTCGCCGACCCGGACCGCACGTTCGTCAAACAACTTGGCCTCTCCGAACTTCCGGCGTTCGTCTTCCTGCGCGGAGACGGAACCGTGCCCGCAAGCGCCGAGGGCTGGGACCCGAAGGCGTGGCGCGAGGTGGCGTCCACGATCGCCACCACCGTCGCCTGGTCCAAGCCGCTCATCCCCGCCGCCGGAGATCCCGGCGCATTCAAGGGCACGCCGGCGCTCGTCTAGGCGCATCGGTCGGCACTCGCGATGTCCGCACCACAGCCCGCGCCATTCGTCCACACCGAACTGCTTCCCCTCGGTCCAGACACGACCGAGTATCGACTGGTCTCACGCGACGGCGTCGACACCTTCTCCACGCCGCACGGTGAGTTCCTGCGCGTCGACCCCGAGGCGATCTCGCTCCTCACCCGCGAAGGCATGCGCGACATCGCACACCTGTTGCGCACAGGACACCTGCAGCAACTCGCGGACATCCTGCGCGACCCCGAGGCGAGCCCGAACGACCGATTCGTCGCCCTCGACCTGCTGAAGAACGCGGGCATCGCCGCTGGTGGCGTACTCCCCATGTGCCAAGACACCGGGACGGCGATCGTGAAGGCGAAGAAGGGCCAGTTCGTCTTCACGGGCGGTGGCGACGAAGAAGCGATCGCTCGCGGCATCTACGACACGTACCTCACGAGCAACCTGCGCTACAGCCAACTCGCACCGATCACGACGTATGAAGAGCGCAACACGAACACGAACCTTCCCGCCGAGATCAAGATCCATGCCACGGACGGCGACGA
>CAYSRZ010000026.1:0-10252 GCA_964433615.1 uncultured Acidimicrobium sp. | reverse complement strand
AGATCCGGTGGCCAACGGCGTTCCACCGAGTGAACCGCTGGTCATCGAGTCAGTGGTAATCGTCGAGAGCTAGCTCGTCATCATCGAGTCGAACATGGCGTCTCGCAAGAGTGGCGCCACCAGTTCACTCGCGTAACGAGAGATGTGTGCCGAGTCACGCCACATCCACTTGCCTGCTTGACGTGCCGGACAACTGCTTTGATCACAGAAGATGTCGAGTAGATCTACAATTTTGGTTGAAGTCCCCGCAATTGCTTCTCGTTCGTCTCCTAAACCAGCAGCGACCGGAGCCTCAACCTGTGCCCTCGTCGCAGTTACATCAGAGCTACATCGCTTCAACTGGATAGACAGCCAAGAGCAACTCATTGGGTCAATTCCAATTATGGATGATGAGTTGACCAAGACGAGCGGAATCGACTTGTTTGCGAGATACCCAACAACCGGAGCAAAGGCGTCTTGCCACCTAACTCCTTCGGGGAGCGAATTTGGGTACCGTGACTGCGCAATGACTACGACAGACGGATTGTTCTCGACAACTGCATCAACCAGGTCGTCGTCCCCTAGTTCCATTGACATCCCAGACTGCGCAATCAGTGGTTTTCCTGCCCGCACTGCAATCGTCGCATCAAGCTTGAGTTGATGGGCGGCGAGGACAAAACCTTCAGAAAGTTGGCCGGCGTGCGAATCGCCGAGCAGCACTGCTTGCCCACGAGACCCAGAGACCCCAATCGTGCATCGTGAATCACGCGCAACAAGGGCCGGGTCTCCGGACTCACAACCGCGCTCTGCGTCAAGATGAAGTCCGAGTTCCGAAAACGGCTTGAACGGCGCAGCGAAGGCGATGGCAGCAATCACCATCGGGGCCAAAGCGAGCCCAGCGGTTTGTCGGGCTGGCAAGGTGCGGTGCATGAATCGCAGTTCCAGATGGCGATACGAAATCATGGCTGGAGCAAAGGACGCGATTGCAGCGACAACCAGTGCCAGACGGCTCTCTGGAAATACAGGTCTGACGAATTGGATGATTGGCCAGTGCCATAGGTACCAGCTGTAGCTGCGGTCCCCGACATAGACCATCGTCCTGCTCGCAAGCATTGCACCAAGAGGGCCACGAATCGGTGCGCTACCGATCAACACCACGGTGAGCGCAACCGGGATGACGGTGATCAACCCCGGAAACCTGTCCTGATCAGAAATCAGCACCACCGACATCACCAGTAGCAAGAGAGCAAGCCCTGACCGCACCCGCGACCACTGAGACTGCGACGCCGGAACGAAGGCAAGCAACATTCCGACGATGAACTCCCACGCTCGTGTGAGTGGCAGGTAGAAGTTGAAATCGCTATCGAGTGCATCCGAACCGACGATCCGAGAAAGTGTCTGTGGAATCGACAGGCTCCGTGATCCCAGGTACACACACAGAACAAAAGAGATAGTCCCGATGAGCGAGAAGGTCGTGATGAGAAGTCGAGTCGATGGTCGCGCACGAATGATGAGTGCAATCAGGGCAAGGAGCACCGCAAATCCCACGTAGAACTGCTCCTCAATCGACAAAGACCACATGTGCAACAGAGGATTGGTCTTCTCTGCGACCTCGAAATATCCATCAGGCCTGAACCTGTAGAGGAACAGATTTGCTGCACTCACCGATGAGAAGAGGCCGGTGCGCATCGTCTGTGTCAGCGAGGAGATCGGTGCAAGCCACGGAGTCATAAGCATCGTGATTCCGACCATCACCGCCAATGCGGGGAAGAGTCTCCTGACGCGCCGACCCAGGAAATTGAGCACAGAGAATGAATTGGTTGTCGCTAATCCCCTCTGGACTGATCCCATAATGACGAATCCAGAGATCACAAAAAACATATCCACGCCGATGAACCCAGCGTCTATCAAGTCCCCTGCGTGATACAGAACGACGAGCAGTACTGCTATTGCTCGTATGCCTTGCACGTCAGGACGGAATTGAGATGATCTCGTCACGAGAAAGTGTCACCCTCAAGACCGTGGACGACTACATCACCCACGATCTTCCAGTGTGATCCATCCCTGATCATCGCAGAGCCCGTCGGAATCTCTGCAAGAGGACCCGTCGCGAGCTGACGGGTTCGCCTCAGGCGCTCATCCGTCCACTGCTCAACTTCAACGATGGCTGCAAGTTCAGTTACTAGCCCGAGTCCGAGCCCGAACGCTCCTCCTCGTGGATCAATCATCGGGTCGCAGAGCGCTGCTGCGCAATTACCCACGCCGACCACGACCCCTGATTCGGCTTGCCGGCTCACTGCACCCCACACGGCCGTGTTGAGCAGCGTGGAACGCAGGTGGATTGACGAGTCCCCGGCAAGTACGACGGCGGCAGAAGTGCTGATCGCTCGTGCGTGGTGTTCTTCTCGAGCGTCTGCTCGGGTGAACACGTCACAGATGACGATGGACAGACCCAATCGCTCGGCCCAGGCTCGGGCACTGGCTTTGAGCACGTCGGGATTCTCGAAGGCATCCGCCGTCGGCAGGATTGCGATCGGCCCGTCGAGCGGCGAGAGCAAACTTCGGTCGAGCTCGTCGTTGGAGACAAACGGTCCACCACCCTGCAAGACGACGATTCCCATCCAGTCGGCAACCTACCACCCTCCTCAACTTCAGCGGGGAACGGGTTCGCTGCGTGGACTCGACCATGAGTACGGTTACACCATGGCTGTTCGAGAAATCAACACGGTAGGAATCTGCGGATCGGGAATCATGGGCTCTGGACTTGCCGAGGTGATCGCGCGCTCGGGCAAGAAGGTGATCGTCCGATCTCGTTCAATTGCGACCGCTTCACAACTCAAAGATGCGGTCACCAAGAGTCTCGACAAACAAGTTGCAAAGGAGAAGATCACGCAGGCTGACAGTGACTCCGCCCTTGCCAACATTACGTTGACCGATCAGGTTGCTGACCTGAAGGACTGCGATCTCGTAATCGAGTCGATCGTCGAGGACCTCGATGCAAAGATCGCCCTGTTCAAGGAACTCGACACGCTGGTCAAACCCGATGCAATCCTCGCCACGAACACGAGCACCTTGGCCGTCATCAAGCTTGCCCAAGTCACGAATCGACCAGACAAAGTCTGTGGTATCCATTTCTTCAACCCAGCAACACTGATGCCACTCGTGGAGATCATCCGGCCAGTCACGGCATCGGACGACACCATCGAGACTGCAACCGCATTTGCCACGTCGTGCAAGAAGGAACCAGTGCAGGTTCTCGACCGGGCCGGCTTCATCGTCAATGCCTTGCTCTTCCCTTACCTCAACAACGCCATTCGCATGCACGAAATGGGGACCGCATCGATGGAAGACATTGACACCGCGATGAAAGGCGGCTGCAACTTCCCGATGGGACCATTCGCGCTCCTCGACCTAGTCGGCCTCGACACCACGTTGTCGATTCTCGAGGCGTTGCACGCGGAGTTCAAGGATCCCAACTACGCACCAGCCGAGACTCTGAAGTCCCTCGTCGGTGCAGGAAAGCTCGGTCGCAAGACGAAGCAGGGATTCTTCTCGTACTGACCGTCATCGACGACATGGTGGAGTGACATGTTCGAGCACCCACCGACACCACTTCCACCATCGGTGTGGCGGTTTCCCAAACCGGAGAGTTGGCCGGCGAGCGATCTGGTCGGGCGGGGCGCCGACCTCGCACCATCGACGCTCATCTCGGCGTACCGACATGGGATCTTTCCAATGCCCGCCGAGGCCGCGTTCGGTGTGGATGACATTGCGTGGTGGTCACCACTGGAGCGAGGGATCATTCCACTCGACTCTCTGCGCGTGACGAGATCGATGAGACGCAGTTTTCGTCGATACTCATGCACCACGAATTTGCAATTCGAGCGAGTGATGCGCGGTTGCGCGTCACCAAACCGTCCAGGTGGGTGGATCACCGAGCCGTTCATCGATGCATACCTCGAGTTGCACGAGCTTGGCTGGGCGCACAGCATCGAGGTCCTGGATGAATCAGGGACTCTCGTTGGCGGCCTCTACGGAGTTCGTGCCGACGGACTCTTTGCAGGCGAATCGATGTTCCACCTTGCTCGCGATGCGTCGAAAGTGGCTTTGATGCACCTCGTGGAGGCGATGAAGGATCACGGATTGACCCTGCTCGACGTGCAGTGGCTCACTCCCCACCTTGAAAGCCTCGGCGCCGTTGAGGTCGCTCGCTCCGACTATCTCCGTCGCCTCGCATCGGCGGTCACGGCGTAGCCTTAATCGACATGGCGACCCGCCGAGACGATCCGTGGATGATGCGCACGTACTCGGGTCACTCGAGCGCCGCCGCGTCAAACGCTCTGTACCGACAGAATCTGGCAAAGGGTCAGACTGGGTTGTCGATCGCCTTCGACCTTCCCACGCAAACCGGTTATGACCCGGACCACGTACTGGCGCGTGGCGAAGTCGGCAAGGTGGGAGTACCAATTGCCCATCTCGGCCACATGCGAACGCTCTTGGACGGGATACCGCCGCGCGAGATGAACACATCGATGACAATCAACGCGCCAGCGGCCTGGTTGCTCGCACTCTACGTCGCGCATGCCGATGCCCAAGGCGTGGAGAGCACGGCACTTCGAGGGACCACGCAAAACGACGTACTCAAGGAATACCTTTCGCGTGGCACGTTCATCTTCCCGCCAGCCCCATCTCGTCAATTGACGGTCGACACGATCGTCTGGTGTGCCCAGCACGCCCCCAAATGGAATCCAATGAACGTGTGCTCGTATCACCTCCAAGAGGTCGGTGCAACGCCGGTGCAGGAAATCGCCTTCTCGCTCGCCAACGCCATCGACATCCTCGATGCGGTGCGTGCGAGCGGCCAGATTGCACCCGAAAAGTTTCCACAGGTGTTCGGAGCAATGTCGTTCTTCGTGAATGCGGGAATCCGATTCGTCGAAGAGATGTGCAAGCTCCGTGCGTTCACCCAGCTCTGGGAACGGATCGGGCGCGAGCGCTATGGAATCACCGATGACAAAGCGTTGCGCTTCCGCTATGGAGTCCAGGTCAATTCGCTCGGTTTGACGGAGTCCCAACCGGAGAACAACGTGCAGCGCATCGTGCTCGAAATGCTTGCCGTCACTTTGTCGAAAAGCGCTCGGGCACGCAGCGTCCAGTTGCCTGCGTGGAACGAAGCTCTCGGTCTTCCTCGACCCTGGGACCAGCAATGGTCGTTGCGCATGCAGCAAGTGCTCGCATTCGAGACCGACCTGCTCGAATACGGCGACTTGTTCGACGGATCTTTGGTCGTCGAGAAGAAGACGTCGGAGCTTGCGGACGCTGCATGGGCGGAACTCGAAGAAATCCTGTCGCTCGGTGGCGCATTCGACAACGTGGACGCACTCAAGGGTCGACTCGTTGCGTCGATGGTCGAGCGGACGCGCCGTATTGAATCGGGCGATCAGGTCGTCGTTGGGATGAACGCTTTCACGGAGTCGACCGACTCGCCACTCGGCGGCAACGACAACATCCTGACCGTCGATCACTCAGTCGAAGAAACGCTCATTGCCGACGTTCGTCGCTGGCGCAAGGATCGCGATGGCGCTGCAGTCGACGCTGCACGCAAAGCACTTGCGGACGACGTGCGGGCAGGACGAAACGTGATGCCGTCGTCAATTGCCCTCGCGATGGCCGGTGGAACAACCGGTGAATGGGCCGACATCCTCCGTGAGACCTTCGGTGAGTATCGCGCCCCAACTGGCGTTGGTGCAGCCGCAGGACGCCGCGTGAGCGAATTGAGTGACGTCGCGACCTTCGTGCGCCAGATTCCAGGTGGACCGCCCAAGGTGCTGATCGCAAAACCCGGATTGGACGGGCACTCGAGCGGTGCGGAACAGATTGCAGTAGCAGCGCGTGATTCGGGAATGGAGGTCGTCTACAGCGGCATCCGTCTCACACCGGAGCAGATCGCGACCAGCGCACGTGACGAAGATGCCGACATCATCGGCCTGTCCATCCTCTCCGGATCACACCGCGAACTGGTGCCGAGCGTGATCGATCATCTCTCCAAACTTGGTGTCGACTCCCCTGTCGTCGTCGGTGGAATCATTCCTGAAGTCGACCAAGAATTCTTCCTCGAAAACGGTGTCGCCGCCGTCTACACACCGAAGGATTTTGACATCGCCCGAATCATGGGAGATATCGCGCGCATCGTCGACGATCGTCGACGCGTCAGTCGCTGACGCCCTTACGGTTCCATCGTCGTTGACGACGCAAACCCAACAAATCCGGTAGCAGCCGGCAACTGGAGAACCTGTCCGGCATAGACCTTGTCCGGGTCCGTGATGCCGTTCATGTCCATGAGTTCCTTCATGTTCAAGTTGTATGACTTGGCAATCTGAAAGAGCGAGTCACCCATCTGCACGGTGTACATCACCGGCACGTACGTCGTAGTCGTCGTCGACTCGACCACCGTCGACTCGACCACGCTGGTATCAGTGGTCGAGTCCGAATCCGAACCTCGCGACGACACGACCGCGAGGATTCCGCTCACGAGTGAAATTGCGAGCAACGACCACTGCAGCCGGCCGCGAAGGAACATCACCCGTATGTTAGACGGCTTTTCGATTCATGATGCCGACAATGCGCGCACGGTTGTATCGAGCGATCATCCAACAGGGCACGTTTCCGACTACGGCAAATGCAACGTTCCAAAGGAATGCCGACCAGGGATTCCACAACGCGAACACGGGCAACACGACGAGTTGACCCATGTGCGTCCGCTCTGCTCGCTGGCATTCCGCGACGAAACGTGCCATTCCCCCGTCGACTGCGGCCGGTAGTCGTCGTTTGCTGAGGCCACCGAACCACGTACCAGCATCCGGAATGAGGTCCTTCCACACATCTATTGCGGCCCACCGCCGGTAGACACGACCGTGCCGCTCCCACTGCCGAATGTGACTGAACCAACCAGTGCCAGTCAGCCTCTCTGCGGGTTGACGAGCCTGGAACCACCCGATGACGACTCCAAAGAAGACCCATGCACAGACGTCGGTCACAATCAGCCATCTCACGGACATGTCAATGAGCACCTCAGTATTCTGCCCGACAACGACTACCGTATGCGCCGTGCGCTTCACTCTTGTCGCAATCGTTGCCTTCGTACTGATGGAGCCCGTCACGTATGCGCTGCACCGGTGGGTCATGCACGGCTTTGGCCTGCGCCTCCACCGCAGCCATCACCTGAACGCTGCTCGAGTTGAACCAAGTCGAGTCGAGCTCAATGACCTCTATCCGGTCATCTTCGCCGGTGCCGTGATCGGCGCGTTCGCCCTTGGCTTCAACGCTTCGCAACTGTCGATCCTCGTACCGATCTGCATCGGCGTCACTGCGTATGGCGTGGTCTATGCATTCGTCCACGACCTGGTGATACATCGCCGACTGGGCTCACGAGTCGGAGGACGGTCACGCGCTCTCGGCCACCTCGCTCGCGCCCACAAGACGCACCATGTGACGAACGGGGAACCCTACGGAATGCTCGCGCCCTATGCGTTGCGTGCGATTTCCAAGGGATTGCGACCGTCCCACAGGCCGACCGCGTCGTAGGGCTCGAAACGAGAGAAGAGCTCCTCTGCATACCAGCCTCCCTGGTGCGTTTCGTCGATGACTTGCCGGTGACGCGACGTCTGGAAGGCGAACCGTCTGGCATCGTCAAGTGAGGCCCACAGACTGAATGTTCCTTGCCGTCCGATGGGGGCCTCACCGATCCCACACACGGCAATCAACCCCGGGGCAGCCTGCAGTTGTCGGTCCACCTCGACTCCAGCACGCGCGAACGCACGCCAACTGCGTGCACGGATGTCGGCTCGCGTGATCACGGCGAGGACGCCGTCGGCTTGACCTCGCGCAAGATGGTCATATGGCTTGTAGCCCTTCCACGACCCATGACCACCGGTCGACTTGAGCTTGGTCGACCAATGCTCACGAACGAGGCGGGGTGACGACCACCGTGCAAATATCGGATGGGACTCGACGAATGCTTCGTATGTCGCTCGGTCCTTCCATACGATGAACGCCGCCGTTCGCGACAAGTCGGCACTCGGCGACGTCCGTGCACCCTTTCCCGTGCCGCACAATCTCCAGAACTGCACTCCGTCGATCCTGCGCAGCGATAAGCGATCGAGGCCAAGCCTCGCTAACGCCACGAGTGGATTGCGCCATGAGACGAGGTGAAAGGTGGCGAAGGATTCCATCGGATGCAATGTTGCCATCAGTCGGACTGACGGACCTGATACGACCGTCCACGCCACGAAACATCGGCTCCGACGAAGTGCCGAATCGTGCCGAGCGCAACGACTACCCATGCAATCACATCGGCCACCGGCGACAGCCAATAACTCGCTCGTCGATCCACATATGCACGCCTGGTCCCGAACAGCGTGCCAATTCGCAACGCCAGCAAGAACCCTCCAGCGACCGGTGCGAGTCCCGTGATGATGAATACGACTGGCAAGACCTGTGACGTCGCAAGCGCCACGAGTCGTATGCCAGAAGCCGTCCGAGACTGCAGTGACGCCATGGACAATGACCGCCCCCAGCCGCTCACCGTCGAACCGAACGTCTCGAACATCCTCACGGTCAACAACTCGGATGCATCCACCAGTGCGACGCTCGACCCCTTCCGGTGCAGCCACCTGGCTAGAGCGACGTCTTCGATGAGTTCGCCTCGCACGGCCTCGAAATATCCGTTGCCGATCGCATCTTCTCGACGAAATGCCATGCACTGTCCGTTGGCGAGCGCATCGGGATTCCGCGACGCATCGGGTCGGCCGTATCGATAGACGAGTGTCGTCAATAAGGCCGGGTGTATCCATTGGGCACCGAATGTTGGACATTCAAACGACCCCGCTGCTGTCACCAGTGCAAGGTCTCGTCGACGGGCCTGGGCGACGAGCGCTCGTGGGAGTGTCGGTGCGACTCTCGTGTCGGCATCGAGGGTCACCACCCACTCGCCTGATGCCACCTCCAGGCCCTGTCGAAGTGCCCACGGCTTGCCAACCCAACCCTGCGGTCGCGCCGTTCCCATAACAACCTTTACTCCAAACGAACTGGCCACTCGTGCGGTGTCGTCGGTCGACTCGTCGTCGACAACGATCACTTCGACCACGTCCACCGCACCCTGCAACGACTTCAGCAATGGTGCGAGTCGACCTGCCTCGTTGCGCGCGGGTATGACGACAGAAATCGACGGACCCTGCTCAAGTTCTGGCCCCAGGGCATCTCCAGAACGAATCGAGCGCATGACGGTGCTGATGACTGGCAGTGCAAGAAGCACGACCAGCAACTCGGTCAACGCCCACGACACCGACCACGAACCAGCCACGGAGGCAACCTAGCCTGTGGTCATGCGCATCCTTGCTGCGGTCGACAAGTTTCGTGGCACCGTCACCGCCGCACAGGTCGCGTCCGCGATCGGTGCAGCATGTTGGGAACTCGGTCACGAGTGCGTCGAACGGCCGGTCGCAGACGGTGGAGAAGGCACCCTCGAGGCACTCGGTGGGGCAAATCGAAAGTCCACGGTCACCGATCCGCTTGGTCGCTCAGTCGAAGTCGAGTGGCGATCCTCGCGCGGCACCGCGATCATCGAGATGGCGCGTGCATCTGGACTCCAACTCGTCGGCGGGAAGGACGCAAACGATCCAATCGCTGCATCCACTATCGGCACGGGCCAACTCATCGATATCGCCCTCAACGAAGGCACCCAGCGAATCATCGTGTGCGTCGGTGGTTCGGCGACGACCGACGGTGGCCTCGGCGCAGTCGAGGCGATCACGTCACCTGCACGATTGAAGGCAGTCGACTTTGTCGTCGCATGCGACGTGCGTACCTCGTTCGTCGAGGCAGCGCGACAGTTTGGTCCACAGAAGGGTGCCTCACCGGCACAAGTGGAATTCCTGACCAACCGCCTTGCTGCACTCGTCGACGTCTACAAGGAACGCTTCGGCGTTGACGTCAGCCTGATCGAAGGCGCAGGAGCCGCCGGAGGTTTGGCGGGCGGGCTCGCTGCACTCGGCGCACGACTTCAACCGGGATTCGACATCGTCTCCGAGGAACTCGGTCTCGAAGACCTCGTCGAACAATGCGATCTCGTCATCTCAGGCGAGGGATTTCTCGACGCAGAGAGCTTCAACGGCAAAGTCGTTGGTGGAATGTTCGACCTTGCTGAACGGGCAGGAAAACCTTTCGCGGTGATTTGTGGCAACGTCGACGACGATGTCGCTGGACGGGTGCGACA